>JADFHP010000001.1 GCA_022567135.1 Chloroflexota bacterium
GAGTATCTTGCTTACGCTCGAAGCTGGCGCCTCTGAAATCTCCTCGGTGGAACTTTCGCCTTCGGCCGAAGCAGCGGTCGCTTCCGCCGCATCGTCCGTGGTCGCCGCAATGGGCGCAACGTGGCCGTTCAGATCGGCCACCTTCAAACGAATGCGGTCCTTGCCCACCCACTCGTCGTACGAATCGTCGTCACCGATGTAGTGAACGTACCAACTGTCCTTTTTCGTCTTTAGCACGACCGCGTCGTACCAATCCCCTTCCCACTCGACCGTGCAGTCCGGCTCCACGGTTGCGGACGCCGGCGGATCGATTTCCTCGTCTTCGCTGGAGACAAGCCCCTCTGAAATCTTCTCGGCGGAACTTTCGACTTCGGTTGAAGCATCGGTCACAGCATCGGAAGCATCCTTCGAAACATCGGTCACAGCATCGGACGCATCCGCCGCATCATCGGTCACAGTATCGGTCGCTTCCGCCGCAGCATCGGACGCATCATCCGTGGTTACCTCCATGGCCGCAACGTGGCCGTCCAGATCGATTATGTCGTTCGGATCGATCGGCTTCAAACGAATGCGGTCCTTGCCCACCCATTCGTCGTACGAATCGTCGTCACCGATGTAGTGAACGTACCAACTGTCCTCTTTCGTCTCTAGCACGATCGCGTCGTACCAATCCCCTTCCCACTCGACCGTGCAGTCCGGCTCCACCTGTTCGCTGAGTTGTGAGAAGGGTGGAAAGTCGGAGACAATGTCGTAGACCTCGGCCCGCCGAACGGATAGAAACGCTACGAACGAAAAGATCACCCCGATTACGGCCAGCACACCGGCGATACTCAGAACAATCGACCGCCACTTCGGATTGAGGATGAGTGTGACCAAGAGCACCAACCCACCTAACACCACGCAGCCGAGGAAAAAAAGTGCCAATAGGGGCGTTGCCCATGTGAATGAATCCGCTTGCCCAAATGAGAAAAATGTCAGTGGCATGGTTCTACCTGTCTCGCTTAAAAAGTTTAGCGGGGCCGCTTGCGGCCCATGTGTCATACGGCTGCTTTATGTTGAACACGAAATGTTAAATAGGAGATATTAAATGCTAAATACTAAACGCTAAACTCGGGTCGCAAGCGACCCCGCTAAATATAATGGAAGTTATTCGTCCGCTTGTTGCTTTGCTATCCGCTCTTCGTGCGGTACCCAGGGGCTGGCCAGTTGCGTGGTCATGGCGATCACGCCGGCGAGCATCACGCCCCATGGCTGCGGGAACCACCAGAACTGGGCCAGCAGCCATGCCCAGGCCACGCACCACACGGTCGACCAGAGGCTCAGCCGTACGCTACGGAGCGGGTCGGCCAACCGCCACCAGCGAAGAATCACCATCAGAAAACCGAAGTAGGCCAGGTATGCCAGCATCGTGGGTGCGCCATTGGCATCACAGAAAGCATCACGGTTCATTACAGTGCTCAGCAGACCTTCGCCACTGAGGTCACCGCTGTCGGGCAACTCGACCATCAGCAGACCGGCCAGACCGCAGGCCAAGGCGCCAATCGCCAGTCCGGCGACCAACATGGTAAATCGTAGCACGCCATTGTCGCCACGACGGCCCTCCCAGCGTTTCGACGGCAGCATCACGGCCCAAGCGCCGACCGTGCCGACCAACGCGATCCAAATCGCTTGTTCTTTCTGCAACGTCGTGCTGATAGCCGTAGCGAAAATGCCCATCACCACGCTCAGCGGCACGGCCGCTAGCGCAGCGAGCAACATCGAGCCGGTCAGTTCGCCCAGTTTCTCTCGGACCGATTTCTCGATAAGCGTTGTTCGGTATTCGTCTTGCCAACTGTGCCGACGCCGATGCTTCCCACGTTGGCGCTCAACAAATTTAGCGGCTTTTCCTCTCTGGGCGACAACTTCCTTCGATGGCCCTTTCTGTGATGGCCCTTTCTGTGACGGACCGTTCGCGGCGGGCGAAGCAACCCGTGGCGGCTTGCCGCTGGTCTTCATTACTGGCGCAACCATGGCCCGCACCACCCAGTACACGGCGTAAATCAACAGGGCGGCGAACAGCACCGGCACCCACGCTTCCGAAAAACCGATCAGCCCCAGGATCACGATCACCAGCAGCAACGTCTTCACGCCCGGGTGCAGATTCACTCCTGCCCACCACGACTGAATATTCCGCCAACCGTCGTGGACCGCCTTGGCGACCGGCTCCTCGCCCGATTCTTCGCTGGAAACTTGATCGACCGTGACCGCCTGAACTATCTGGTTCTTGCCTGCCGCAGCGGCTACGTGCGGTGTATAGGCCGCGCCGGCCACTCCGCCGGCGGGCGGGGCAGGCAGCAGGGCGACCATCTCGCTAATGCTGCCAATTCGTTTATCCGGGTCCTTGGCCATCGCCCGGGCCACGATCGTCCGATATGGCTCGTCGAGCGCGCTGAGATCGGGCTCGGCCGTGAGATGCTTCATCAGCACTTCGCCGACACTCTCGCCCTCGAACGGCACGTTGCCGGTCAGCATCTCGTAAAGCATGATGCCCATGGCGTAGATATCGATTTCACGTCCGTAGCGTCCGTTGGCGATTTCCGGTGCCATGTAATGGATGGTGCCGATACTCTCAGTCTGGCCGCTGCGTCGCGAGCAAGAAATAAACTTGGCCAGCCCGTAGTCGCCGATCTTGACCGTGCCCTCATCGCTCAGAATGTTGCCGGGCTTCAAGTCACGGTGTACGACGCCATGGTCGTGCAAGTAGGCCACGCCGGCCGCCATGCCGTGAATCCACCGCAACACGTCGTCTCGGGGCATCCCGTCGGGGTGGCGATCGATCGCCGTTTCGAGGCTTTCGCCCGCGACGTATTCCATCACGACCCAGCGATCGTCCATGTCGTCGCTTTTGATGTCGTAGAGGCCGACCAGGTTGGGGTGTTTGAGGTTAAGACATTCGCGCACGCCGCGTAGCTCGACCTCAAGATTGCGGCAAATCAATTTCAGCGCGACCTCTTTGCCGCCGTCGCTTTCGCCAAAGTAAACCTCGCCGAACCCGCCGCGACCGATGCCGCGATGGATCGTATAACCATCGAGTGGACGCGAGCCGCTCGGGTGCGTGAATTTCGTCGCGCCGGCGGGCGGTTTCCCTTCCTTGCTGGCTTGTGTGGCGTTCAGGTTCATGGGTCAAACCTATTGTAACGATTCGTAAGCGAGTTGGCTAATTATCACGGGATTCAGCGTTTGCGGCTAAAAGCCCTCTATAACGATTCTAATCGGATGGCGAAGTCCTCGCCTTCGATCCTTGCGTTGCGGCCAATCGTGGCATGCCCGTCGGTCGCCTGAGAGTCGATCTTCAGCGGGCCTTGTGTGCGGCAAATCAGGTCGTCGTCTCGTCGGTACAAAACCACATCCCGCCGCCAGGCTTTGCACGGCACATGACAGTGCGGGTTTGGGCCCAAGATGCACGTGTCCGACATCAGCAGCACGGCATCGGCGGTCGGCTGTGTCTTGTGGTGACTGACAATATCGAGCCGGGCCGTGGCGCTGAGCGCGTGCGGCTGGCTAAACTTTATTTTGACCCCCTGTCCCAGGTCGATCACGTTGCCGTCGACCAACCGCGTCGGTCCCTTGATCGGCTGGGCGTCGATACGAATCGTGCGGCTGGAGAGGGCCTGAACCGGTTCGAGCACGTAACCTTCCTGCTCTCGGCAAATGAGGCAATGCCGTCGCGACAGGTCGGCGCGAATCGGCAGGTCGACGGCACCTTCGGTGCTCGGTTGTCCCACGACGATCCGCTCCCCAAGCAGCGTGAGAAAACCTCCCACGCCGTCCACCCACATCAAGAATCGCTGGTCACTGGATTGTTTCGCCACCGTATCTACCTTTGAGGCATCTCGCCGGCCTCGGGTACTCTTCGTCATGCTCGAAGGCGCCGTCGCCACAGACTTGGCTTTCGAAGACCCCGAGGCTGCAGACGCGGAACCGTGCCTTCGTAACGATCGAAAAAACTTACCGCCCGAGCGGCTCGACTGCAAACCGACCGCCTGCCAAGCGCGGTGCTGTGCTCGCTTGGCGACGGCACAGTGCGGCGCCAGCACCAAGAGCGACTCGGTCGTTGCCAATACTTCTGTCCAATCAGCCGGAGAAGACGGCTCGCAGGCCAACAAGGCGTGCAAATCTCCGGTTAGTTGGCGGTGCTCGTCCGCCATTACCCTACATTGCCGATCGTTCTCTTCCAAGAAGGCGGAGAGCGGAGCGGCACATAAGTCCTTGCCCAACGCGGCTGCCCGAGCCCAGTTTTTCACCGCCTCGGCAAACTCACCGCGCTGTTGGCGGATCTGTGCCTCGCGGACAGACTGAATCACGTGACGCCAGCCCGCGTCGTGGCTTGCTCGGCATCGTGTCGGGCAAGCCGGTCCAAACAGGCCAGTGCCTGTTGCGGGTCGCCCGCCATCACCAGCCTCTCGGCTTCACTCAGGGCTCGCGTGACGAACTCGCGGCGTACCGTATCGACCTGGCCTTCAGCCCCGCCCAATGACGCAGCCGCCCTTAGATCGCGCCAACCCCCCTCGCTTTGTCCGATCGCCGCCCGCTGCTCAGCTCGCTCGGCGATGGACCGCGCGACGCGGGCCGAAAGCTGCTGGCCGGGCAAAAACTCGCCGAGATCGTTCTGTTCGATTAGACGGCGGGCATCTTCCAACCGTCCTCCCTGATAAGCGAGTTTGGCTTCGTGCAGTTGAAGTCGCCAGGCTGGGAACATGGTAATTATTCATCAGAGTGAAACGGCGTGAAACGTATGTTTAGCGGTCCCGCTTGCGGGCCGTGTTGAACGGTCGCGACAAACGGGCCGCAAACGGCTCGACACACGCACCCGCAAGCGGTCCCGCTAAACTTCGGGATTCGAGTTAATGACTGGCCTGTGCCAGGTTGGCGACGATCGGCCGCTCCCATCCAAAGTACTCGGTTACTTCGTCGCGAATTTTGGCCGTGTCGATTTCTTCCAACTGGATCTCGTCGTGATACTTTACATCGGCGTTGACGAGCTTCTCGGCCACCGCCAGGCGACTTCGCACGTCGGCCACGAGGTCCTTCACCCGAGCTAACTGACTGTCGTCAAAGTTGTATTCGCTCGATGCCTGAGCCACCTGGACCAGTTTCATCCGTGCTTCAAGATTTTCGACGTCGACTTCCAGTTGCCGCTTGGCGGCCAGCATGCCGTCGAGTTTTAGTCGGGCTGCGTCGAGGTTGCGTTGACGCGCGACGAGCATGTTGCGATGGCTTTCGAGCGTGGCGTCGCTCGTCTTATAGCGAGCAAAGCGTCGTGTCAAATCAGACTTCACCTGGTCCGACGTGTAATGCCGACCGGCAAAGTGATACATACTGCGATCGTCCTTCAAGGCCACTGTGAGCTGCTGAATCTCCTGGCGAGCCTTGGAGATACTCTGACTGGCTCCGTCGACATGCTTTTCGAGCCGCTCGACTTCGACTTCTTCCTTAGCGATCACGTGCATGCAACGCCGGATATCCGGCACCAGATCACGTACCATCTTCCGTGCCCGGTCGATTTCGAACTCGATTGGCACACTTTCGCGGACCGAATCCCGGACCCGCTCGGCGGATGTCGTGACGTAGCTGCAGACGTTGCCGCCAAAGATCAGCACGCCCAACAGGGACAATCCACCGACTACCAGCAATGTTATCTTGATCATAACCAAATCCTCCAATAGAAAACGGTGTGGGTCGGGTCGCTCCACAAGTCCCGGCGGACACCTCAACATCGATTCGGGGCACTCCACCAGCGCCCACTACAATAGGGATTTCGCGGGCGGCAGGCCGATCTTGGGCCGCTCCGCAAAAAAAAGTATAAAATAGTTTAGCGGGACTGCTGGCGGGTGCGAGTGTGCCTTAAGCACGGCTCGCAAACGAGGCTCTGGCGGCCCAGGCGTCTACCCCTGTCAATCCCCCGTGGTACAATGGACGTATGGACGCTCCACTCGAACAAATCCAGCAACTTCCCATCGCTGACCGATTAAGGCTTGTCGAGCAAATCTGGGACGGGATTGGTGATTCGGACGAGCCGCTCATCCTTCGTGGGTGGCACAAGGACGAGGCCCGACGGCGTTCTGCCGAATTGGACGCTGACCCGGACATCGCAATAACACGCGAAGAGCTTTGGAAGCGCGTCAACGATGCCAATGGCTGAATCTCTTCGTTTTCATCCGCACGTAGCCTCTGACTTGCGAGATGCGATTCGTTGGTATACCAACATTTCTCCAGAACTTGCCAACAGATTCCGCGGATCAGTCAACTCTGGCCTCGATGGTATCCTCAAGAATCCGGTGTTGTATCCCATTGCGTTCGAAGAGGTTCGCTTTGTCCGCGTCAGGTCTTTTCCGCATCTGATCCTCTACCGTTTATTGGGCAACACAGCTTACGTGCTCGGTGTGTTTCACGGAGCCAGCGATCCGGACAAGTGGCGACAGCGGGCTGAGTCATAATTCAGGGTGAGTGCTTCATGCCTAGGTGGTGAAATATGCAGCCCGACCGCGAAAAACTCGTCCAACAGATCCACGCCGGGCCGATGCAGGTCGTTCTGGCCGTGACCGGTGGCGGCAGCACAGCGATCGGCGATCTGCTGGCCGTGCCCGGGGCCTCCCGTACCGTCCTCGAAGCTAGCGTGCCTTACTCGGCCGATGCACTGGTCGATTACCTCGGGTTTGAGCCCGATCAGTCCTGCTCGGAGGCAACGGCCCGGGCCCTCGCAATGGTGGCTTTCGAGCGTGCCCGCCGGCTATCGCCCGACGATCCGTACCGGCTCATGGGTGTCGGTTGCACGGCCAGCCTGGCCAGTGACCGAGAGAAGCGCGGCCCGCATCGGGTACACGTGGCCGTGCAGACGGCACGCGGTACGCAAGTCGTATCGTGGCAGTTCAACAAGCAGCAACGCAGCCGTGCTGACGAAGAAGATCTCTCAGCCGGTCTGGTACTCGGTGCCATCGCGAATATTGACCGTAGCGACGAGTCACCGGCGGTCGAGTTCGTACCTGAATTCGGTGAGCGACTCACCACCGATCGCGTGGAGGTCCCGCCGGGCGACGATTCCTGGAGCGATCTTCTGCTCGGTTCGGCCGAGCGTGTCGCATCGCACTTTTCTAGTCAGGAGCCCCCGACCGAGAAACCACTGAGCCAAGCCATCTTTCCGGGTGCTTTTAACCCGCTGCATGAGGCCCATCGGCAGATGGTCGATCTGGCCGGTAAGCATCTCAGCTGCCCCGTCGCCCTGGAATTGTCGATCACCAACGTCGACAAGCGGCCGCTCGATTTTCTCGATATCCGTCGCCGACTGCTTGGCTGTCGAGGCTTGCCGGTCTGGCTTACACGAGCCGCCACATTTGCCGAGAAGGCGGCCCTGTTCCCAAAGGCCACTTTTATTGTCGGGGCCGACACGATTGCCCGCGTGGCCGACGTGAATTACTATGGAAACTGTCAGGAGCGGGATGCCGCGATCGCGGCGATTGCCGCGTCCGGGTGCCGATTCCTGGTGTTTGGCCGGCTTGTAGAGGGCAAGTTCTGTCCGCTCGAGGGTCTCGATTTGCCGCCCGCGCTTCGACAGCTTTGTGAGGGTATTGCCGAGCAGACATTTCGTGTTGACGTGTCGTCGAGTGAAATCCGGGAAACGGGCGAAATCCAGGAAGACGGGCGAAATCCGTGACGGCCATTAAGTAAACGAGAAACTTGGAACTACTGACTGCGAGTCCGCGATGGCGTCTGCTGAACTCATTACGGCCTCCCAGCACATTCTCGACCAGCAGCGCCTTCACCACCCGACGGCCTCGGGCGAATTTTCTCTGCTGCTAAGCGGGGTGACGTTGGCCTGCAAAATGATCGCCGCCGAAGTCCGCCGACTTGGGCTCACGGGACTGCCGGGCGGCACAGGAAATGTCAATGTGCAGGGCGAAGAGCAGCAGGGCCTCGACGTGTTCGCCAACAACGCACTTCTCCACACGCTCGGGCACCGCGGCATAGTGGGCGTACTGGCGTCGGAAGAGAACGAAGACCCGATCGTCGTGCTCAAAGATCCGAAGCACGGCAAATACGTTGTCATCTTCGATCCGCTCGACGGTTCGAGCAACATCGACGTGAATGTCAGCGTCGGTACGATCTTTTCCATCTTCCGACGCGATATCAATAACGGGGATAAGCCGGCCGATGACGTGTTGCAGATGGGCCACCAACAGATCGCCGCCGGCTATGTGCTCTACGGCTCGTCGACGATGTTGGTCTACACCACCGGCGATGGCGTGTTTGGTTTCACACTCGATCCGTCCATCGGCGCTTTCGTGCTCAGCCATCCCAAGATCAAGATGCCCGATCGCGGCTCGACCTATTCGGTGAACGAAGCATATGCCGACAGCTTTCCGCCCTTTTGCCGTCGCTTCTTGCACTGGGTCAAGTCGGGCGAAGATGATATCGCCTACAAGTCGCGTTACATCGGCTCGCTGGTGGCCGACTTTCACCGAACATTGCTCAAAGGCGGGATCTTCTTGTATCCCCCTACCGCTAGCTATCACGAGGGTAAGTTACGATTGCTGTACGAAGCCAATCCGATCGCCATGATCGCCGAGCAGGCGGGCGGAGTCGCCACCACCGGCCACGAGCGGATCCTCGACATCGAGCCGTCCGGGCTGCACCAGCGGACGCCGTTTTACATCGGCAGCGCGCGCGAGGTTGAGCTGATCGGGCGCTTCCACGAGGGCGAGGGTCCGGGATAGGGAATCACCCAAAAGCGCAAAGAGCGCAAAGTTTTTAATATATTAATTCCGGATTTTTTCTATCTTCCCCCTTCGCGCCATTGCGCCTTGGCGTGAGATCTCTTCTCCCCTTTGCGCGATGAGATGAGCGCGCACATAATCGTGGCGGCAAACCACGGAGAAGAAAGATGTCAAAGCTGCGAA
Source organism: Chloroflexota bacterium (assembly GCA_022567135.1). Taxonomy (GTDB): domain Bacteria; phylum Chloroflexota; class Dehalococcoidia; order Lucifugimonadales; family Lucifugimonadaceae; genus UBA1151. The sequence goes on from JADFHP010000001.1 coordinate 8,934, forward strand.
TTACGAAGATAGAAGTCCACGAGTTCCAGTTCGAGATGAATGACGTTGGGAAGGATTACAACGGCTTCAACCTGGTCTACGAGAAGGGCGGCACGCAAACCGGTACTTCGTACGCCATGAAAGTGCACACGAACGAGGGCGTTGTGGGCGAGTATGTCGGCGGAGACTCCCCGGGATTCGCCGAGTTCAACATGTTCGCCGACTATCTGATCGGCCGCGACCCGATTCAACGGGAGTTGATCTATAACGATGTGAAGCGGGCGATGCGGAAGTTCGACAAGATGGGGATGGGCGCAATCGACATCGCCCTCTGGGACCTGGCCGGCAAATACTATGGAGCGCCGGTCTACGAGATGCTGGGCGGCTGGCGGACGTCGCTGACCTGCTACGCATCGACGATGCACGGCGACCGGAACGGCGGACTGGACAGCCCGCAGGCGTTCGCCGACTTCGCGCTCCAGTGCAAGGAGATGGGCTACCCCGCCTTCAAGATTCACGGCTGGGGCGACTACGACATCGACCAGGAGATCGAGACGGTCCACGCGGTCCGCGGAGCGGTGGGACCAAAAATGAACCTGATGATCGACCCGGCGTGCGAGATCAACACGTGGGTGGAGACTGTGAAGCTCGGCAAGGCCTGCGACGAGGCGAACTACACGTGGCTGGAAGACCCGTATAAGGACACCGGAATCTCCATGCACGGCCACAAGCAGCTGCGGACGGTGATCAAGACGCCGCTGCTCCAGACGGAGCACATACGCGGCCTTGAGCAGCACGTTGACTTCATCGCATCCGGCGCCACGGACATTGTGCGAGTAGACCCGGACTACGACGCCGGGATCACGGGCGCGATGAAGATCGTGCACGCCGCTGAAGGTTTCGGACTGGACGTTGAGATCCACTCGCCCGGCCCCGCGCAGCGCGCCGTGATGGCCGCCACGCGCAACACGAACTACTACGAGATGGCGTTGCTTCATCCGAATACGCCGGAGATCGGCCGCTGCCACGAGGTATACGCCGACGGCTACCGGGACGCCACGGACGCGATTGATTCGAATGGCCAGGTGCCGGTGCCGGACGGGCCGGGGCTGGGCGTGGAGTACGACTGGGACTTCATCATGAAGAACCGCACCGGCGGGCGCGAGTATTCGTAGGGGAGGAAAGTCTCTCGCAAAGGCGCGGAGGCGCAGAGAAAGAGAATATTATTTACCCTTGATTTCTTGGCGGCTTTGCGCCTTTGCGAGAGGTCTTGATTCCCGGGGAGGATCATGGGAGCGAGAGAGGCGACGACGCCGAAGGTGACGATCATCGGGTGCGGGACGCCGTCTCCGCTGCCTGACAGGTTCGGGTCGGCGCAGCTGGTGGACATCGCGGGCGAGAAGATTCTCTTTGATTGCGGTCCCGCTACGACGTGGAAATTGGTCCAGAACGGCGTCAGTCCGACCGAGATCAACACGGTCGTCTTCACGCACCACCATTTCGATCACGATGCAGACTTTCCCGCCTTCATCCTGACGCGCTGGGACCAGATGGTGCCGCGCGACAGGGAGCTTTTCGTCTACGGGCCCACGCTGACGGAGGAGTTCACGAACGGGATCATCGACGAGGATAGCGGGCTTTTCCGGCACGATTGGAAGGCTCGGGTGGGCCATCTGGGCAGCCAGATCACGTATCGGGACCGCGGCGGAGAGTTGCCGCGCTCAAAGCCGCTCGTGATTCCGAAAGACGTTGGTCCCGGCGTGATCGTCGAGACCGACAACTACCGGATCACCGGCGCGCCGGCCGAGCATGTGCAACCGTTTCTCGACTCGCTTGCGTACAGGGTTGATACAGACGAGGGCAGCCTGGTGATCACCGGGGACACCCGCCCGTGCGACTCGGTGACCGACCTGGCGAGGGGTGCGGATGTGCTGATGATGATGTGCTGGGAATCCCACGACCGGATCTCCGCGAGCGATCACGACATCGCGACGTGCAGCATTCGCGGCGCCGCGGAGACGGCTGCGGAGGCAGGGGTGAAGCAGCTGGTGATGGTGCACATCGGCGGACGCCTGACGAAGCCTGAAAATGCCGAGGCGAACGAGCGGGAGGCCCGGTCGGCATGGGGCGGCGAGCTGGTCTGGGGACATGAGCAGATGGTGGTTCCTTGGCCGAAGTAGAGCGCAGGGGCTTCAGACAGGAGATCAGGGACGGCCTGAACCCGCGGCTCTGGCGAACCCGCACAAAGTTCAGCCTCGGGTTGTCGGCTGCGCTCATGATCCTGCTGATTATCACTTCGTTTCGCACTTCCACCGACCAGGTGCCACACCCGGGGGTGATCGTTGAGACCATCATCGAGGGCCGCTACGAGGACGCCCTCGTGGCGCTTGACAAACTTGAAGCGCGGTATGAGAACGAGGCGCTGGACCCGGACATCGCGTGGATAGAGGGCGAGCGCGGCTTCATCCGGCTGAAGCAGGGCCGGTATGCAGAGGGTGTGGACATCCTCGATCGGGCGATATCGCTCGACCCGATGCAGGCCAACTACTACAACTGGCGCGCCCTGAACTTCTTCCGCCTGGGCCGGATGGCCGACGCCGAGGCTGACTTTACGAGCGCTCTTGAGTTGGATTCCGACAACTACCTGTGGTACCTGGACAGGGGCTATTTCTATCTCGACACCGGCAACTTCGAAAGTGCACTGCTGGATGCCCATACGGCGATAAACCTGGAACCCAGCGACCCAATGGCGTATGGATTGCGCGCCGACGCAAATGCGAGACTCGGGCGCAACGATGTTGCTCTGTTCGACCTGGACACTCTGGTCGATCTGACCCCCGGCGACTGGCGGCCATATATCACCCGCGCCAGGGTGAAGAGCGATCTGGGCGACGTGAACGGCGCAATCGCGGACCTCGACGCGGCGCTGATTCTCGGACCGACCCCGGATGGGTTGGAGGAGATCGAATTAACACGCGCAGCCATCCTCGGTGGGACCACCGATTGAAAGTGACCCCAGCATGGTCGTAACGCAGTATGACAACGTGCCTATTGAGGCCGAGTACGACCTTCCGATGGAGACGCGCGACGGCACGGTGTTGAAGTCGGACGTCTACCGGCCGTCGGGCTCTGGAAAATACCCGACGCTGCTGCTGCGGACGCCGTACTGGAAGCAGCATCCGCGCTACGTCAAGGCGGCGCGGGCGATGGCGGCCCGCGGGTACACCGTGGTCAACCAGGACATGCGCGGCCGCTACGCGTCGGAAGGTGAGTTCCGCTGGCAGTTCATGCGAAACGACCTGACGTTCGATGCTGCCGACGGCTACGACAGCGTCGAGTGGGCGGCGCAGTTGCCGTCGAGCGACGGGCAGGTCGGCACGTGGGGCCACTCGTACGACGCCTGGTGCGCGTGGCGGCTGGCGGAACTACAGCCGCCGAGCCTGAAGGCTCTGCACGCCAGCGGCATGGGCACCAATTCGCTGGAGATGAACTTCGGCGTGTTCGAGACGGGCCGCAGGCTGGAGTGGTCGTACATGATGGCCGCCGATCTGCGCCGCAGAGAGGGCGTCGAGCATGGTCCGCTCGACCCGTTCGAGGCGGTGCGTTACTGGCGTGAGGTCGAGCGCGGGAAGTGGCTCTGGTATCTGCCGCTTGACGATATACCGGAAGAGCCGTTTTCGACACTGACGCCGCAGCTCAAGGCGTTCTATCGAGAGCAGAACGTGGAGATGTGGGACTTTTCCTCGATTCACCCGAAGGTGAACGTGCCGACCTGCACTTTCACGGGCTGGTGGGACCGGATTATCGGGACCGTCAATCAATACTCCGGCATGATCGCGAACGGGCCGGCAGAGTTTCGCGATCAGCACCGGCTGGTGGTCGGCCCGTGGAGCCACATGATGACGAATCTTCGTCGCGACCTCGGTCCGGTCGACTACGGACCAGAAGCGCAGGCGGAGTGGACCGACCTGATCACGCGCTGGTACGACTGGCAGTTCAAGCAGATCGACAACGGCTATGCCGAAGAGCCGCCGGTGCGGCTGTTCATCGTCAACGAGAACCGGTGGCGGCTTGAGCATGAGTGGCCGCTGGCGCGCGCCGAGTACACGGACTTCTTCCTGCACAGTGACGGGGCTGCGAACACCCCTGCCGGGAACGGCTCGCTGAGCATGGACGAATCGGGCGGCGAGACGCCGGACGGCTATGCGTACGACCCGCGCGACCCGGTTATGAGCGTGATGGACATCGACGCGCAGGCGATGCCGCGCGATCAGGCGCCGCTCGACGGCAGGCGGGACGTTCTGGTCTACCAGACACCGCCGCTTGAACAGGAGATCGAGATCACCGGCCCGGTGGTGCTGAAGCTCTTCGCCGCGTCTGACGCTCCGGACACCGACTTCACGGCCAAGCTGGTGATCGTCTACGAGGACGGCACGGCTGTGAACCTGACGTACGGCATCGTGCGCGCCCGGTACCGCGACGGGTACGACTCGCCCACGCTGCTGGAGCCGGGCGAGCCGTACGAGTACACGATCAGGCTCAACCCGGTGGGCGTCCTGATCCGGCCGGGGCAGCGGCTGCGGCTGGATATCTCTTCATCGGACTTCCCGAACTTCGACCGCAACCACAACACGGGCGCTGATTTCTGGTCGGATGCCGAGCTTCGGACCGCGCGCCAGACCGTCTTCCACGACCGTGAGCGGCCGTCGCGGCTGATCCTGCCGGTTATACCGCGCTAGGCGCACGGGCGGGGACGTATCTCTCGCAAAGGCGCCAAGGGCGCTAAGAAGGTCGGAATATCTTGGACGGGATGCCGGGCGATCGCCCTGTTTATAATGCGGCGGTCATGGACCCACGCACGGCCGTCATCGCTCCAATTGCCCTCGTTCTCGTGTCGCATTTCGTCGCGTGCGGGTCGAGTGATGACGGTGCTGCATCGGCCGGCGGCGATGCGGCCGCCGCGGCGCCGGAGGCAGAGATCGACCCGGTCGAGATCCTTCGTCCGGGCAGCACTTTCACGGTAGACAACGTGGCGGCCGCGGGCTGGAAGACGTCCCGTGAGTTGGCGGCCGAGACCCTGCCGAACGCCACGAGTGTCTGGTACGGCTTCTACAACCAGAGGGACGTTGAGGTCCGCGTATACCCATCGCACGAGTCTGCTGTCAGTGACGGTACCGGGCTCGCCGATGTCGCCACGGGGAGGGGCAAGCCGGCGCCGTTCGCGGGGGGCGGTATCAGCGCCACACGCACGAGCTACGGGGCGTATGCCATCGTCGGGAATCTGGTCCTGCTGTGCGAGGTGCAGACCGACGACTGCGCCGGGTTGTTCGACGCTCTTCAGTAAGCGCAGGCAGCAGGCGTCGCCCACCGGCAGGCCGTTAGTCAGCGAAGTTGCGATGGATCCGTTCATTTCCAACCCAAAAGTGGACCTGCACTTGCATGCGGAGTCGGTCGCGCGAATCGACCGACTGGTCGCCGAGCGAGAAGGGCGGCGGCCATACGACTGGGAGGCCTGGCACCGGCGTCTAATCGAGTTTCCGTCGGGAACAGCGCGACTGGAGCGGATGAACGGCGAACTGGATGTGGATCGCTTCGGGGCGATGGACACGGATTCGGAGATGTTCCTGGCACGGGTCGAGGCCGCGCTCGAAGGCGCGGCTGTCTCCGGCGCGGTGCTCGCGGAGATTCGGTTCGGGATGGAGACCGTGTTGCGGCCTCGCTTCATGGAGCTGTTCCGCGAGGCGGAGGGGCGGGTGCGGTCGATACATCCCCGGTTTTACGGGGAAGCCTTGATCTCGCTCTGGCCGTCGAGGACTGGCGCGGATGAGGTGTTCGAGGCGTGCCTGCGGGAAGCCGAACACGGCCTGGCCGGTATCGACTTTCTCCCGGTCCCGTATGTGGAAGAGGCGGATTGGACGGTGGCGCACGGGTGGGCCTCGGCGTTCCGGGACGCCGGCCTCGGAATCACCGCCCACGCCGGGGAGTTCAGCCCGGCGAACATCTCTTCCGCGCTGGGAACGCCGGGCCTGACCCGGATTGGACACGGAATTCACGGTCTGGACAGGCCCGACCTGGTAGAGACGGTGGTTGCCTCCGGCGTTGTCCTAGAGTGTTGCGTCACATCGAATGTGTTGCTCGGCGCGGTGCCGTCCCTCGATGATCATCCATTGAGAAGGCTCGCGGCTGCCGGCATCCTGGTCACGCTCAACACCGACTGCCCTGTCCGGTTCTCAACCGATCTGGCAGTTGAATATCGGGCGGGGATGGACCTCGGCTTTTCCGACGACGAACTACGAGAGCTAACAAAGGTGGCGGTCGGGGCGTCGTTCACTTCGGAGGACCGGAAGCGAAAGATACGGAAATGGATTGAGGACAACGTCCCTGAATCCGACACGCGGTGACATCGGCACAGATCACCTCTAAACTTTGCGGGCTTTGCGCCTTTGCGTGAGTCCAGCTCCGCGACAACAGGAGACATCGTTGCCGTTCCCAGCGCTCTCTGAGATAACCATCCAGTTCTCGCACGTTGCGTATCCGCTCGAAGAGGAGTTTTCCAAGCGCGAGACGGGCATCGGCCACTACCAGACCTGGACGCCGGAAGACTCCCGCGCCCGCCTGCCGGAGGCGGACGTCCTGGTGGTGAGCGGGTTCTGGAACGATTCGCTGCTCGAGGTGGCGGACCGGCTGAAGTACATCCAGTCGATTGGCGCCGGCTTCGACCAGTTCCCGCTCGACATGCTGCGGGAGCGGGGGATACGGCTGGCCTCGGCGCAGGGCACGAACAAGAACGGCGTCAGCGAGCATGCCATGGCGCTCATCCTGGGCCTGTCGCGCAAGATCCACGACGCCCGCGACAACCAGCGGAAGCATTTCTGGCGGCAGATGATCTCGGACATTCCGGCGCGCGAGGATGAGCTTGCCGGGAAGACGATGGGCATCATCGGCATGGGTCAGATCGGCTCACGCGTTGCGAAGCTGGCGAAGGCGTTCGACATGCGGGTGATCGCCACCAAGCGCGACGTCGCCAACTACGAGGGCCCGGCCGACGAGGTGTTGCCACCCGATCAGGTCGACAGGCTGTTTGCCGAGTCCGACTGGCTGGTGCTCAACTGCCCGCTGACCGACGAGACGCGCGGGATTATCGACGCGCGGGCGCTGGGGATGATGAAGCCGTCGGCATTTCTGATCAACGTGGCGCGTGGAGCGTGCGTGGACGAAGAGGCCCTGATCGAGGCGCTCAGGTCGGGAACGATCGCGGGCGCGGGACTGGACCACTTTTACGATGACCCGTTGCCGCCGGAGTCGCCGATCTGGGACCTCGACAACGTCATCGTCACGCCGCACACCGGTGGCGAAACGCAGTTGTACGAGGCCAACCTGCTGGACATCATGATGGGCAACCTTGAGCGGCTGGCCAGTGGGGAGACGGAGCTGCATAACTCCAAGGCGTAGGCGTGCCGGATGCGTCGTGCCGGCGCAGGCCAGAATCCAGAGTACTCGCGAGTGCGGGTAACCAAGCTCCAGAATGCCAACGTGATACGCCGGGGACTGGATTCTGGCCTCCGCCAGAATGACGATGGGGCGGCCAGGGTGACGAGGGGCGGCCGGCGATTGAGCCACCGAGATTTGCCGGCAGGCTCAGCGGGGCGCTTCGGCGCCGACCGGGTGGCCCACTCCAGTATTCAGATAGCGGTTGAGACTGCCCAGGAGGAAATGGTCCCAACCCGCCTCGCAAACTTCGTAGCAGTTTAGCCCCGGAACCAGGCCGTGGTGGTGGAAGATTACTTTGGTTCCTAGATCGTGCGGCTCTAGTTCCCATACGAGCCTGGTACCAAGCCACTCTTCGCGAATATTGTCAGGGGCCTCCTCCTGAACGTGATTCGCCTGGACACACTCCAGTTCAACCAGCCGGTCTGGCACGAGCTTCAGGACTCGAAATCGCCAGAACGCGGGGCTCGGTTCAAACGTTACCGTGGATTCATCACCGACGCTTGAGAGCGGTGCGCTCGATGCGGACCACCATCTATCGAAATCCTCGGTCACCGCTTTGAATACGACTTGAGGGTCGCACGGAACTATAAATGTGCGCGTGTAACTATCTGGCTTCATGCTCGACTTTCCTTATGTGGCGGAAGATTTGCCACTATCTTGAACGTTCCCGCGGGCGGGAGTGAGCGCCTGCAAGGGGCAGATGCCGGAGACGCGTCACTCCCACCGCTGGGCGGCCTCCCTGCATCGCGGAAATACGGGCGGAGGACGCAAAAACTAGGCCGACCAATTGGGGTCGCGGCCGCTCAGGCCGAGCGCCTTCTCGAAGGCTGATGCGCCATCGGAGATGCTGATCTCTGCGGCAAACGGCTTGCCTTCGCCGCGCGAGCCGTCGTTGCAGAGCTGCTGCGCGATTCCGAATATGGCCTCGCCAACGTCATCGCTGACTTGCAGGTCCTGGCCGGTTCCCTTCGCAAGGTCCCAGCCGTGGATCACCGTCTCCCACAGCGTTATCGAGGCGGCGAAGCTGGCGTCGGATTCGCCGGAGCCGAACTGCGTCTTGCCTTCTGTCGAGCCGGGCTCCTGCCAGGCGGCGACTGCGCCCTTGATCATGCCGGGGATCACAGAAGCGGGGTCGCTGCCTACGATGTCTGCGCCCGGTTCGCCTTCAGGAGCCTGCTTGCGAGCGGCCATGGCGGTCATTCCGTAGAAGCCGGCGATGTGGTTCGCAAGTCCCTTGACGTCGAACTCCGCGCACGGCGTAGCGCCGGAGAGCTGGCTTTCAGTTACGTTCGAGGCGATTTCCGCGGTCGCACGCGAAGCCTTCGAAAACAGAGCGACGGTATCCATTTTGATTCCTCCCGAATCGGCCGGATGGCCTGATACCAGTTGGGCAGCGCGCGTGACGGCGCTCTAGTTCGAGCGCCATCCATTAACGGTGCCCAGTTATTATGTAAGTAATATCTTACGTAAGTGATCGCTTACTGTCAATCTTCCTCCGTCGACCCCATCCATCGTCACTCCGGCAACAGCCGGAATCCAGAGAGGGCCCCGGTGGTCAAATCAGGGTGCATTCGGAATGGACCGTGAACTCTTGGAGATGTCTGCAATCGGCGCTTCTCGAATCGTAGCCGGGGGTGACTGGATTCTGGCTTCCGCCCTTCGACAGGCCCAGGAGAACCCAGAATGACGAATATCTAACCGGCGTCTCAGAAACTCCTACCCATCCCAGGCAGCGAGTTCCTCGTTGAACGCGAATACCTGGGGGAGGCCGCCGGAGTGGAGGAACATGATGGTGTCGTCTTTGCCGAACCGGCCATTTCGGATCTGGTCGATCAGGCCGGACATCGACTTTCCGGTGTAGTTGGGGTCGAGTATCACCGCCTCGGTCTGTGCGACGAGATGGATGGCCTCGAACGCGGCGTCTGTTGCCGCGGCGTAAGCGGGGCCGGAGAAGCCGTCGAGGATCTCGACATCGTCCGGCTCCAGCGTCACTGGCAGCTTCAGCAGCTCGGCAGCCTGCCTGGAGCGGGCGACCATCGTCTCGCGCAGCGCCTCATCGTCGGACGGGCTGTACTTGACCGCCGTTGCGGACCAGTCGAGGCCAAGATTGTTGGAAAACATCTTCAGGGCCGGCAGTGAGCGGCCGGTCAGGCCCCACAGGTGGACTCGGTCGACTCCGATGGCGTCCAGCTGCTCTTTCAGTTCGAGCCCGGCCTCGATGAAGGCGATCGTGCCCATGATTTCCGGGAACGAATCGTCGTTCAGGATGTACGGATTTCTCCCTTCCGAGCGAACTTTGTCGGCGAGTGAACGGGCGTACGCAGAAGCGTCTTCCGATTCGGGGATGCGATGAATCTCGCCACCCATAAGCTTCACCAACAGCAGGTTGCCCTGGATGGGCCGATCGACCTCGCCGGTCGAGACCAGCAGGTACCGGATGCCTGCCTTCACGCAGCCCGCCGCCGCGACGCGTGCCTGGTTGGAGTGGAAGTTGTTGATGTTGATGAGCGTGTCGAATCCGCCCTCGAGAACGTGTGCCATCTCGAACTCGAAGTGGCGCGACTTGTTGCCGCCGTATGCCAGCCCGGTGGCGTCGTCGCGCTTGACCAGGATGCGGGGGCCGCCGAGCCGTTCCGCCAGCTTCGTCCAGTCCTCGAGCGGTGTCGGGATGTGCGACCAGCGGATGCGCGGGACGGCGTTAAGGCTCTGCCGAATCTGCTCGACGGTGATTGCGGGGTGGTTGGTCACTTACTCTCCTGATACTGGCTGGCACTGGTGGAGATCGGAAATCCGACTGTCAAGCGCCTGCCGGCTCTCCTCAACGGATTGGCCTGTCGTATCGAGCCGGTTCTGCCCGGGCCAATCCAAACAAGCCTCGCGTTGTGTTCGCGTATATGTTTCCAGGACGTTTTTCTTCCGTTCCGAGGAACGCCCCAGAACGGCGCTGAGATCGGGCACCAGAACCACGAGAATCGGATTCAGGCCCATCAGCAACGGCTCCCACGTCACACGATACTCGTCGGGCAAGAACGTTGACTCGACGATGACATCGAAGCCATCTCGCAGGAAGTTCCGCGCCAGCGACACACATTGCCGGGCGGCCAGCTCGAACTGTTCCGTCTGCTCAGAACTGGATTGCTGGGGGTCTGCGAACCCTCCGATTATCATTTGCCTGACCTCGTCGAGGTCGATGTGTGCCGCCCGCGGCCGGTTTCCGCACCATGCCCGCGACAGTGTGGACTTGCCGGCGCCTGCCGGTCCCCCCAACAGCACCACAAGCGGACCGACGTGAGAGCTGCGCGCACTCATTTCATGACCCTGGTCATCCGCCGGAGGCCGCTTTGATCAGCTCTTCACGCACCCTCTCCGCAACGATCTCCAGTTCGTCGTCCTGGATGTTGAGCGGGTCGACGATCAGCTCCCCAGTCTTTGGAATATTCATCAGAAAGATTCGCGGCGTACCGGCCATCAGCCGCCTGTGTATCTCCTCGAAATCCGGTCCCCGCCACTCGTCGCTGAACGTTATCGCCACCTGGGGTATGTAGTGGTCGCGATCGTGCTTGATGGACGCCACGACGCCGGGGATCTCCACGATCTGGTCCACGACCAGCTGCATCATCTGCCGGTATCTCTTCGTCTCCTCGGCTTCGTCTGTATTGACGAACTCTTCTACCGCGGCGACGAGGCCCGCCATCTCCTCCTTGGAGATTTTCTGCGCCCTTGCGATGTTGGCGTTCGGATAGTTGTTCAGCCGGGCGTACTCGACCCATTCGGGAGTGCCTGCCAGAATGCCCGTGCTCTGGGGTCCGCGAATCCCCTTGCCACCGCTGAAGCTGACCAGGTCTGCTCCCTCGTCAAGGAATTTCTTCAGATTCGATCGCGGCGGCAGCATGGACGCGGCATCGCAGAGTACCGGGAGGTCGTGGCGGTGTGCGATGTCTGCCAGTACCGGCTGCGGGACCGCAGTGTTGTCTTTGAACGGCGACTCGAGATGGATGATGCCTGCCGTCTTTTCCGTAATCGCAGCCTCCACCTGCTCGGGCGTGCACGTTTCGCCGTCGCCGACTTCCACAAAGCGAGCGCCGGGCGCCAGATAAAGATGGTCGTATATAAAGCGGTGATGCTTCTGGATGATCAACTCGTTTGCCATACCGTCCGTATTCGGCAGCCGACTTATCTTGTCCGGATCGTCACGAGCGATGGCGGTTGCGGCCTGGACCACGAGGCCGCCCGAGGCGCCGCTCGTGATCGTTGCCGCCTCCGCGCCGATCATCCCGGCAATGAGCCGGCCGGCCTCGATGACGAACTCGTCGATGTTGAAGAATTTTCCGGACGCCTCTTCCATGGCTCTTATCGCCACGTCCCGCGGGCGGCTGCCGGAGTGTTTCGTGTTGGGCCCTCCGGCGTTTATCAGCGGCTCAATGCCAAGAAGGATCTGGATGTTTTCGCCGCCTGCTGCACTCCCTTTTGGGTACATGGGCTGGTTCTGTTACTCCTGTATGGGACCGGCCAGACCGGGACCTTCCGGTACTTGACGATCAAACCGGGGCAAAGTGCGGGTAGCCTAGCACCGGCTGATGGGCGTCTCAAGGCCGCCTCTTCGCCCTGGAGCCAGAGTCGATATCGAAGGGTCGCTACCCTTGCTACCGGGGGGGCGTCCCGAACCGCCCTGCTATCCTTTACGGCTGTTCATATAGTGTTGTTCAGGCGATCGTAGCGAATAGGCCGCAAGGACGGCGATTCCAGCGCAACCGGCAGAACTTTTATGGCAATCGACGACATTACAACCGCGCCCGACTCGGGGCCGCAGACCGCTTCAGGCATCGAGTCAGCTCCCGAAGATCCTGGGGAGGATGTGGTCGCGCGCCTGCAAGCGCTGCACGGCAGGCGGCTTGTGCTGACAGAGGAGCGCGTGACCGTGGACGGCGATGACGGTGGCTGGGGCGGCTGGTCCGTGGCGTTCCTGCCGCAGATCGCGGCTGTCCGGGTCTCGCCCGGCCGGAAAGAGCGCAGCTCGCTCGTCTGGGGCGTCCTTGGAGTCTTCGCCGCTATCGGCGTATGGATGGTGGCGAGCAACGACGCGGTGAGCACCATCGGCGGCATCGTGGTCGGAGCGATCTCGCTGGCGCTTCTGGCAGAGTTCTTCTTCAAGCCGCCCGATCTGAATATGCAGATCGTCCTGGGAACCGAGACTATTGATGTCGATATCAAGCGGTCGCAGGCAGATGAGGCGAGGCAGTTCGCAAATCTGATTCTTGAGACGCGCAGGAGTGCGCTTGCCGCGCCCCGTTCGGCCAACGGCGCCGGGCCGGTAATCCAGGCGCCCCGTTTCCCGTTGCCTTGAATTGGCCTCCGGCCTCAAGCTCGGGCTTGCGGGGGGACTTACGCGGCGGCGCCTATGCGCAGGCCGGGATCCACGTCGAGTTCGTAATCGGATGCCTCTCCCCTGATGAGCCGCGGGTAGGCGGCGGCGGCGATCATCGCGCCGTTGTCCGTGCAGAGGATCGGCGGCGGAATGAACACGGACACGGTCGCTTCCGCCGTGAGCACCTGTCTGAGGCGCCGGTTGGCGGCAACCCCACCGGCAAGAATAATGGCGTTGCAGCCGTACTCATCCGCCGCGGCATTAGCCTTCCGGACGAGCACGTCTACTATCGACTCCTGGAGCTCATGGGATAGTCCCGCGATTTTTTCTTCACTGGCTTCGCTGGCCGGTTCGTCGACTATCCCGGCTTCTTCTGCGCGCCTCAATAGCGCGGTTTTGAGGCCGCTGAAGCTGAAGTCATGGGTGCCGGGAATCCATGCCCGCGGCAGCGGTTTCGTATCGGGGACCGCCCTGGCGACGCGTGAGATCTCCGGCCCGCCGGGATACGGCAGGCCAAGTATCCGGGCGCTCTTGTCGAACGCCTCGCCGGCGGCGTCATCGCGGGTTGCGCCGACGAGTTCGTAATCGGTCTCGCCCCGCATCAGCACGAGTTCGGTGTGGCCTCCGGAGACGATGAGGCACATCAGCGGGAACGGCGGCTCCGTTCCCAGGTCGGCGTTGCCGTTTGTGTTGCCTTCTGGGTTGCCTTCTGGGTTGCCCTCCGCTAGCCACGCCGCGCGGACATGGCCTTCCAGGTGGTTTACGCCGATCATCGGCACTCCCAGCGACGCCGCGAGGCCCTTGGCTGCGTTGAGGCCTACGATCAGCGAGCCGGCGAGTCCGGGCCCGTTGGTGACGGCTACGGCGTCGATGCCGGACCACGGAATGGCGGCGTCTTCGACGGCGGCGTGGAGCACCGGGAGGATCGCCTGAATGTGCTGCCTCGAGGCCAGCTCCGGGACTATGCCGCCGTGCCGGGAGTGCAGTTCCGCCTGCGAGGCGATCACGTTCGAGCGCAGGTCTACGCCATCGACCACCACGGCAGCGGCGGTCTCGTCACAAGACGTTTCAATGCCCAGTACGTTCATTACCGGGCCGATTCGCCCGTTTGTTGGGCCGAGGTAACCATTCCCATGCTTGAATTGTAATTAGAAGCGGGTCAGGCGACTCAGGTCGGCGCCGCGGCCATACACGTATCATGAAGTGCCGATGGCAGCTACGACGACCACAAATCATTCAAGCCGACGCTTCCCGATTGGCCGGATGCATATCGCCGTTCTTATCCTGGTGATCGGCGCGCTGATGGCCGGCGCCGGTGGGATATACCTGGCGGTCACGGAAAAGGCCCTCAGCACGCTCGACGATTTCGTAGTCGAAGTGCCTGGCGAGGTCCAGCAGGCATGGGTGGCGCCGCCGGTTGGCCGCGCGGCGCCGACCGTAGCGCCAGTGGTGTCAGGCGATCAGCCTGCGCCCGAATCGACCATCGTGGCCACCGCCGCTGTTACAGACGAGCTGCCGGGTGAGATTTCGTTCAATTTTGGCGCCGTTTATCCGGCCGATCAGACCAATCCGCGGTTCTGGTCGAATCCCGAGTTCGCCGGCACCGGCCCTTACGGCGGGAGCGATCTGCCGGAGGGATTCGAGTTCGTGAGCGCCCTCGACGCCCTGCGCGGGGCTGACGGAAAAAATGAGGCCCTGCGGATCAAGATTCCTTCGATAGGGGTCGACGAGCCGGTAGGAGAGCTGCAGATCCTGGAAGAGGCGAGCGGGCTGCGGTATGAGCAGCCGGTGGGCCTGGTCGGTCATATTCCGGATACGCCGGATCCCGGACAGATAGGTAACGGCTGGTATTTCGGCCACCTTGAGAGTCCCATTCTGGGCGAGGGAAACGTGTTCAGGCGGCTCCCGGACATTGCCGAGCTGATCAAGCAGGATCCGGTGAATGTGATTCTGGAGACTGCCACGGAGGCGTTTCTGTACCGGGTCACAGGTACGACGATAGTGCCGAAGGAGGATCTGGCGCTCACTCCGGCTCCGACGGCGTCCATCACGCTGGTAGCCAGCTTCCCCTCCCCCGTCTACTCACACCGCTTCCTGGTCACGGCCGAGTTGCTGGCGGCGCGGTCTTTGCGGTGACTCCGGAGAGAAATACAGGGCAGTAAATTCCATTCACGCCTTGAACGCCGAACAGCCGCGATGCAGAGAAAAAACTGTGGGACTGGTGTTTATTCGGGCTCGCGTGTGCGCGACACTAGACTCCGGCTTGATATTTCTTTCGCCTTTTATTTTCCATTTACAGGGCCGTGCGGCAGACGCACCCGCGGACGAGGACGACTAGCCAGTGGCAACATCGGCCATCGCCAGGGAAGGCGATGCAGGGGAGGCGGCGACCGCCGATGCGGCGGCGCCCTGGGCCGACAGGTTGCTGTTATTTCTGCTCGGCATCTCGGTAGTCGGACTCCTATCGCAGATCACGCTTGGCGGAGTGGTGCGGGTCACCGGCTCAGGCGACGGCTGCCCGGACTGGCCGCAATGTTTTGGCAGCTGGATCCCACCCTGGGAGTACCACGCCATCATCGAATGGAGCCACCGGACCACCGGGACGTTCGTCGGCATCATCATGTTGCTGGCCCTGATTCGTGTTGTGCAGCGCTATCGCGGGCATCGCGCGCTTCTCGGCCTGGCGCTTTCGGGCATGGTGCTGGTCAGTATCGTCGGCGGCATCGGCGGGTCGGTAGTTCTCACCGATCTCAACCCGGCGATCCGGACGTTGCACCTGGGGCTGGCCGAGATAGTGTTGCTGATAATGCTCGTCGCTCTCGTGGTGGCGGCCGTACCGCCATCCTGGCGCAGCTTCAATCCGCTTTCGGCCGTCGACGCGGGAATGGTAACGAAGCTGGCGGTCGTGGCGGCCGCTGTATCGCTGATCGCCCTGCTTTCCGGGGCATACGCCGTCTGGCGGGACGCTGGCGCTGTATGCGGCTCGTGGCCGCTCTGCGGCGGCTCCGTGATACCGGAAGTCAATCTCACGTGGATCCACATGATTCACCGGCTGCTCGCAGGAATCGGAGCGGTCGTTGCGGCGTACGCCGCTTTCAGGGCCTACCGGCTGGACGGCGCCGGACCGGCCCTCAAGGGCGCGGCATGGGCGGTTCTCGGAATAATCACGGTGCAGGTGTTGATCGGCGCCGCCAACCCGTGGACCGGATTCGATACCTGGGTCAAGGCGACGCATCTGAGCCTGGCGACTTTCATGTGGGGCGCAACGGCGCTGCTGGCGGTGCTGATCTGGCTTCCGTACTACCGATCCGGGCGTTCCGGCCGGTCCCGCATTTTGACTCCCCAGACGCACATGCAACCGCCGATGCAACCGGCCATGCAACCGGACCCAGGCCCAGAAGAAATGTCACGAGAATCGGCGGCGGCAGATGAGTAGCCGCGTAATGGTCCGGCGCCGGGCCGTATGGGAGCAGATAGGCGACCACGTGGCACTCACCAAGCCGCGGGTTATGTCACTCCTTCTCTACACGGCGCTTGGAGGCATGGTTCTGGCGGCCCGCGGCCTGCCGGACATCGTGGTCCTGGTCTCTGTTCTCGTGGGCGGGGCTCTTGCATCCGGAGGGGCGAGTTCGATTAACCATGGGCTGGAAGGCGAGTTGGACGTGGCGATGCGCCGGACCAGAATGAGGCCTGTGGCTTCTGGCCGGATCTCGCCCCGTCATGCGATCGCCTACGGCGTTGCCCTCAACATCGCGGCGTTTGCGGTGATTCTGCTCGGCGCGAACCTGCTGGCGGCCGGCCTCGCCATGAGCGGGACGGTGATATACGTGTTCGTCTACACGCTATGGCTCAAGCGATCGACCTCGCAGAACATCGTCATAGGCGGAGCCGCGGGCGCCATCCCTCCCCTGGTCGGGTGGGCGGCCGTGACCGGCAACGTGGCGCTGCCGTCCTGGTATCTGTTCAGCATCATCTTCTTCTGGACGCCGCCCCACTTCTGGGCTCTGGCGATCATGATCAAGGACGACTACAAGGCGGCGGGCGTGCCCATGCTTCCGGTGGTCGTCGGTTTCCGGGAGACTCGCCGGGCGATGTTCCTCTATACGCTCATCCTCACGGCGCTCACGGCGCTCCTCTACGTCACGACGGAACAGCTCGGCCTCTTCTACTTGATCGGCGCTCTTTCACTCGGGGCGGCGTACATCTACTTCTCAGCCAGGCTGTGGTGGAAGGAAGGGCGCGGGCCGGTCGTAACGCTCTACAAGTTCTCGCTTCTGTACCTCGGCCTGCTATTCACCCTCATAATGGTGGACGCCAGCCTGTCTTAGGCGCGGCGGTCCGGCGGCGCCCAGGCCTTCAACACGGGTGGCGAGATGGGCGGCAGACAGTTGGCCGGATCGAGAGGCGGTACGAACGGCCATGATCCGCGATCAGCGCAATCAGATGGTAGAGGAGTGAACGGGCGTTGAGTTGGACTCGCACATTGGGCGTGAGTCTGGGCGCGGCAGCCGGCAGCTACGTGGCGATCTCCGCGCTGATGGCGCGCGGCCTTACCCGGGCTGAGCGAAGGCCGCTGCTGGATAGCCCGGCGTCGGTCGGGCTTGAGTATACGGACATCACGTTCCGGAGCGCGGGCGACCGGCTGACGCTTTCGGGCTGGCTGGTCCGGCCCGGCCGGACGGTGCCCGACACCGCTATTCCATGGGTGGTCATGGTCCATGGCAACGGCGCACACCGCGCGGACCCGGAAACGGGCGCTCTTGCGTTGATGCGCGATCTCGCCAGGGCCGGATACGGCGTGTTCCTCTTCGATCTGCGCGGCTGCGGCATTTCACCGGCTCAACCAGCATCGGCCGGGTATCACGAGCAACGCGACCTGCTTGGCGCGCTGCACTATCTTGAAGCGCTGGGAGTGCAGCAGAAAAACATCGCCGTGCTGGGCTTTTCGCTGGGTGCCGCGGTGGCGCTGCTGGTGTGTGCGGGCGGGAATGGCGCGGCGGCGGTCATCGCGGACAGTCCGTTTGCCGATCTGGAGTTGCGGGTCCGGCAGGGCATGGTTGGCAACTTCATGCCTCTGAAAGTATTTGAGCCCGGCATGCGCCTGATGGCCCGGCTGTTGTATGGAATCGACATTCGGAGCGTCAGCCCAATGAGAGCGCTGGCGAATACGGATCTTCCGGTTCTGCTGATCCATGGCGAACTGGACGAGATGGTGCCGATGGTCCACTTCAGGCTGCTCAGCCGCTCGGTTGAATCCGGGGCCGGCGAGACGTGGCTGGTGGATGGAGCCGGCCACGCGGAGGCTTACCGGCGTAATCCGGAAGAGTATTCATCCAGGGTGATCGAGTTTCTCAGCAAGAACCTGGACGCGGCGCCCGCACCCCTCGCGCCGCGTTCGGAATCGGGGCCGACCGAGCGCTAACGCGGGGTCGGGTTCGATCAGGCCGCGGCGATTGCTTCTTGCGCCGTCTCGGCCAGTGAGGTGAATGCGGTTGGCTCCCGAACGGAAAGGTCGGCCAGGATCTTCCTGTCTACCTCCACGCCGGCAAGCTTGAGGCCGCGCATCATTCGGGAGTAGGTCAGGCCGTTTGACCTGGCGGCCGCATTGATCCTGATGATCCACAGGGAGCGCATGTCCCGCTTGCGCAGCTTGCGGTGGGCGGTTGCGTATGCCAGCCCGTGGATTAGCGACTCTTTTGCCACCTTGTAGCGCGTGCGGCGCGCTCCGCGATGGCCCTTGACGGCCTTCAAGACAGCTTTGTGCCGCCTTCGACGCGTGAAACCGCTTTTTACTCTCGCCAACTCTGGGATCTCCCTTGCGGCGCCTCAGCCGGGCAACCCCGGCGTCAGCAGGCGGCCGCTCAACACGTAATGTCTCTCTGAACTTAGTGGGGCAGGAACTGTTTTATCTTCTTGGCCATCGCCGGCGCAGTTGCGATCTTCTTATCGAACTTGCGCTTGACGCGCGCTGACTTGTTCCTGCGCAGGTGGCTCTTCGGGCCCTTCGTTCGGACGACCTTGCCGGTTCCCGTTACGTGGAACCGCCTCTTGGCGCCCTTGTGAGTCTTTATCTTTGGCATATGTCTTCTATTTAGTTGCGGATGCTGCGCCGACCGGCTGGCCGGTACTGGGTGCGAGCACGATGCTCAGTGCGCGCTGCTCCACGGTCGGAGCCTTTTCGAGCTTCGCCTCTTCGGCCACTGCCTCGGCCACGCGTCGCAGGACCTTCACGGCGATTTCAGGATGCTGGTTCTCGCGTCCCCTCAGCATGACCGTCACTTTGACTTTGGCGCCTTCGTTGAGAAGCTGCTTGACCTTGCGAATCTTTGACTCGATATCGTGCTGGCCTATCTTGGGCCGCAGGCGGACTTCCCGCTGAACGTTTTTGACCTGGTGCTTTTTCGCCTCTTTGGCTTTCTTGGCCTGCACGAACTTGAAGCGTCCATAGTCGAGCAGTTTTACAACCGGCGGATTCTGGTTGGGTGAAACTTCCACCAGGTCCAGTCCCTGGTCGCGGGCAATCTCAAGCGCTTCGCGTGTTTCCAGAACGACGGCATCAGCTCCCTCTTCACCGTCGCCACCCGACCCTATGAGGCGCACCTCGCGGGCTCGGATCAGATGATTGATTCTGTACTCTCTGGCTATACTCGGACGCTCCCTGGAACATGACTCCGACGCCGCAGTGCGGCAAAAGATTTCTACAGGCTGCAAGTATATAGATCGTGTATAAGGAGCGTCAACGGAAATCCCCCCTGTTTCTAGTCGTCTGCCGGGGGTGGTCCGGGGGGGTTCTGGAAGGGGGTGCGGACCAACTGGCCGCCGGGTGATCCAATCCCAATTTCGGGCGCAGTAGCAGAGCGAATTGCGCCCCCGGGGTGCCGCTGGGCGGGGCGGCGGTCAACCTTGTGCTACGATGAACCTAACTCCCTCACTCAGCGTAGAGCGGTTCAGTAATGCACCTCTTCGCCGATTCCCGCGTCGAAAACATTGTTCGACGCAAAAATCTGGGCGGCTCCCGTGCGCGGACGCGCACCGAGTCAGCCGCAAAGGAACACGGAGTAACACACCGATGAGCAACCGCTGGATGCGGAACGGTTTTATCTATGTCTTGATTGTGCTCGGTGTGATCACGATCTTCCTGATATTTTTCAATGACCCTCTTGGCGACAGCCAGGAGATTGACATCACCGACGTGATCGCCCGGGCCCAGACTGGAAGCCGGCTGCAGATCGAGGTGTCCGGCGACAACCTGACGATCAGGGACGGCGCCGCCACTTTCCACTCCCGCAAGGAGCCCAATTCGAGCCTGGTAGAGACGCTGGTGAATGCCGGCGTGGACACCGGCAACGTGTCAATCACTGTGAAGGGCTCGAGCGGCCTCGGCAGTTTCATCGGCATATTGTTCAACTTCCTGCCCCTGATCCTGTTCGGCGGAATTCTGCTGTTCATGATGCGGCAGGCCCAGAGCAGCGGTAACCAGGCGATGGGATTCGGAAAGAGCCGCGCCCGTATGTTCGTTGGCGCCAAGGCGACGGTGACGTTCTTTGACGTTGCCGGCGCGCCTGAGGCCAAGGAGGAGTTGGAAGAAGTTGTCGAATTCCTGAAGTACCCGGAGAGATTCCTCGCGCTGGGAGCGC
Organism: Chloroflexota bacterium; assembly: GCA_022567135.1. Lineage (GTDB taxonomy): Bacteria > Chloroflexota > Dehalococcoidia > Lucifugimonadales > Lucifugimonadaceae > UBA1151. The sequence goes on from JADFHP010000001.1 coordinate 29,406, forward strand.
GGATCCCTGCCGGCATTCTGCTGATCGGCCCTCCCGGCACCGGCAAGACCCTTATCGCCAGGGCCGTCGCGGGCGAGGCCGGCGTACCGTTCTTCTCGATATCCGGTTCTGAATTCGTGGAGATGTTCGTCGGCGTCGGCGCTTCCCGTGTGCGCGACCTTTTCGAGCAGGCAAGGCGCCACGCGCCATGCATTATCTTCATCGACGAGATCGACGCCGTGGGCCGCCACCGCGGCGCCGGCCTTGGCGGCGGCCACGATGAGCGCGAGCAGACGCTGAACCAGATCCTCGTCGAGATGGACGGGTTCGAGACGTCGACCAACGTTATTGTCCTAGCGGCCACGAACCGGCCGGACATCCTTGATCCGGCACTTCTGCGGCCGGGCAGGTTCGACCGGCGGGTCATCCTGGACACGCCCGACATCCGCGGCCGCACCGCTATCCTGGAGGTCCACTCCAAGGGCAAGCCGATGGAGCCTGAGATCGATCTGACCGAGATCGCCAAGCAGACGCCAGGCTTCAGCGGCGCCGACCTGGCCAACCTGATCAACGAGTCGGCCATCCTCGCGGCGCGCAGAAACCGGAAGAGCATCAGCTTTGACGAGATGACTGAGGCGATCGACAGGGTTATCGCCGGACCTGCGCGGAAGAGCAGGGTGATCAGCCCACAGGAAAAAAAGGTGGTCGCCTACCACGAGGCGGGCCATGCCCTGGTGGCCCAGCTCGAGCCGGATGCCGACAGGGTCCACAAGATCTCAATCGTCGCCCGCGGGCGCATGGGCGGCTATACCCGCTTCGTGCCGGACGAAGAACGGACTCTCCAGACCAAGGAGCAGTTCCGTGCCATCATCGCCGCCGCCATGGGCGGCCGGGCGGCCGAGATGATCAAGTTCGATCAGATCACCACCGGCGCATCGGACGATATAGAAAGGGCAACCGCAATCGCCAAGTCTATGGTGACCCAGTACGGCATGAGCGAAAGGCTCGGGCCGAGGTCGTTCGGGAAGCGCCAGGAGATGATCTTCCTCGGCAAGGAGCTCGGCGAGCAGCGCGACTACAGCCTTCGCACAGAGGCGATCATCGACCAGGAGATTGACGCCGAGCTCGACCGGGGCCTGACCGAAGCGAAGCGCTACATCTCCGAGAACATGGACGCTCTCGAGCGCATTGCGCTGTTCCTGCTCGAGAACGAGACCATCGACCAGAAGCAGATCGTGGCCCTGATCGCGGACGAAGAGATGCCGGAGCCACCGGCGCCCAAGCCGACCCCGAAGCCCGAGGCTGAGGCCGAGGCCGAGCCGGAGTCACCGCCCGAGACGACGGACAGCCCGGACATCAGCAGGCCCGAACCCGAGGGCATCTAGGCAGGTGTCCCTGCACCTTGTCGGGAATGGACCGTTAGAGGCCTGATTGGGGGCGAATTCTCCCAAATGGGTTGATGCGGCGCGGTGAAGTTGGGCAGATTACGAAAGAGAGGCCCGCTCGATTGAGCGGGCCGTTCTTGTTGGCTATTGATCCGGCGGCTATTCGGCCTCGGCGGCATTTTCGTCCTGTGGGTGGAGCGGCCGCTCGCGGTAGTAGAGGCCCCAGCGGTTCATGATCTCGCCCACGGCGGGCAGGTCGAGGGCTGCGATCTCCTTGAAGAAGCCGGCCAGCACGTGGGCGTGCCTGTCTTCCTCGGTGCAGACCCAGCTATGCTCGGCGGGGACCATGTAGAGCAGGCCGTTCTGGTGCTTGCACTGCATCTCAAGGCGGTCGCCTGTCTCACCCGGGTGAATTGTCAGGCCGTAGTTTGGGCTGTTCTCAGATGTGGTAGTCATGCGTGCCGGAGTCTCCGTGGATGATATGCGGGAATGTGAGGACTATCGTAGCCTGCTCCGGTGGATCAGTCCCACTTATAGCGCGGTCCCGTACACGCGTTCCGGTACTACGGTGATGACAACACGGTGGTCGTCGATCATCGCCTGGTCGTATTCGTCCCAGTTCTCGTGTTCTCCGGAGATCTGCCGGTAGACCTGGCGGCATGCGGCGAGATACTCGTCCCGGGGCGTGCCAGCCTGGTCGATGATCTCTGCGCGGCCTTCGAGCACGATGTATCCCCACCAGTCGTCCTTCGACACGAGCAGCGAGCAGCGGGGGTCGCGGCGCAGGTTGATCAGCTTGGCCCGGTCTTCGGTTGTGGTGAACGCAACGCCATCGCCGAGCGGAGTGCAGACGACGATGCTCATCTGCGCTGCGCCATTCTTGCGAAACGTTGTGATGACGCCTTTGCTGTTCTCGCTCGCAAATTTCCGAGCCTCATCTGTCAGCATGTTTTTTTCTCCACTCACGATTGTTGATTCTTGGAAACTGGCGAGCGGGCAGGACCGATAGCGCTACTGTTCGTTAAGGGAGGCCTCATTACAGGACGAAATCGACCTCATACATGTCGTAGTGTGCCAGTTTCATGCCCAGGCTTTCGTAGACAGAGTGGGCGACCGCGTTTTCGCGCTCGACGTAGAGTCGGATGCCCGCCACGCTTCCGCGTTCCAGCGCATCTGTTTTGACGGCCTCATACAGCCGTCGGTAGACGCCGCGCCTTCGCCAGCCGGGCTCGACGTAGACGCTCTGGATCCACCAGATGACGCCGTTCCGCCAGTCGCTCCACTCGTATGTGATGAGAAGTCCGCCGACGATCTTGTTGTCAGTAGATGTTGCGACGAGGTAGAAACCGCGATCTTCGGACTGGAAAACCGCCGCGACGCCGGCATTTACGGTTTTGCGGTCGAGTTCCCGGCCCTCGGTCTCACGGGCCATCGCCAGATTGAATGCGACGAGGGCGTCACGATCGCCGGGCTGCCCGCGCCTGATCTGCATGTTTCCGCTCGTTCGCTTACCCGGCATGCGCCGGGTTCGGCACCGGGGCGTTTCGTACTAACATTCTGACTCTCACCTGCCTGACACTCGGGCTGTTCCAGCAGATACGACGATCAGGATAGTTCGGAAGGCCCAAGGGGGTGTAAACATATGTCGATTCATTACGAGGACGATGGCCTGTTGTTGCAGGTGTTCGTCTCCGGCTTCTCCAACAACGCGTGGCTGGTCACTTCTAAGAGCCGCAATCAGAGCCTGATCATCGACACTCCGGGCGATCCTCATGAGTTGCTTGCCGCTGTGCAGGATACCGAAATCGCCGCCGTCTTGATCACTCACAACCACTGGGACCATCTCCAGGGTTTCGAGGACGTGATGCGCGTGCTCGATGCGCCTGTCGGCATTGGCGAGGCGGATGCGCCAGAGGTGGAGAAGACGGGAACCTCGCCGTCCATAGACGTGTCCGACGGCGCGCTCATCGCGGTCGGAGACCTTGAACTGAGGGCAATTGCGACGCCGGGCCACACGCCGGGCTCGACCTGCTACTACTTGAATCTGAATAGCGGCCATCTCTTCTCTGGCGACACGTTGTTTCCGGGAGGTCCGGGACGGACGGGGTCGCCGGCGAGCCTGGAACAGATCATCGGGAGCATCGGTGCGAAACTGCTCACGCTCCCGCCTCAGACCGCCGTCCATCCGGGCCATGGAGACGACACGTCCGTGGGCGAGGCGAAGAGCGATTACGATGCATTCATCGCCAGGCCGCGTCCGGAAGGCCTCTCAGGCGAAGTGACCTGGCTTGGCAGCTAGGCCGGGCCGCTCGGCCGATCGCTAGATCAATGACTTTCCCGGTCGTTCACCAAGCCGTTCAATGGACCACGCGAGACGTGGTAAAAGCGACCGTGGCGGCGGTAGCCGTCGTGTCCGTCCTTGGAATCGTCGTTGCCGTCATCATCTCTCAGGACGGCAATGAGAACATCCTCATCGACCGGACTTTTGCCGGCGTGCCCCTTGGCCTCTGGGTCATCGCCTTTCAGCAGCTTGTTTTCGTCTTTGCCGCCTGGAACTGGTCGGTCACCAAGTACGGGGCGCGGCCGCGTGCCCTCGGCTTCGTAAGGGCAGCCGGGCAAAGACCCTACCTGAAAGCCCTGCTGGGATGGCTCCTCGCTCTCGCGGCCATCATTTCGTGGGCGCTTTTCATTGAAGCAGTCGGCATCGATTCGCTTGATCCCAACGACAACATAAACGACATCATCGACATTGGCGGCAGCCTGGTGCTGTCAGTTGCCATCGTGGGGATCTGGGGGCCGCTTACGGAGGAGATCTTTTTCAGGGGATTCGTACTCGGCGGGCTGCGAAGACGGTTTGGCAATCGGGGCGCGCTCGTGTTGAGCGCAGGACTGTTCGCGCTGTTCCACATCGACCCGACAATTTATGTGCCGATCTTCTTTTTTGGTATCGTTCTCGGCTGGCTGTATCTGCACACAGGGTCTATCTGGCCCTCAGTGGCCGTACACGTAGTCCACAACACGACGATATTGCTGGCGACGACGCTGGTCGAGTAGCAGGAAATCGCTTTGACCGACCGGGTACGCGAGGCATTCGAGAACGCCCGTAAAGAGGGGCGGATCGCGCTTGTGCCTTTCCTGACGGTAGGCCATCCGACGGTGGAGGCGTCCATCGCATCGGCGCGAGCCGTGGTCGATGCGGGCGCCGACGCGCTGGAGCTTGGCGTGCCGTTCAGCGACCCGCTGGCCGACGGGCCGGTGATCCAGATGTCCAATTTCAAGGCGCTTGAGCAGGGAGTGACAGTAGACACCTGCATTGACGCCGCCCGGCAACTGCGCGCTGAGGGTGTGACGGTGCCGATCATCCTGATGGGGTCGTACAACCCGATTCTGTCCTATGGTCTGGCCGAGTTCTGCGCCGATGCGGCAGCTGCGGGCGTTGACGGCCTGATCGTCTCCGATCTGCCGACTGAGGAGACGGGGCCGCTTCTCGCAGAAGCGAAGCCGGCGGGGCTGAGCCTGGTGCCATTGCTTGCTCTGACGAGCTCTGAAGAGCGAATCCAGAGCGCGTGCCGGGAAGCATCGGGCTTCATCTACTGTGTGGCCGTGCTGGGTGTCACGGGGGCGCGGGAGTCGGTCTCAGAGCGGGTACGGGGCCTCGTCGCGGACGTAAGGCGCAACGCCTCGCTGCCCGCTGCGGTAGGCTTTGGCATCTCCACGGCGGAGCATGTGGCGGAGGTAGCGACCTTTGCCGATGGCGCGGTGGTCGGCAGCGCGCTTGTACGGGCGCTGGACGACGGACCGCCGGAGACTGCTCCGCAACGGGCCAGGGATTTTATAGAAGGCCTGGCAGCCGGCACGCGGCTGCCAGGAGCCGGGATTGGCGGGACCTAAACCTCATATGTCCAAAGTGCGTGGAGTTCGCGGAGCGACGACCGCGGCGGACTCGAGTGTCGAGGCGCTCGAAGACGCGACAGTTGACATGGTGAATGCGCTCGTCTCCGCGAACGGGATCGAGCCGGACGATATCGCTGCGGTGATGTTCACGACCAGCCCGGATCTCGTGAGCGATTTTCCTGCGCGTGTGGCTCGAGAGCGCATACCCGGGTGGGAGCATGTGCCGCTCATCAACAGCCACGAAATGGCGGTCCCGCACGGGCAGGACAGGTGTATACGCATGCTCGTTTTGTGGAATACTGATAAGAGGCAGGACGAGATAGAGCACATCTACCTGCGAGAGGCGCATGATCTGCGCCGACGCTAGAGAGCGATGAGAGAGATGGCCGACTCGATGAGTTCAGCGATGCCCGCACTGCGTGATAGCGCTCCGTCGGGCCGCGCCCCTGGATTCGCCACGCTGCTCAGCGCGTATAGCGGAAGGTTTACGTTGCCGGGATTCGGCTATCCGGTTTACGTCTATACGAGCCGGTAGCGCCCTCACTCAGGGTTCGGACAGAATCCCGGCGGCTACCACCAAACACTCAATCCAACCCTAGTATTTTTGCGGTATAGCCATGTCTGAAAACATTCCCGTCACCTCAAACATCAACATAGCTTCTCTGGGCCCTCTGGATCCGCCGGAGACCTATCTGGACCGGCAGCCCATTACGATCGAGATAGCGAACACTGTCGCCAACACCAGGGAAGAGATCAAAAAGATCCTCCACGGTGAAGATGAGAGGCTGCTCATTGTGGTTGGCCCTTGCTCTATCCACGATGAGAAGTCCGGCCTGGAGTACGCGCAACGGCTCGCAAAGGTCCGTGAGCGGGTCAGCGACACAATGCTGATCGTGATGCGAGTCTACTTCGAGAAGCCGCGTACGACCGTTGGCTGGAAAGGCCTGATCAACGATCCCAATCTCAACGGCACATTCGATATGGGGCGCGGGCTCGAACGTGCGCGCGCGTTCCTGTTGGAGGTGGGGGCGCTCGGCCTGCCGGCGGCGACCGAGTTCCTTGATCCGTTCACCCCGCAGTACCTGGCCGATCTGGTCTCCTGGGGCGCCATCGGCGCACGGACCACGGAGAGTCAGACGCATCGCCAGATGGCAAGCGGCCTGAGCATGCCTGTCGGCTTCAAGAACGGCACAGGCGGCTCGCTTCAGATCGCGGTGGACGCGCTTGTCGCATCACAGTCACCACACTCGTTTCTCGGCATCGACACGGATGGCCGCGCCGCGATCGTGAACACAAAGGGCAACAACGCTGGACACCTGATACTGCGCGGCGGGACAACGGGTCCCAACTACGGCTCCGAGTCCGTAATGACGGCGCAGAACCTCCTCCGCGTTTTCGGCCTGGACGCCCATCTTCTGGTCGATTGCTCGCACGCCAACAGCAACAAGGACCACAAGCTGCAGGGCGGCGTGTTCAAGAACGTGTTCCAGCAGCGGCTGAACGGCAACAAGGGAATCGTCGGCGTTATGCTGGAAAGCCATCTCAACGAGGGCAGCCAGTCGCTTGGCGACGACCCCTCCGAGCTGAAATATGGCGTCTCCATTACGGATGCGTGCATCGGCTGGAAAGAGACCGAGACGCTCTTGACGGAGACCCACGAAGCACTGTCTGACTTAAAAGCCGGCGCCCTGGCCTGAAGCGGAGAATCGTGAGCTTCAAGGCTCTGTTGGAAGATCACGCCCCCGGACGGCCCACCGTGGTGACGGTGGGCACGTTCGATGGCGTGCACCATGGCCATCGCAAGATACTGGCGCGTACTGTCGAGATTGCACGCGAGTCAGGTGCGCAGGTTGCCAGCGTTGCGATCATGTTCCGCAAGCCTCCCAGAGCGGTGATCATGCCCAACGCCGAGATCTCATATCTGTGTCCGTTGAAGACGCGTGAGCGGCTGATCCGAGAGACCGGAATCGACACTATTATTGCGGTCGATTTTGACGAGTCGATCAGGCTGACAGCGCCACGCGAGTTCGCCGGAATTCTGCACGAGGCCTTGCGAATGGGCGCCTTCGTCTCCGGCCCTGGCTCGGCGGTCGGCAGAGACAGGTCAGGCGATTCGGAGACTATGCGGCGACTGGGGGAGGAGATGGGATTTTCCCTTCATACCGTGCCCCCGGAGATATACAACGGCGAGGCGGTCAGCAGCACGCTGGTCCGCACGGCGCTTGAGGGCGGACGGATGGGCGAAGCGGCCGGGATGCTTGGCCGGCGCTACACACTTGCCGGAAAGGTGGTTCGCGGCGAGGCGCGGGGGCGCACCATCGGCTTTCCCACGGTGAATCTGGATCGCGGTGATCCTGAGTTCCCCGCGGCCGTGCCTGCAGACGGTATCTACGCCGCCTGGGCGAGAGTTGATGACGGGGCGCAGATTATGGCGGCCACAAGTATTGGCGTAAGGCCGACTTTCGGCGATGAGGGGACCCGGACGGTGGAGGCCTATCTCCTCGATTTCGACGAGGACGTGTATGGCCGGACGGTATCTCTGGAGTTCGTGCGCCGGTTACGGCCTGAGCGGAAGTTCGACACGGTGGATGAGTTGACGGCGCACATGAATGTTGATGTCGAGAAGACTCGTGAAATCCTGTCCGACGATGCCACAGCCGGCGCGTACCCCGGCGCGGACCGCCAATGACCCCACCCCACCCTGGGGACTGAAGCAACCCGGACAACGAGACTATGATTGCCAGATGAACGCATTTGAGGATCTGAAGTGGCGGGGTGCCGTTTACGATTCGACGGCGGGCGCCGAAAAGCTGCTCGCCGATGAGAAGGTAACGGTCTACTGCGGTTTCGATCCGACGGCAAGCAGCCTGCACATAGGCAACCTGGTCCCCATCATGGGCCTGGTCCGGCTGCAACAGCACGGTCACAACCCGATCGTGCTCGTTGGCGGCGGCACGGGAATGATCGGTGATCCCAGAGCGAATGATGAACGGCCGCTGATGCCTGTGGAGCAGATCGAGGCTAATGTAGCGGCGGTTCGTGAGCAGCTCGGCACGTTCCTGGATTTCGATTCCAGGACGAATCCCGCACGGCTGGTCAATAACGCCGAGTGGCTGCTCGAAGTTTCCGCTATCGACTTCCTGCGGGATGTTGGCAAGCATTTCTCTGTAAACAGGATGCTGGCGCGGGAGTCGGTGCGGAGCAGGCTGGACCGAGAGGATGGGATTTCGTATACGGAGTTCAGCTACATGCTGCTCCAGGCCCTCGATTACCTGAAACTGCACGATGAGTACGGCTGCACGTTGCAGATTGGCGGGAGCGACCAGTGGGGCAATCTGATCGCTGGCGTTGACTTGATAAGGCGGGTGAACGGCGCGGAGGTTCAGGCGCTCGTCTACCCGCTCATAACGAATGCCTCGGGCGAGAAGTTCGGGAAGAGCATCGGCGGCGCGCCCACGCTGGACCCGGAGCAGACCTCCCCGTACCGGCTTTATCAGTTCTTCTTCAACGCTGAAGACGCAGAGGTGATCTCATATCTGAAGTTCTTCACCCTGCTTGATCAGGATGAGATAGCCGGACTTGAGCAGGCGGTTGCCGACGACCCGCGCGGCCGGGAGGCGCAGCGGACACTGGCGCGCGAGGTCATCCGCATGGTGCACGGGCAGGATGCGCTTGATGGCGCGGAACGTGCATCCGAGGTGTTGTTCGGCGGTGAGATAGAGGGTGTCGGCGCCGACCAGTTGATGGACATTTTCGCTGATGTCCCATCGAGCGAACTCAACAGAGCCGATCTTGAGGGCGACGGGGTCTCCATAAGCAGGCTGCTTGCGGACACGGGGACGGCGAAATCCGCCGGCGAAGCGCGCCGCCTCATCGAGCAGGGTGGCGTGTACCTGAACAACGAGCGTGTGACCGACCACACGGCGCCTGTGACGCTCCGTTCGGCGATAGACGGCCGTGTCCTCGTTCTGAGGCGAGGGTCGCGGAACTACCACCTGGTAACCATTATTTAGGTTTGGCGCTCAGGCATGGTCCTGCGCCCATCCGCCCGTGAATCCCATCGCCAGACCGGCCTTGACCCTAATTTGACTTCTGACAATGACGATTCTGCTAGCCTCATCTAATCGCGCCCGTCCCTGGGTGCCTGGGGGTCGCCCGGGAGTGCGTGGGACGGGGTCAGTGGGAAGCGAGACGCTGAGTTGGCCACTCGGATCGAAGAGTCCCTGACACCGCTGAGCGATGAGGCGATTCGAAGCCTCGTTGAGATAGGTCGCGCGCTGAGCGATGAGCCCGAACTGAGCAGTGCGTTCGAGCGCGTCGTGAAAGCCATGGCGGAGGTCATCGACTTCGACCGGCTTGTGATCTCGATTGTCGATCTTGCGAAGGGAACGGTCGTCGACGCGAATATCGCCGGTTCGCCCATTGCTGAGCGCACGCCGGACGATGTCAGGCCCTTGAGCGGCACGGTTGCGCAATACTTCGTGGACAGGACCGAGCCAATCGTCGTCAACGTCGAAACGGTGCAGAGCGCGCTGGAGAAATTCCCGGCGCTGCAGCGGATCGTCGATGCGGGACTCGAGTCCGGAATCTCAGTTCCCCTCCGGAGCCGGGACGACCTCGTCGGCGTGCTCCATGTGCGTTCGTATTCTGTGGACGAGTACTCCGCGGCGGACGTCGCATTCACGGAAGCGGTGAGCCATCAGCTCGCAGGGCCGCTGGCATCCGAGCAGTTGCGATTACGGCTGGTACAGAGCGCACTGGAAGAGTCGGTTCTGGCGGAGATAAGCAGAATCCTCGGCTCCGGCCTGCGCGTTGAGGACATGTTCGAGCAGTTCGGCGAGCAGGTGAAACGGCTCGTCCCGTTTCAGAGAATGGTTATTGCAACGGCAGACCCGGCCTCTCATACGGCGAGGGACGAGTATGTGACCGGCCTCGGACGGTCTGGTTGGATCCCGGGCGAAAACGTCTCGCTCACCGGGTCGTTGGCCGAGTACATGGTGCACCGCAGAAGTCCGGTCTATGTTTTTGAGGGCGACGAGAGTTTTGTTGGCAAAGTGCCAGACGACGATCATCATCGCCAATCGATCGGTCTCGCCTCGCTGATCTCTGTTCCAATGATCGCCCAGGGCGAGCTGATCGGGAATCTGAACGTTCGTGAAAAAGAGCTGTCGGCCTATACTCTCGACGATGTCCGCAAGATGGAGCGCGTCGCCGCGCAGATAGCCGGAACGCTGGCCAACCAGAAGCTTCACGACAGCATCTCGCGCCAGGCTTCGGAACGGGAGGTTCTTGCCGAGATCGGCCGCACGATCAACTCAACTTTGCGCCTGGAAGAGGTATTTGAGCAGTTTGCCGTGCAGGCGAGGAAACTGATCCCGTTCGATCGGATCGTGATTTCACGAGTCGAAGCCGAGTCAGACGATCTAGTGGACGCCTACGTATCCGGGCGCGGGGTCGAGGGTTACTCTCAGGGTGGCAGGCACGAGCTTTCGTCGACTACCACGTCTGAGGTGGTCCGGACGGGGCGTAGCCATATGTGGGCCAAAGCTGAACTGGAGCGACAGGCGAAAGAACTGGACCCTGCGGCGCGCGCGCTGGAAAGCGGACTCAACTCCCTGCTCATAACTCCCCTCGTCTGGCAGGGAGGGGTTGTGGGGACCGTCAATTTCCGTTCCGAACTGCCCGATCCATACGGGCCGGACGAGATCCGTCTTGCGGAGGAGATCGGAGCGCAGATCGCCGGAGCGATCGCCACGACACGTCTCTACGAGGAGTCGGAGCGGGAATCAGCGATTCGGAAAGGCCTGGCCGAGATCGGCAAAATCATGACCTCGAGCCTCGATCTCAACGAGGTGTTTCCCCGTTGCGCAGATCAGATCGCGCGGCTGATTCCGTTCGACCGCCTCGCGATAATCCTGGTCGATGAAGATGCCGGAACGAAGACGGACGCGTATTCCGTCGGCATTGAGATTCCCGGACAAGAGCCCGGTGTGGTGACACCATTGGCGAACTCATTTGCGGAAGAGATCCTCGAGAACGGCGGCCCGCTGCTGATAGGGGCGGCGGAGCTGGCCGATCGAGCCGAGAGATTTCCCGGAACGCGTGCGCGCGTTGAGCACGGGCTGATCAGTCTCATCGCGGTCCCGCTCCTCTGGCGCGGCCGCCCCATGGGAATTTTGAACATCCGGTCCACGCAGGATGACGCTTACGGGTCTGGTGATGTTGAACTGGCCACGCTGATCGCGGCACAGATTGCGGGCAGCGTGGCGACGTCCACAATGTACGCAGAGTCCGAGCGGGAAGCGGAGATCAGAAAAGGGCTTGCTGCAATTGCAGTAGCGGCCGCCTCTGACCTTCGGCTTGACCAGATGCTTGAAGGCGTCGCGGATGAGCTGGCGTCTGTAATTCCCTACGACCGCATGTCGGTAACGCTTCGGGACGTTGATGACCCGCTACAGCTCCGGGTCGCGTTTATTCATGGCATCGAAGTCCCGGACTACGCCGTCGGTGACGTGGTCGCGATCAACCCGGACGGCGAGGGTCAACCCTGGTCATGGCGGAGCAGTTTCATGACCGGGCTTGGAAGCGAGGAAAGGCCGGGCCTGCTGCGGAGAAGCGGCGAAGAGTTGGGCAGGGAGTCGTGGATCGAGGTTCCGCTTGGCTCTCCAGAGGAAGGCCCCGTCGGCTACCTGGGCCTGCGCAGCGGAGAGAGCCATGAATACTCCGAAGCCGATCTCGAGGTGTTGAAAAGAGTGGCGGCGCAGATAACGCCGTCTATCAGCAATAGTCGTCTCCACGAGCAACTCCAGGCAGAGGCACGAGAGCGCGAACTTCTCGCTGAAATCGGGCGCGTGATCGGAGACGCCCGCAATGTGAGCGAACTTTTTTCACAGTTCAAGGGACTGGCCCAGGCCTTGATCCCATCAGATGGTATCGCCATCGCGACGATCGACTCGAGAACGCAGCGGTTCACCATCCAGGAGATCCACGCGCCTGATCGTATCGAGATGATCGAACGCGGCACAGAACTGCCTCTGTTCCCTTCGATGAGCGGAGAGGCATACGAACAGCGGGCTACGATCGTCTACTGCCCCGCGAGCGCTGAAGAGGCGGGCAAGCGATCTCCATCACTGAACCGGCTATATGAACTCGGCTCCAGGTCTTTCATGGCGTGCCCGCTGATCTCAAGACGTGAAATCCTGGGCACTCTGCTGTTCCAATCTTCGGCCACGGATGCTTATACGGAAAAGCACATGCAGCTCGCTGATCGTCTCGCGCGTCAAATCGCAGGGAAGATGGAGTCGGCGCAGTTCCAGGCCCAGTTGCAGGAGGAAGCAAAAGAGAACGAGCTGCTAGCGGAGGTTGGCCGCGTGATTAGCGGATCAGTCGACATCGGGGAGATGTTTGCGCAATTCAAAGGTCTCGCCCGGGAACTGCTGCCGATTGATGGGCTGGGCATCGCTCTAATAGACGCGGAGACTGACACGCTGGTCCTGGCCCAGGTCGATACCGGCGGTATCGATCCTTCCCCACCTGCCCCTGGAGAGATCCGCCGCCGTCTGCAGGATTCGCTGGCGAGGGACGCCTATGCCACCGGGAAACCGGTCATCTACTGCCCGGAAGACCCGGATGACATCCCCGCTGACTATCCCGGTCTGGAGAGACTTCGCGAAATAGGGGCGAGATCGTTCATGGCGGCGCCCCTCATCTCGCACGGCGAGACACTCGGAGCGCTCGTGCTCTGGGCGAGGAAGCCATCGGCGTTCAGCGAAGACGATGCCAGGCTCGCCGAACGGCTGGCCAACCAGATCGCCGGTAAGCTCGAGATTGCGAATCTCGTGGCCGACGTCTCCAAGCTGGCGGCGACCGTTGACGCGAGCCCCGACTTCATTTCACTCTCCGACCCGGATTTCAGGCTCGAATACACGAATCCGGCCGGCCTTGACCTGATGGGCATGCTCCCCCTTGACGAGACGGACGCTGTCCGGGTGCCGGACCTGTTCACACCGAGCGATGCCAGACGGCTTGAGAGCGAGGGCCTTAACCAGGCGTTGAGAGTGGGGTTCTGGTGGGCAGAGCTGGAGGCAATGAGGTCCGACGGCTCGACCCTCCCGGTGGAGGCATTGCTAGTGCCGATCAAGGATTCCGGTGGCGCGGTGCAGAGCTTCAGCCTCCAGTTCCGTGACATTTCCAGGCGAGTTGCGATTCAAAAAGCGCTCGAAGAAAGCGAAGAGCACTACCGAGACCTTTTTGAGAACGCTGAGGAGCTGATTCAGTCCGCTGATGCCGAGGGAAATATTCTTTATGCCAACCGAGCCTGGAAGAGAAGACTGGGCTACCGGTCGAGTGAAATCAGATCGATGACGATATGGGACGTCATTCATCCCGATGGCCTTGAACACTGCCGGGAAGTGTTTGCGAAGATCGCCAGCGGCGAATCGGTTGGTGAATTTGATGCCGAGTTCGTGACGAAGGCGGGCCAGAAGGTCTTCGTTCGCGGCACAACAACCTACAGATTTGAAGATGGCCGGCCGATTTCGACGCGGGGAATTTTCAGGGACGTGGGCGCCCGCCTCGAAGTGGAGAAGATGAAGGATGAGTTCGTTTCGATGGTCAGCCACGAACTCCGGACGCCGCTGACGTCAATCAGGGGTTCTCTGGGCATGCTGGCCAGCGGGCTGCTCGAAGATCGGCCTGAGCAGGCCCGGCGGATGCTGGAGATTGCGTCGGCAAACACCGACCGCCTGGTCCGCCTGATCAACGACATTCTGGACATCGAACGGATCGAGTCGCGCGCGATTGACATGGACCTGGCGGCGGTTGACGCGCGGGAAGTGATCGGACAGGCCGCCGAAGAGATGCAGTCCTTCGCGGATGAAAGGATGGTCCGTCTGGACGCACGTCCCGGGACGGCATGGGTCATGGCTGATCGCGATCGAATTGTGCAGACGCTCACGAATCTGATCAGCAATGCCGTCAAGTTCTCTGAGCCGGAATCGACCGTTACGATCGACTGTCACCAGGAGGACGAGCGGGTTCTGTTCACTGTATCCGACTCCGGCCGCGGGATACCTCCGGAAAAGATCGACGCGATCTTCGAGCGATTCAAGCAAGCCGACTCCTCCGATTCCCGCGACAAGGGCGGAACCGGACTGGGGCTCGCAATCTGCAGGTTGATCGTCGAGCAACACGGCGGTCAAATATACGTTGAAAGCGAGATGGGCGCTGGCAGCACGTTTACTTTCTGGTTGATTCGCGCGCCGTTATCGGAGGTTCCCGCCGCCGGCGATGTTTCCGGCGTTGCTGGCGAACTGATGGCGGCCCCTGGTGAACAAGCGTGAGCAGCCGGCGCATCCTCCTGGTCGATGACGACCCCGGGATTCGGGAGGTTACCCGTGTATCGCTCGAAGCGACGATGGGGTGGGAGGTTCTGACTGCGGCCTCCGGAAACGAGGCGCTTCGGCTGGCGGGCGAAGAGGTTTTCAACGCCATCCTTCTGGACGTGATGATGCCAGACATGGATGGCGCGGAGACTTTCGCCCGGCTCCGGGAGCATGAAAAGAGCCGGGCCATCCCGGTGGTGCTACTAACGGCGAAGACGCAGAAGGCGGACCTTGCCAGCTACGCCGAGATGGGCGTGGCGGGCACGGTGCAGAAACCGTTCGACCCGATGTCCCTGGGCCGTGAGGTGGCAGATGCTCTGGGTTGGGAGGATTGATAGATTCCGAACCTGATCATGAATGACCGACGCGAACAAGAATTAGAACAGCAGCTCAACGAAGCCATAGCCGCGGTATGGGAACGGCGGCGAGATCAGGTGATGGGCAGAGTGGGGGTGCTGGTGCGGGTGGCCGAATCGCTGCGCGAGAGTGCGGCGCCAGAAGTGACGCCCGGCGTGGCGCCGGAAATGACGTCAGAAGCAAAAGATGAGGCCCACAGGCTGGCCGGGTCGCTGGGGAGCTTTGGTTTCGATGAAGGTTCCGGCATCGCAGCGGAGATCGAAGAACTCCTGTCGCAGGCAATTGGCGACCCTGAGTGGATCGACAGGGTTGAAACGAAGGTCATGGCGCTCAAGGCTTACATGGAGACGAGATGACCCAGACGATCCAGACGACATCAGTTCCGGCAGCATAGGAAGCCCGAGTCTGCAATGCACGTACTGATCGTTGAAGATACCCCTGAAGTGGTCGAGATCATCGATGTCGCACTGAAGCTGCGCTGGGCGGATTGCGAGGTGACGAGCATAGACAGGGGTGGGCTGGCGCCGGGAATCGTCGCCTCGGCAAGGCCCGACCTGATCATGCTTGACCTGGGCCTTCCGGACGTTGACGGGATTGACCTGCTGGAGCAGATCAGGCGCATATCCGAAGTACCGGTGATAATCCTGACCTCGCGTGCCCATGAGGCGGCCAGAGTCCGCGGGCTGGAGACCGGCGCCGACGATTACATGGTCAAGCCGTTTTCCGCTACTGAGATGCTGGCCAGAGTTCAGGCCGTCCTCCGGCGCGCTTCGCGTTCTGGTGGCGGAGCCGTGGGAATTATCACGCGGGAGTCGCTCGCTGTAGACCTGGAGCAGCGCTCCGTGACTGTGGACGGACAGTTCGTCCCGCTTTCCAGGCTGGAGTGGGAAGTCTTTTCATACCTTGCCAGGAACGCCGGGAAGGTCGTGAAGCACAACGACTTGAAGCAACGCGGCTGGGGGAGCACCATCGTTGAGGATAGTGTTGTGAAGATGTGCATCCGCCGCATCCGGGGCAAACTGAGCAAAACGGGCGGTGACCCGGAGGTGATTCTCACCCACCGAGGGACAGGGTACAGCTTCATCGGCTGACAGCTAGCGCCCGCCGGATCGGTTACCAAACCGTTACTTTTCGGCTGCGCTGGGAAACCTTAACGGCCTCCGCCTGTCGTTAGCGTTGTTATTGCTGCCCGGGGGTGTCCGAAATCCAGTCCACGCCGGATGCCCCCGGGCAGTATTCCGCCGCGCCCCGCATCGCCAGTCACGACTAGATGAGGCCAAGTTGACCCAGATAAAGGTCCTTGTACTGCATGGCGATGATGCCGTCCGGAGCCGGGTCATCTCCCATCTGCAAGACCTGGGCTCATTCGAAACCAGGCATTACGCCAGCGGACGCGACGCGCGGGATGCATGCCGCGAGTTCTACCCCGACATCGTCATAGTCGACACTTCGGTGCTGGACGTCGCCACGAGCGAGCTTATTGAGAGGCTCCGGCCATCGGTGCCACAGCAGCGGCTGGTGCTGACGTCGGCCACTTCCGCTTCGAGTGCCGGGCATGCCGGTCTGCTTCGCCACGAGCCCAATGCCGTCCTGTGGTCTCCTTTCGGCCGCTGGGAGTTCCAGCAGGCTGTGCAAGACCAGATAGCCGCCCTGGGCGAAATCAGCCGCGCGTCCTGACGTTCCTGCCGGACACCCGCGGACGAAAAATCCGCCCCCTGCTGCCACCGGAAATCGAGTTCGTCCCGCGATCCTCTGCGTCGTACACTTGATCCCGGACCTGATAAAGACGTTCCCCGCCTGCCTGTCGGGTGCACCCCCAAGACGCATAAGACCCCCAGGAGCTCCTCACTTGCCTCTGAACCTGCGAATCCCAGGCCCTACGCCCCTCCCGCCGGATGTCTTGGAAGTCACCGGCGGCCCGATGATCAATCACCGCGGCCCGCTCTTTAAAGAGATCATCGACCGGATGACCCGCAACATGCAGACGCTGCTCCAGACGGAAGGCGATGTGTACTTCACAACCTCGTCCGGCACGGGAGCGATGGAGACGGCCGTAGTTAATGTCCTATCTCCTGGAGATCGCGTCCTGTCGGTCTCCATCGGCACATTCGGAGACCGGTTTGGGGACCTCGCCGAGGCATACGGGGCTGACGTAACCCGATTTACGACGAAACTCGGGGACGCAGCGGAACCGGATGTGGTCCGGGCGGCGATCCGCGACGCCGACCCGTATAAAGCGATTCTCCTGACACACAACGACACGTCTACGGCTGTGCAAAATGATCTTGCTGCACTCTCGGCGATGATTCACGCGGAATCTGACGCGCTGATCCTCGTGGACGCAGTATCCAGTGCCGGCGGAACGCCACTCGCCATCGACGCATGGGGCCTGGACATGGTCGCCACGGCTTCTCAGAAGGCCTGGACGGCCGCACCCGGCATTGGCGTGATCGCGGTCAGCGAGAAGGCCTGGCAGGCCTATGAGCAGTCCACGATGCCGAAGTTCTATTTCGATATCGCCCAGTACCGAAGATTTCTCGAGATCGGCCAGCCGCCGTTCACGCCTGCCCTATCGACGATATATGGACTCGATCTGTCGCTCCAGCAGCTTGTGGACGAGGGATTGGAGTCCGTTCTGGCCAGGCACTCAGACCGCGCGCGGCAGACCCGCGAGGGCGTGAAGCGAATCGGTCTTGAGTTATTTTGCGAAGAGCGCGTCGCATCTGACACCGTAACCGCCATCAAAGTCCCGGACGGAGTTGACGGCATCGCCGTCATCGCCAAGATGCGCGACGAGTTGGACGTTGAGATATCCGGCGGCCAGGGGGCGCTCGTCGGAAAGATCTGGCGCATCGGCCACATGGGCTGGTGCGAGCCGGAGCACATCGACGACTGTATCGCTGCACTGGAGAAGGCGCTCGCGCGGGACTGACGCGTCGCCAGTGAAATCGGTCATTCTCGCCCAGTCTGCCGCTATTGCGGTTATCGGTGCGTTGGGCATGTTCGGCTGCGGCGCCGAGGCGGGCCAGCCGCCGACGGCCGCGGTGGCCGCTCAGCCCGCACCCACCTCCTCAACAATAACGCCATCCGTTCCTACTGCAGGGCCGGAGTCGGATGCCGTCGCTCTGCCCGCGTCCGAGGGGCGGTCGCTGCCCGCCACGCAGCGACCGCCTGAGTCGCAGACACTGGAGGACAGTCTCGAAGCAATAGATATGCCGATGACGAGCATCATGTCTGGCGAGTTCCCCGTTGAGGAGGAGATGCCCGAGCCGACCATGGACAGCGCCCCTGATTCTGCTGATTCTCGCGAGGTGGGAGGCGGGGCGATCTCCGCGCTCCCAACTCCGGGCGTGGTCGACGATCAGGGCAATCTGCGACAGCCGGAGCCCGGCGCGACGCTGATTGACTTCACGTTGCCGCGCGCCGGTGGTGGTGAGATCACGCTATCTGAGATCGGCCGCGATCAAAACACGGTGCTGGTCTTCTATCGGGCTTTCTGGTGAACCTTCTGCCGCCGCCAGCTCGTCGATCTGGCAAAGAACTACGAAGAGATCGTAGGCACAAATGCCGAAATAGTCGCGCTTAGCACCGACGATCTGCGAGGCGCCGAATTCGCGGTGGAAAACTTCGTCGCGAAGTTCCCAATCGTCTACACAGACGGTGATCCGGAAATTCCGCGGCAGTACGGCGTTTTCAACCTCCACGGCGACGGCCTGGCCTCGGCAGCGATATTCGTGTTCGACAATTCCGGAACGTTGGTGTGGAAATCGGTCGGTAAGAGTTACACGCACCAAGTCTCGTCCGCCAAATTGATCGAGGTGCTTGAGCAGATCGGCGCCTGATCGGGCTAGCCCGCGCCCGGGTCTGGCCGCCGGCTAAAGCTCGCCTTCCAGGCTCTGGATTACCAGGCCGGCCGAGAGCTTGGGATGGAAGTAGGTGGACTTCATTGGCAGCAGCTTGCCCTGCAGGATGACGTCTTCTGCCATGTCCTGGGGGATGGGCCGCATCACGAATCCGAACTGGCTCTCGCAATCGATCACATCGCAAACGGCCTGCTCCGCCGAGTGCTTCACACCAACGACGTAGAGTTCCCTGCTTGGACCGAATATCCCGCGCAGGATCTCCCCGTGGAGGCGGCCGTAGTCGGTTGCATCGGCGATGTCGGCGCCGCCTGGCGGCGCCGATATCATCGTGGCGACGTGGAACTTGCCGGGCTCGTAGCCGGCCAGCCCAAAGACCGTCTTGGACTCCGGCTCGCGGGCCAGCCGATGTTCGAGTGCCGGACCCACGTTTCTCGAGGGCGGCGTCCATTCCTCCAGATCGCAGACAGCCCCGATATGTGCTTTGAGCGAAAGAACTTCCGCTTCTGTGGCGCCGGATATGCCCCGGTGGTAGCCCTGCAGGAACAGGCCGGGATCGTCGATCGCGATCAACGTCATCATCCGGAACTGCGACGCGGCGTCCGGTCCGTGTCCCAGGTCGTTTGTCGAATAGTCACGGAACCGCATCGCGGCGCCGTACCGATGGTGGCCGTCCGCGATGTAGATCTGCGACCCGGCCAGAGCGCCGGTGAGAGCGCCAATGATCGATGGGTCGGTCACGCACCACATGCGTACGGCCGGCT
>JADFHP010000169.1 GCA_022567135.1 Chloroflexota bacterium
CGCAGCCGGTGTTCAGCTTGTACGTCCGCCTCTGGTTCTTGATCCGTTCATAGCTTTCGCCACCAGGGAACTTGACCTTGAACCAGTCCGGAAGCCGTCGTTCTACTGTCAAAAAGCCCTCATTCTGAGAACCGGCGGCCCTGCTGAAACGCCAGAAACGCCAAAAACACCAGGCCACATACCTATTCGTTCAAATAGCGGTCAGTATTGGACTTCCACGCACCAGACCGTCTATGAAATCCGATTTTTAGGATAGCAGAACGCCGGATTTGCTCTGCGGAGCAATCAGGCCGCGATATCGGAACCAGAACGCACTAAAATTGAGATGCACGCCGATCTCATCGTCATCAGCGATTGACGGACAAATATTGAGCCGGAAAAAAAGACGCCACAATTTTAAGGGCCCCTGGATCACCGACTCCCTGGGAGTCGACAGAGGCGATCACCTGAC
The DNA here is from genome assembly GCA_022567135.1 of Chloroflexota bacterium. Lineage (GTDB taxonomy): Bacteria > Chloroflexota > Dehalococcoidia > Lucifugimonadales > Lucifugimonadaceae > UBA1151. Next base: position 452 of record JADFHP010000169.1, read on the forward strand.
GCTCCAACTCGGCCCGCCGGGTGAGACCGGCGAGACAACCGCGGAATTCGAGAACATCCCCGTGGCAGTGGCAGGCGGCATACCCGGCGAAGAGGTGGAAGTGGAGATAACCCGCCGCTATCCCGATTCCCTCGCGGCCACCGTAGTCAGCGTCTCCAACCCGGACAGCGCACGTATCGAACCTGAATGCCCCTACTACCTGGAGTGCAGCGGCTGCCAGTGGCAGCATCTCCGCTACGAGAGCCAGCTCAAGCTCAAAGAGGACCGGATCCGGGATGCCATGACCCAATATCCCGAAACGGCGGATGCCACCGTGCTGCCTGCTATCGCATCGCCACAGGCGTTCGGCTACCGCAACCACGCCCGATTTACCGTCCGCAAGGACGGCGAAATAGGTTTCGTAAACCGGCACACGCGTCAGTGGCTCCGTATCGACCGATGCATACTGATGGCCGAACCGATAAACGAAGCTCTCGAAGTCATGCAGGGGCATATCAGGGGCGTGAGCCAGATGTCGGTGAGGGCCGGCGTCAACACCGGCGATCTGCTCATTCAGCCAAAATTGCCGAATCCTGCGCTGCCCCTCGAGTCAGGGGGGAAATACTACACAGAGCGGCTGCTCGACCGGACCTTCCGCGTGGCCGGGTCGTCGTTCTTCCAGGTGAACTCACCGCAGGCCGAAGCGCTCGCAACCCTGCTCATCGAACGGCTGGGCCTCTCGGGAACCGAAACCATCGTCGATGCATACGCGGGCGTGGGCACTTTCGCGGCGTTGCTGGCGCCATCGGCAGGCCGCGTGATCGCAATCGAGGAGTCGGCTTCCGCTGTGAGCGACGCTGCAATGAACACAGTCGGCCTGGACAACGTCGAATTCATCGAAGCCAAAACCGAAGAGGCTCTGCCCGAGATAGGCGACGACGTCGATATCCTCATCCTTGACCCGCCCAGAAGGGGCTGTCATCCTGACGCCATCGCAGCCGCGATCAAACTCGCGCCCCAGAAAATCGTGATGGTTTCATGCGATCCTCATACGATGGCAAGGGACCTGGCATCACTATGCTCTAATAGTTCGTTCATACTTGAAGAATTGCAGCCCGTAGACATGTTCCCCCAGACTCACCACGTCGAATGCATTGCCCTGCTGACCAGAAGCGGATGAAAAAATCGATCACAACAGTCACGCGGCTAACAGCGCCGCTTTGCCTCGCGTCGGGCTCCCCCCGCAGGGCCGATATCCTGATGAGCGCCGGGCTGCGTTTCGAAATCGACCCCGCGGAGGTTGACGAATCGCCCTGGCTCGACTCAGCCGCACCGGACCGGTCTGCGGCCCGGCTGGCAGCCGAAAAGGCGCAGGCCGTTGCGCTTCGCCACCCGCAATCCATAGTGCTGGCAGCAGACACTCTCGTCGTGCTAGACGGCCGGATCTTGGGGAAACCAGCCGACGCGGACGACGCGCGGGAGATGCTCAGGCTCCTGAGAAACCGCCGTCACGAGGTGATCACCGGCGTTGCGGTGGTGTACGGCGAAAACTCAGCGGCCGGCACCGAAACAACAAGCGTAAACATGCGTGGCTACACCTCTGATGAGGTGGATGCATATATCAGAGGCGGCAGTCCTTTCGACAAGGCGGGCGCATACGGAATTCAGGATGAGCCGTTCAGCCCGGCCTCATCCATCTCCGGCTGCTACCTGAACGTGGTAGGCCTGCCCATTTGCCTTGCCTCCAGATTGCTGCTATCCACGGGAGCCCTGGCTGGTGACTACTCGCCCGCCTGCGCAACTCACGACGTGATCGGGGGAGCGGCATGAATTTCCTGGGCGTCGGGCCGATGGAACTCGTAATCGTGGCCGTCCTCGCCTACTTCTTGCTCGGCCCTAAAAAAATGGGCGAAGCAGGAAAATCGATCGGCAAGATATTGCGGGAACTTCGCGCACAGCGCGACGAGTTCACCTCCATGCTCATGGAGAGCGTCGATCTCGAAGATAAGCCGAAATCTTCCACGCCGGCCACACCGGTCGGCGCGGTGCCTCAATCGGCTGATCCCGGCGGCTCAGGCAAACCAAAGGACTCGAGCGATACAGGCGGATCCAGTGAGGAGCCCGGCGGGTCGGACGGCGCCGAGAGATCCGGCGGAGCCGTTGGCCGGGCTGAAGACGATGGCGGCGGTCAAGACCGGGCTACCGCGTCGGATAGCGACTCGAAACAGGCAGAGGAAAAATAGCGGTGCCTCGCTCCGAGATGCCGTTCATGTCCCATATCGGCGAACTCAAACGCCGCATGATCTGGTCCGCCCTGTTCTTCGTCGTCGCGACCGGCGTTTCGCTCGGTTTCCACCGCCAGATCTTGAAGTTCTTGCTGGCGCCCGCAGACGATCTGAACGCGTTTACCGGCGGCCTGCCGATCTTCACGGACCTGACGGAGTTCTGGGGGGCCGCGGTCAAGATCTCCGTGCTCACCGGTGCCATGGTGTCACTGCCGTTTTTCCTCCTCCAGATGAGCCTCTTCGTGGCCCCCGGACTCGGTAGAAAAGAACGCCGCTGGCTTTACTTCTTACTTCCGTTCGCTATTGCCTCATTCTTCTCAGGCGTTATGTTTGGCTACTACGTGCTCTTGCCCCCCGCCATCAATTTCCTCCTCAACTTCGGAGGCGACGTCGCCACTCCGCTGATCAGAATCGGCTCATACGTGAACCTCGTGACCATGCTGTTGTTCTGGATGGGCCTCTCGTTCGAGCTGCCGATCGTCATGTTCTTCCTGGCCAAGGTCGGAATCGTGACGCCCAAAGCGTTTGGTGGCAAACGAAAGTACGCCGTAGTCGGCGCCTTCATCGCCGGAGCGATGATCACCCCGACATTTGACCCCGTCAACCAGGCGCTTGTCGCAGGCCCAATAATCGTGCTCTACGAGGTCGGCTACTGGCTCTCACGCCTGGCCGCGCACGGACGCTCGCCGAAAGCCGTCGACGCCTCCGGCAAAGCCTCGCTGTAGCGTCCAGGGAAGTTGATTACAGGCGCGAGGCGGGTAATGAATCGAGATGCTCGAGGCGGGCCCAGGCCCCTCACGGCTCGCGGCGCCCGTCCAGGCGCGACTCAGCCAACTTGGCCAGCGCGATCAAGCCGTCCAGCAGCTCCTGTGTCCCGGGCAGACCGGTCGCCCTCAGCATTACGGTCTTGTCGCCTTTCCAGAATCTGACCGAGACCGTGTCACCCTCTTGTCCCTGGAGGGATCCGTCCCCAATGGTGGGTTCGGTGAATTCCAGAGAGTCCCTCACCGTCCACACGGCGATCTGCTGCTGGAGGATCTCCGGTGACACGAAGTCGGTCACGATCACCATCAGCTGCCCCCCTGCGTCAGCGGAAGGGAAGAGGTGTGCCCAGATGCTGTCCATGCCCACCATGCCCTCGTCCCCCGCGAACCCCCGCAAGTCTGTGATAGGCAGCATATTTCCGATGACCAGCGGGATGGCCGCTTCGACCTCTTCGTCCGACAACAGTGCTCGCATGTCCGCCTCGTCGAACGACCCCTCCGAGGTCCCACTCGGCCCGAGCGTGGGCGCCGGCGACCCGCACTCGGCAACCATCATTACGGACCACCAATTGCCATCAGCAAAGGCCCAAGGTTCGTTGGGGCTGTCGAAGATTAGCTCCCCGTCGAAATACATGTCCACTAGGACTTGTCCTTGTGTGCCTTGCACCGTGACCCCTTGGACTCTGAACTCCAGTTGGTCTGACTCTCCCAGTCCCTTGAACTCTTTGAAAGGTGAAATGCCAGCAGCTGCGGAGGCCGAGAAATCAGCCTCAGAGCACCCGGATTTGGAGTCGGGGCTTAAAAATTTGTACCATTCGGCCCACTTTCCATCGCTCTGGGCTTTGGCTTTGGACTCCGCCCGGCTTCGGAGCCCGGCTTCGGTCCCGACCGAAGCCGAGGCAGAGGGTGCGGGCGTGAGCGTCGGCGTCGGCGATGCGGTGGGTGCGAGCGTGCGCGTCGGTGTGGGCGATCCGCCACACGCGGCCGCGATTAAAGCCAGGACGGTGAGAGTCAGCACGAAGA
>JADFHP010000053.1 GCA_022567135.1 Chloroflexota bacterium
GCTCATGGAGCGCCCTCCGGTGCGCCGGGTCCTGGTTGTGCACATCCCCCCGGACCGGGGCCTCTGCGGAGGCCTGCCCGGCAATATGAACCGGGCGACGGGCCAGTTCGTCCTCCGGCAGGAGGCGCACGTCTCCGTGATCACGGTGGGGAAGAAGGGGAGGGACTTCATGGTGCGGACGGGCCGCGACGTGAAGGCGGTGTTCACCGACCTGGGAGACCGCCCCAGCCTGGCCGACACCATGCCCATCATCCACATGGTTGAGGAGAGCTACACCTCCGGCGAGGTGGACCAGGTCTTCGTGGCCTACCCCGAGTACGTGAGCGTGCTGGTCCAGCGGCCCGTGATCAGCCAGGTGCTGCCGGTGGAGCCGCCCGAGGGCGGGACGGCCGAGGCCGGAGCGGGATATATCTACGAGCCGAGCGATAGGGCGGTATATGCGGCCCTGGTGCCCCGGTTCCTTCAGATGCAGGTGTACCACGCGGTGCTGGAGAGCATCGCCAGCGAGCAGTCGGCCCGCATGGTGGCCATGCGGAACGCCACGGACAACGCCTCAGACATGGCCGAGGGGCTGACCCTCCAGCTCAACAAGGTGCGCCAGGAGGGCATCACCAGGGAGCTGCTGGATATCATCGGTGGGGTGGCGGCGCTGAGCCAGGCATAGAGATCTAGGAGGTACGCAACAATGGCGGCAGGCAGCCAAGGCAAGGTGGTCCAGGTCATCGGCACGGTAGTGGACGTGGAGTTCCCCCCAAACGACCTGCCCGGACTTCGGAACGCCCTGGAGATGGAGGTGGGCGGCGAGAGGCTGGTGCTGGAGGTGGAGCAGCACGTGGGGAATAGCTGGGCCCGGTGCCTGGCCCTGGGACCCACCGAGGGGCTCGCCCGCGGCGCCGTGGTCCGGGACACCGGCCAGGCCATCACCGTGCCCGTGGGGGAGGCCACTCTGGGGCGCCTCTTCAACGTGCTTGGAGTTCCCCTGGACGACCTAGGCGACGTGGACGCTCAGGACCACTGGCCCATCCACCGGGCCCCACCCTCCTACGCGGAGCAGAGCGTGACCACCCAGGTGCTGGAGACCGGCCTGAAGGTCATCGACCTGGTCTCTCCCTTCACCAAGGGCGGCAAGGTGGGCGCCTACGGCGGCGCCGGCGTGGGCAAGACGGTCATCATCATGGAGCTCATCCGCAACATCGCCACCGTCCACAAGGGCTACTCCGTCTTCGCCGGCGTGGGAGAGCGCTCCCGCGAGGGCAACGACCTGTGGCACGAGATGCAGGAGTCGGGCGTCATCAAGAACACCGTGATGGTCTTCGGGCAGATGAACGAGCCCCCCGGCGTGCGGCTGCGGGTGGCCCTGACGGGCCTCACCATGGCCGAGTATTTCCGGGACGTCCACGGCCAGGACGTGCTCATGTTCATCGACAACATCTACCGGTACATCCTGGCCGGCATGGAGGTATCCGGACTTCTTGGTCGCATGCCTTCGGCGGTGGGTTACCAGCCGACGCTGGCGACTGAGATGGGAGACCTGGAGGAGCGAATCACCTCAACGGTCAACGGCTCGATCACTTCGTTCCAGGCTGTCTACGTTCCGGCTGACGACTATACGGACCCCGGCATTGTGACGACGTTCGGCCACCTTGATGCGACGATAAACCTTGAGCGATCTCTGGTTGAGCAGGGCCTGTATCCAGCAGTCGACCCGCTTGCCTCATCATCACGCATGCTGCAACCTGGCATAGTCGGCGAAGAGCACTACAACACAGCCCGTGAAGTCCAGCGGATACTCCAGCGCTACAAGGAACTGCAGGACGTCATCGCCATCCTCGGAATCGAGGAGCTGTCAGAAGAGGACCGGGTGATCGTGGGCCGGGCGCGGCGTATACAGCGCTTCCTGACGCAGCCGTTCTTCGTTGCCGAGGTGTTCACCGGCATCCCCGGTGAGTACGTGCAGCTGCAGGATACGATCAAGGGTTTCTCGGAAATCCTGGAGGGCAAGCACGATGACCTGCCCGAGCAGGCCTTCTACCTGGTGGGAAACATCGAATCAGCCCGCGAGAAGGGTGAGAAGATGCAGGCGGAGGCCGCGGCCTAAGCGGCCCGAGCAAGAGGATGCGCGAGTGTCACCGTTTCGATTAGAAGTAGTAACGGCTGAAGAAGAACTCTACGCCGGCGACGTGGACATACTCATCGCGCCGGGCATTGATGGGCAGTTGGCGATACTCCCGAGCCACGCGCCGCTGCTGACCCAGCTGGCGCCGGGGCTCCTCCAGTTCAGGACCGGTGGCGAAGAGGAGGACCTGGCGGTCTCCGGCGGCTTCCTGGAGGTTCTTCGCAACAAGGCTGTGGTCCTCGCGGACGCCGCGGAGCGGGCCGAGGATATCGACCTTGATCGAGCCGAGACTGCGATGAAGCGTGCGCAGGAGCGAGTGGCCAGCCACGATTCCGACGTCGACCTGGAGCGCGCGATGGCGCAACTGGCACGAGCACGCACGCGCGTCGGCCTGGCCCGGAGGCGTAGGCGGCCTGAGCGGGTCCAAGCGCCCTGATCGCCCCTTCGTTCCCGGGTTAAGCAAGAACGGTCCGCCCCGGGCGGGCCGTTTTCATCGTTCGGTTCAGGCTTGGATTCGGGTCTTGAGATAGTAGGTCATCGACTGCAACGACATGACCGGGTCTATGTTTTTTATCTTCACATTGCCGGGCGCGTGGGCGGTGATGGGAGCATAGTTGAGAATCCCCCCGACGCCGGCCTCCACGAGCCGGTCGATGACCTCCTGGGCTGCGGCTGCCGGCACCGCAACAATGCCGATGGCGATGTCGAGCCGCTCTACGACCGGTTTGATTTCCGAAATGGCATCGACCGAGATTCCGTCCACCATCGTACCGACAACGGCCGGGTTCATGTCAAACGCGGAGACGATATTGAAGCCTTCCGGCGCGAAACCGGGGTAGCTGATGATGGCTCTCCCGAGCCTCCCGACGCCGACCAGGCAGGCGTTCCACGATCTGTCCAGCCCGAGAATCTCTCGCAGGCGGAGGGCCAGCGCCTGGACGTTGTAGCCCCTGCCCTGTTTGCCGAAGCGCCCGAAGTAGGAAAGGTCCTTCCGGATCTGGGCGGGCGTCATATGGAGCTGGGACCCCAGCTGTTCGGAACTGACCATCTCGGTGCCGCGTGCCTCGAAGCCCGCGAGAACGCGTACGTAAAGGGGCAGTCTCTCGACGACGACGTCAGGGACGATAATGGAATCGGCTGTGCGATTGGTATGTGTGGGGCTAATGGCCAAATATCGTGCCCTCCTGGCGTGGAAACGGGATATTCAGAGTTAAAATGAGGTGTAGTGTGTGCCTTATATCACAAGCGCAAAAGGGGCGGCAAGCGATTAACCTCTGGTCGCGGTTCCCGATACAGGCGTAAGCTGCGCAATATTAATCATCTGCTCCGCATCTGGCACCCGGTTGGTACATATGTACATTGGAATCGCCCATCTGCAACTTCACCTGCCCGAAAATCACTCACTTAAGGGGAAGCGCCGCGTGGTTAGATCCGTGTGCGACCGATTGCGGCACCGATTCCGGATTTCGGTTGCTGAGACCGGCGGCCAGGATACGTGGCAGAGCGCGGAGATAGGTCTTGCGGCCGTGTCCGGTGACGCGGCGACAGCCCGATCTGTGATCGAATCGGCGGTCGAGTACGCGGAGAGCCATCTCTGGGACGTGCAGATTATCGAAACGGACGTGGATGTACTGGACCTGCGGTAGACGGCAGCTATACGGGCGTTAAACGAAAACCCCGACCTGACAGGCCGGGGTCTCAGAAGTACGGGCGCGGCCAGCGCGCCGGCTGGCTCAGGCGGCCTTTACAGTGCCGCTCGCAGCCTTCTCTCCGGTGCTCTTCTCGCTTGACGCCGTGATCCCCTCGGACTTGGAGGAGAGCAGGAATCCGCACTGCAGGCACTCAAGATATGGGCCGTAAACATCGCGCTCGTACTTGACGTCCCCGCGGCAGCGGGGGCACGCCTTCAAGTACAGCATCATCCCTATAAGATCCTTTCAATAAGGCAAGTCATTCGATCTCGCCATACGCTTTTCGTCGGGCGATGCGCCTTCATATGAAGGAAACCGCCCAATCGATCCGGCCTCAGCCGGTCCGGCATAAAAGTTTACTACGGTTTCTGTTCTTGTCTACCTATGCCTTCAACAGATTCCGTAAATATTATGTTAACAGTGGTTATCGCAATGAGGCCGTTGCACGATGCCTATGCCGTCATGAAGCTTGACACGCCCCGTATCAAGTCATAGCCTATTCTCTGTATTAGACGCCGGGTAAAGTATTTCGGTTTCATCGATTACAGAATTGTTACCGGGAATGATGCATGGTCGACGATAGATCCACGTCGGATCGCCAATCTCCGGGCCGGCACCGCGCGAGCACGCTACGGCAGACGAGCAGTGACGAGCGGCGTGCTCTATTCGAATCTCTGTTCAGCCGGATCACGCCCGCGGCGGGCGTTCCCGCGCCATTGCGGGAGCGGAGCCGGGGGGCGGATGCTGGCGATTCGGTTGAGATAACCGGGCTTTACATAATCAGTGTTGCGGCGCGGCTGACGGAGATGCATCCGCAGACGTTGCGCAAGTATGAGAGGGTTGGTCTGATCCGCCCTTCAAGAACCGGAGGCAGCCTGAGGCTGTATTCGGAGGCGGATCTTGCTCGACTGCGGCTGATAAGGAATCTGACCGATAATTTTGGCCTGAATCTTGCCGGAGTGCGGTTGGTGATGGAGTTGGTGTCGCACCTGCATCACGTCCTGGATCAGGTAGAGAGCAGCGCCGAATTCGTGACGACGGCTGAGGGAAGGGCCGTTGAGGCCGAGCTGGCCGGGCTTCTGGAAGCCCTTGAAGCCGGTTAGGTACGAATACGCGAGCCGTCAGATCATTGCGAAGTATGGAGTGACCGTGAAAAGAGACGAGGAAAAGGAGCCGGAGTCTTCCGGCCAGCCTCCTCAGGACACGCCTGAGGACTCGGGTGGGAACCCACCTGGAGAACCACCCGGTGATTCAACTGGGGATTCACCTGGGGATACTGGGGAGGATTCTGGCGACGAGATCACCGGGAGTCGCAGCGTCGGCGATTCCGAAGCTATCGCCGCCGAAGAGATACCACCGGACAGCGAGCTGGCCGAGGCGCTGAGGGAGAAGGATCAGTTCCGCGCCATGGCCCAGCGCGCGCAGGCTGATTTCGTAAATTTTCGAAGCAGGGCTGAGGCTGAAAACACCGATATTCGCCGCCGATCGGTCCGTTCGATCCTTATCAAGGTCCTCGAGGTGGCGGACAGTATTGACGCCGCGCTCGAGCCGGACGTGATTTCCAGGGTTGACCAGAAGTTCGTGGACGGGGTGGACGCCATTAATCGTAGCTTCGAGTCGTTTTTATCCGGAGAGGGCGTCGTGAGGTTCGATAGCGTAGGTGAGAAGTTCGACCCCAGGCTTCATGAAGCGCTGATGAGAACGGAGACCGATGACCACCCGTCCGAGACGGTGATCCGCGTCATGCGAGCCGGTTACAAGATTGGAGACGACGTATTGCGGCCGGCGCTCGTGGAGGTGGCGGTCCCTCCGGCTGCTTCCGCGTCCGAGGAAGGTGAAGCAACGGACGCCGAACAGGAATAACAATTACGAAAAGCGCCGGATGAAAGCGGTCCGCCAGATGGCCACCCCACGATATAAGAGATCAACGGTGCCGGTCTGTGGCCGGACGGCCCCAACCGCGAAAAAATTTATAAAAATCCTGAAGGTAAATCAGGTAACAAGGAGAACAGAAAACTAATGGCGAAAGCAGTCGGGATCGACCTCGGTACTACCAACTCGGTAGTCGCGGTATGGGAGGCCGGCGAAGCACGGATCCTGGAAAACAATGAAGGTCGGCGTACTACGCCCTCGGTAGTGGCTGTGAATCCCAAATCCGGTGAGAGATTCGTCGGTGAGCTTGCTCGCCGCCAGAGCATCACCAACCCTGAGAACACCGTGTACTCGGCCAAGCGGTTCATCGGCCGGCGTTTTGAAGATGAGTCCGTGAAGCGGGACCAGTCGATGGTTTCGTTCAAGATCGTCGAGGGGACGAACGGGGACGCGTGGATTGAGCTGAGCGGCAAGAAGGAGTCTCCGCCAGAGATTTCTGCAATGGTCCTTCGCAAGTTGAAGGAAGATGCGGAGGCCAAGCTCAACGACGTGGTGACCAAGGCCGTAATCACCGTGCCCGCCTACTTCAACGATAGCCAGCGTGAGGCCACGAAAGTGGCGGGCCAGATCGCCGGGCTGGAGGTGATGCGAATCATCAACGAGCCCACTGCCGCCTCTCTCGCCTATGGAATGGACAAAGAAGGCGACCGGACGATCGTGGTGTTCGACCTTGGCGGCGGGACGTTCGATATCACCGTTCTCCAGCTTGGCGAAGGCGTGTTCGAGGTCAAGTCGACCAACGGGAATACCCATCTTGGCGGCGATGATTTCGACTTCCGCATCGTGGACTGGGCGGCGGACGAGTTCAAGGCCGACAACGGGATCGACCTTCGTGAAGATCCGGCGGCATTGCAGCGCCTGAGGGTGGAGGCGGAGCGCGCCAAGGTCGAGCTATCTAACGTCGCTCAGACGGAGTTGAATCTTCCGTTCATCACCGCTGATGCCGAGGGTCCGAAGCATCTTTCCCTTCCGTTGACCCGGACGAAGTTCGAGCAGCTGGTCGCCGATCTCGTAGAGAACGTCGTCGAACCCAGTAAGCAGGCGATGTCAGACGCCGACGTCACTTCATCGGATATCGACGACATCATCCTGGTCGGTGGCCAGACTCGCATGCCGGCAGTGATCGAGAAGGTCAAGCAAATTTTCGGCAAGGATCCCAACCAGTCCGTAAACCCGGATGAGGTCGTCGCCATAGGCGCCGCAATCCAGGCCGGCGTTCTCGAGGGCGACGTCAAAGACATCCTGCTGCTTGATGTTACGCCGCTGTCGCTTGGGATCGAAACGATGGGCGGAGTTGGGACTGTGCTGATTTCGCGGAACACGACGATTCCGACATCGAAATCCGAGTCGTTCACCACCGCGGCCGACAGTCAGCCCTCGGTCGAGGTGCACGTGTTCCAGGGAGAGCGCCCGATGGCGGCTGAGAACTCATCGATCGGCAGGTTCATGCTGGACGGAATCTTGCCGGCGCCGCGCGGTGTTCCTCAAATTGAGGTCGCGTTTGACATCGACGCAGATGGGATTTTGAAGGTCTCGGCGAAGGATCAGGCCACGAATAAGGAGCAGCACATCACGATCGCGGGCCGCTCCGGTCTATCGGAGGATGAGATAGCGCGGGCGGTTCAGGAGGCGGAGGAAAACGCCGAAGAGGACGAGAAGCGGCGCGCTGCCGTCGAGGCGAGGAACACAGCGGACAGCGCCGTATACTCCGCCGAGAAGCTGCTGACCGATCAGGATGAGCACGTCCCGGAAGAGTTGAAGACTGAAATCAATGAAAAGATCAAGGGCGTGAAGGATCTTCTTGAAGACGAGGCGACGGAGGCGGATACGCTGACGGCCGCGGTCGACGAGTTGCAACGGACGCTCCAGAAGGTGGGCGAAGCCGTATACGCGGCCCAGGCGCAGGCCGGAGCGGCGGCGGGCGCCGGGGACGGAGGCGAGGCGGAGCCGCAAGACGGCGATGACGAGCCGCCCGAGGACACCGTAGACGGCGAGTTCCGGGAAGTTTAAGTAACGGCGTTAGGAATCGATAACGAACGGGGTTCGCGATTGGCGGCCCCGTTTTCGCGCCAGGGAGCCCGGGGACCCCAAAGCGCGCGCCGCGTCTGGGCGCGGCTAGCTCAAGATGAAGATAAGTGTGCTCATCGTGGCGTAGACGGCGATCATGGTGATGCTTTTAGTTGCCGCCGTCGCTCCCCAGGGGCGGCTCGCGAAGACCAGTCCAGGTATGAAGATCAGCGTCATGGCAAGCCCGGCCATGGCGGCGACCTCGTGGACCGTGGAGATCTGCGTAAAGAAGGCGCCCTTGGTGTAGGCGAAGGAGTCGACGGCCAGGACGATGCCGATGTTGAACATGTTGCTGCCGAGCAGATTGGAGAGGGCCATCTCCGGCGCGCCCAGCCTGAGAGAGGCGACGGCGACGGAAAACTCGGGAAGCGTGGTACTGAGCGGCAGGAACTGCGCGCCCACGAAGCTCGATGACCAGCCCATGGCGTCTGTGACATCGTCCGCGGCAAATGCGAGCCAAATGCCCGAGGCGGTGACGATTCCCACGGCTGCCAGATATCCACCTGCGCTCTTGACCAGTCTCTCTGAAGGCTTCGGGATTGAAAGCGATGGCATCCCGCCTGAGAGGGTGCTTCGAGAAGGGAGGACTGAGCCGAGCTGGCCGATCGTCCACAGCGCCGTGACGACGTAGGAGACGATAAGCAGTCCGGGCAGGATTCTGATGACGACCGACGGAACGCCAAGGGCGTCACGCCCGAGCACGAGGACGCCCGCTGCTATCAGGGTGACGAGAATTCCTGAGATTCCCATCTTCTTTGTCTCGGTGGTCGGATCATGAAGCATCTCACGCCACCTGAGACCGAGGATGGCGATCACGAGGAGGTTGAGGCCATTGGCGCCGAACGCACCGCCCGCGGCGAGGTTCGGGGAATCGATTTGCCGTACGGCCGTTATGCCGGTAACAAGCTCGGGCAGGGACGTAGCGGTCGCCAGGAGGATGACGCCTGCCCAGACGCGGCCGAGGCCCGTCTCATCGGCAATGGCGTCGCCGAAGCGGACGAGAAACCATCCGCCGAGGAAGACCAGAAGCGATGCGCCGAAATATTGACCCCAGGCTTCGAGCAACCGGTCTTCACATTCTCCAGGACTTGCCGATACCGCAGACGGAGCCACCTGCGGTCCCGCGGTGGCCCCGACCAATTATTGCAGGCCCGGTGGGCGCGCGCTTGCCGGGAGAGACTCAATGTGCGGCTGAGAACCGCTCCTGGCCGGCGTGCAGCCTCATCCAGCCGTAATCCGCGGAAGAATCTCTTGGTCATCGAGGCGGGTGATGTGTAGCTTCATAACCTGAACCCGCCCGCGTGACCGAACGTGTGAGAGTGAAGCGGACGGGCAGGGTGGACGATGAACATACTCGTAATCGACGACGATCCGGCCTATATATCGCTGATAGGGCGCGCGTTCGATCGCCTGGGTGGCCATTCGACCGTGCTGGCGGTGGATAGCGCGTCCGGTCTCGAAATGATCGGTGATACTCCTCCCGATCTCCTGATCCTTGACTGGCTCATGCCGAGGATGAGCGGAGTAGACATCTTGATGGAGCTGGAGCGCCGTCCGCGTTCACGCAGGCCGGGATACGTGGTGATGATAACGGCGGCGCCTGATATCGATCTTCTCAGGGCGATCGCGCTGGAGATTGGCGCAGATGAGGTGGTGTCCAAGCCCCTCACGGAGCCTATGGTCGCGGAGTTGGCGGAGCGGGCGCGGGCGGGGCTGGCGCTTCAGGCGTAGCCGGGGGGGCAGGTCGAGAGATCAGCTCGCTACCGGTCAGCTCGTCACAGGGGCGCGTACCTTGATTTTCGGGTTTATTTTTGCCTGCGGCAGGCAGATCGCCACTTCTGTGCCGTGGTCCGGTCGGCTGATGATGTCTATCACGCCGCCGTGCAGTTCAACGAGCGATCGCGCGACGGCAAGTCCGAGCCCCGATCCCTCCACCGCGGGCTCCGTTGCTGAAGGTCCATCAGCCACCCTGTAGTAGGGCTCGAACACCCGCTCGCGTTGCTTATGGTCGAAGCCACGACCCTCGTCGCGGATGGTGATATAGAGCGTGTCGCGCAGCATGCCCGCCCTGACGTGGATGTTGGCGCCGCGAGGCGAATACTTCGATGCGTTGCTCAGGACGTTGATCAGCACCTGCGCCATACGGGCTTCGTCGGCGTGAACCGTGACGCCGTCCAGCTCCATGCCAAGATCCAGAAGCTGCCCGCGCTGCTCGATGACCGGCTGAATGGTGTCAGCGGCATTTATTAGCAGTGTCACGGGGTCAATGTCGCGGCGGTTGATCGTCAGTTCGCCTCGGTCGTGGCGGTGCAGGTCGAGAAGGTCGTCGATCAGTGCTGAAAGTCTTTGACTATTCAGGCGCATCATCCTCAGGTATTCGGCCTGCTGGGAAGATACTTCCGGGCTGCAATTGCGCTCCATGAGGTTGGTCAGGGCCACGATGGTGGTCAGCGGAGTGCGGATTTCGTGAGCGATCGCAGAAAGGTGCTGAGCGGGATCGCCGAAGAAATCCTCGGCAGCGCTGCCGGCATTCGATCTACTACGACTGGGTGGGTCCAAAACGTCCATTCCCGCCTGTCTCTTCCTTCAGATCAAGACTCTGTCAGGAGTAAAGCGGGAACGTTTTAGCACGGGGAAGCGGGTTGGGAAACGTTACATGCGTACTGTTTGAGCCGGTACTTCGGTACTGGCGCAAACGTAACCGTTTGACCCGGGGCCGAATTTGAAGACGGTAGTTTCGCTTCAGGCCAGGCAGACCTCCGCGATGCGCAGGGCAGATCTGTTTTCCGTGAGTTTAGCCACCACGGAGCGGACTACGACCCTCAATCCGGCCGCGGACATTTCGAGCGCGGACGCGATATCTCCGCTTTCGACACCTTCCGCCAGCTGGTTAAGAACGTTTTGTTCCCTGGTAGTCAGAGTCGCGAGCACTGGCCGGACGGGTTGCGCCTCCACCCACGTCTTGCTCAGCACCCTGGCCAGCCTTGCGGCCACGTTGGGCATCTCCATGACGCTCTCGTAGATGGGCCGGTCTCCCTGGCATACCCTGTGGATGAGCGGACCGAGAATATCCGGTGCCACGTCTTTGGCGATGCACGCGGCCGCCCCGGCCTCGAGCGCGGCGAAGACGTGATCATCTGACTCGTAGTCGTAGAGGGCGATTGCGGCGACTGTAGGAAAGTCAGCCGCCGCTGCGGCAATGGTGGCGGCGCCCGAAAGCGCGGGGAGTTCGAGATCGATGAGCAGGAGATCGGGGGAGGCGTCTGACAGGTGATCCAGCGTTTCGTCGCCCCCGGCCGGAGTGGTAGACGCCCCGGATATCTGGAGGTCGTCATCACCCTGGAGGGCGTCACGAAGCCCGGCGATGAATATGGAGTCTCTGGAGAGGATGTGAGCGCGGACGGCGCTCATCAGGAGGCAGGTGGGGAGCCGGGGACGGGGGCGATGGGACCCTCCGGCACGTCAAGCCAGCCGCTATTCAGGGCGAGCACTACGGCGTGCGTCCTGTTGTTGGCGTGCAGCTTGGCCATGATGCCGCTCATCTGATTCTTGACGGTCTGCTCATTGATGCCAAGGGACGCGGCGATCTGCTTATTGCCATGGCCCTGGGAGATCATCGATAGAACCTGGCGCTCCCGGTTGGTGAGGGGGGAGACGAGTTTCTCGGTCTCTATGCCGGCCAGCGAGTAGCTCTCGAACTGCTGGATCATCTGGCTCGCCACGCCGGGACGGCCCTGCAAGGTGTCGCTGATCAGGTTCGCGCCGGCGCCGACTTCCCGGATATGCCGCAGCAGGTCGTCTGCGGGGGTGTCTTTTGCCACGAATGCCGCGGCGCCAACTTTGACGCTCTGGAAGACCTGATTGTCATCCTCGTACGGCGAAAGGATGATCGTAGCGGTGGCAGGGTTTCGCATTCGGATCTGCCAGGCGACGCTGAGGCCGCGCTGCTGAGGCAGGCCGATGTCGATGAGAGCCACGTCCGGCTGCAGGGCCTCTGTGGCCTCGACCGACTCGACCAGCTCGCCGTCCCACACACTGTCCATGTCTGGCGCGTCCTGAAGAGCCCTCAGGATTCCTCGCCTGAAGATCTCGCTCGAGTCGGCAACCAGCACGGTGAGTGCGGGCAGGTTCTGGTTTGTCATATTTCAGGTCACACAGCCTCGGCCCGCGACGCGGGCACGCGTGCGAGCTGGACGGCAATTATAGTAGTCGCGAGGGGTGCCGGTGTGTCAACGTCGTAAGTACCTACCAAACAGGAGGAAACTCCCGCCACGTTACCGTGTAACAGGTATTTGGAGTAAACAGGCGTCTGGTCTTCGGTTCAGGATCTGGCCATTGCGGCCACGATCTGCGAGGCGACATCTGCCGACTGCCACGGTTTGGGGATTATGCCCTCGATACCGAGTTCACGTGCCTGGTCCAGCTCCTCGGTTGAGGTCGAGCCCGTCAGAAGCAACACGCGCGTGTGGCGGGTCGCTTCCTGCCGCCGGATCTGGGCCAGCGCTTCCGTGCCGCTCATGTCGGGCATGGTCAGATCGAGGAAGACGAGGTCGGGACGTTCGGATTCCAGCATCTCCAGGCCGCTCGGCGCGCTTGATGCCTTGATGACCTCGTGGCCCAGGGATTCGAGGAATTCACCCATCACGAACCTTATGTCGGGCTGGTCATCGACCAGGAGTATCTTCGCCATGGTAGGCCGGGGTGCCGTCATGCTCCTTCGCCGGGTGCCGGGTCGTCGAGAGTCCGGGAAGATTCTGGGGAGGTCCGCGGCCCACGCACCTGACGAAGTGTGCTATCGCCCAGGAGGCCACGATAGGCGAATACTACCCACCGGTGCTGGGTGGAATTACCCAGACTGGCCTGTGGGTTCGGGTTCAGGAGATGCCGAAGCGTGGAAAGAGGAGCATCTGGAGCTGCTCGACGCTGCGGTCTGCAAATGCGGAGATCTGACTCCGTACCGCTCCTTCCGGTTCCGGGGGTTGTGGATCTGCGAATTCTTGCAGATGGTCTGTTGAGTTGCCCGGCGAGGCGAAAGATTCCGGGATCCGGTCGGGGATGTCCTGATCCGTCATGACGGCGTAGGCCATGGCCCAGCCCCGCGCGACCGCGCCCAGGTCGTATCCACCGCCACCGAGAGCGATCCATTTGCCAGATTCCTGTGCCAGGGCGCCGAGTTTGGCGACGGTCCCGGCAAAGCCCTGCGCGGTGAGGCGGAGGTGGGTGATGGGATCCAGCATGTGGGTATCTATGCCGAGCTGTGTGACGAGCACGTCGGGCTTGAAGGCGTTTACCAGGGGCGGCACGACGGCATCGAAGGCGCGGGCGTAGTCTTCGTCGCCTGTATATGGCGCGAGCGGGAGATTGGCGGAAAAGCCGGCGCCGGCGCCGGCGCCGGTCTCGTTTGTGAATCCTGTGCCGGGGAAGAGGAACTGGCCGCTTTCGTGCACCGAGATCGTCAGCACGGCGTCTGTGTCATAAAAGGCGTGCTGGACCCCGTCACCGTGATGGCAGTCGATGTCGACGTAGGCGACGCGCAGGCCTTTTTCGACAAGGCTTCGGATGGCCATGACGGGATCGTTGAAGACGCAAAAGCCGGAAGCTCGATTCGGCATGGCATGGTGCAGTCCTCCGGCGGGTGCGAAGGCAACGTCCACATCGCCCGCGATCTGCTCCGCAGCGACCATGGCGGAGCCGGCGGAGAGCGCCTGGGCTCGGAATATGCCGGGGTAGACGGGGTTGTCACCGGGACTGAAACCGAACCGGGCGGCGACATCGTGTCCTTCGCCGATGTCGAGTTTCTTTACGGCCTCCACGTACTCGGTTGTATGGGCGAGGGCCAGTTCATCATCCGAAGCGGGTCTGGGGGCCACGGTCCGGGAGTTGGGGGCGTCAAGAAAGCCGCTTGCGCTGGCCAGCTCGTGCATGTGAGAGAGCCGAACAGGGCGCATGGGATGCTCTTCGCTGAGGATGTGGGTTGCGAGGTCGTCCGAGTAGATGAGCGCCGCCTGCCTCATTCCGAGTCGGCCCCTTGTCCGCGTCTCCTTTTCACGCGCCCGTGGTCCGGCGCCGGTTACTCCCTCGGTTCTTCAGGGAGCGGAGGGTGAAAAATAAAAGGCCGGAGATTGCGCCAAGGCTGGTGGCGATGACCGGCCAGTTCCCGAAGGAACGCCATTTCGAATCCTCAAACACCTCGCCCGCGGCGCTTTCGGACTTGAAGAGTTGAACGAACGGTGACGGGGCGACTCGGCCCTCTGGCTGGTCCTCCGGCTCGCCGCTCGGGTCTGGCTCTTGTGATGCGGCCGGAGCCTCTCCCGCGGAGACCGGAATGAGTGCCGGCTCGGCGAGTCCGAACTGACGGGCCGTCCATACGTCATCGAGATTGTCGAGTTCGAAACCGTATGTGGCCTTGATCGCGTCGTTGATGCGGGTTCCGAGATCGAGCGTCTTCAACAGGAGGGACATCCGTTCAGCGCCGAACTCATCTATGAGAAAGCCTACGAAACTGCCGGACTTTCCGTAGAACAGTGTGATGTCCCTGCGTTGTCCCGGGACTCGATTCATGTTTCGGATGGGCATCAGGTCGTCTTCATCCTCAACGCCGCGCAGCCGGGTCTGTGCGTTCCGGCTGTCGTTGGATTCGAAGTAGACGGAGAGGCCTTCGTTCAGCCATGCGGGCGGACTCGCGATCGCGGACGGCACCGCCTCGGCGAACATCAGGTGGGCGAGTTCGTGGACGAATGACTGGGAATCGATCCCCCAGAGAACGAACTGGTCGAATTCGTCGAACGCGAAGCCTATGAACGTGTGGCCGCGGCGGGCGGCTTCGGTAGTGAGCGGGAACGCCAGCTCTGCCTCAAGACTGGAGTTGATCAGCACCGCTTTGAAGTCGCTTTCGCTTTCGATTCCGTATACGTCGGCGATTTCGCTCATCCGGCCGTTGGCGGCGGCGAAGAGCCGGTCTATATCGGAGTTGCTCCTGTCGTGGTAAACGACCGTCAACTGGTTTTCCGTGCGGCGATTCCACTGGAACTTGGGGTCAAGATATTCGACACGAATCGGTTCTGTGGTGAACTCCCGTCCGTCCGAATCGATGATTCGATAACTTACGGTGAGAACGGTTCCGGGCGGGAAGAAGTCGCTGCCGGATGTCGGAATCTCAAATGTGGCGGCCACGTGGTTGCCGGGTTGAAAGTCAGGGTAAGAGTATGAGCTGACCACCCGGGGTCCGTCGGGCTTGAAGAGCGCCTGGATCTCCGTGATCGGGGCACCTTCGGCAGATAGCTCAAGCTCGAAAGTGATCGCTTTGCCGTAGTTGATTGAGTGGGTGTTGCGGAGCACGCGTATCGTCTGGTCCTCATCGGACCCCGCGGCCGCGGCGCCGCCCGGAAACGGCATTGCCATGCCGGCGGCGGCCGCCAGCGCGGGCAGGGCGATGCGCAGAATGATGGCTCTAACAGATGGCACGGCTCAGATCCCGACGATCTTGAGGGAGCCATGCGCCCTGTAGATCTTGTTTATGTTGATGAGCAACACTGTCGCGGCCTCCAGGTAGCGAGCTGATTCCAGGCCGCCCGCATCGACCGGGCGGGCCCCCGCGATCCCGCTGGCCAGTTCCATGACTGTCTTTTTTGCATCTGCGTCGTCGCTGCAGACAAGAACGTCTGTATTCATATCGGACTCGGGGTCGGCGAGTTCACCTGCCGGCAGAGTATGGAATCCGGCTACCCATCTTGCCGCCGGCGCGAGAGCGGCCGCCTCTTCGGCCGCGGAGCCGGCCGGTGGCGGCGTCGCGGTCGCGCGGCCATGCTCAAATTTCAGCGGCGAAATCACGTTGACTACGATCTTTCCATCGATTTCAGTTCCCAGTTCTTCCAGAGTCGCCGTCTGGCCGGCATATGGAACCGCCAGGACTATGGTGTCGGCGGCGCGTGCGGCCGCGCTGTTCGCCCTGCCGGTAATGGCGCCTGCGCCGGTGCGGCCGTCGATTATCGACTCGATGGCTGTCGCGGCGGAGGCGGCTCTTTCGGCATCACGGGAGCCGATCACTATGTCATGCCCGGCCAACGCAAATCGGACTGCGAGGCCCTTGCCTTCAGGTCCTGTGCCGCCTATGAGGCCGATCGTGTGCTTCTCTGACATTCGGGGTGTGGCCGATGCGGTTCGAATCGTGCTTAAAACCGGATACGAAATTGACGCCCATATTGGACTGGCCCAAACGCAATCAACCTCGTATATTCGATGGTATAACGCCAGGCCGGGCCGGCGTGCATTTCGGCCGGGCCTCCGGGCGCCGTTTTGACTATCCGGACTCTCACGCGTAGCATCGGCCAGCCTGAAACCGGCCACAGTAGTGGGAAAATTTTTGAATGCGCTATTACCAACTCCAGATACGGGGCGAAAGCCATCTCGCGGTCGAAACGAGCGATG
>JADFHP010000170.1 GCA_022567135.1 Chloroflexota bacterium
GGATTCTGGCTTCGGCGGCTCAGCTGCTGGTCGAGCGCGGGGCCAGGGGGGCTTCCATGGAGGCGGTGGCGAAGCATGCGGGTGTGGGCAAGGTGACGGTTTACCGGCGGTGGGCGAATCGCCGGGAGTTGTTGGCGGCTGCGCTTCGGCAATCGATGGGCGTGTCGGGGTATTTGCATGGGCGGAGTGTGCAGGGCAATTTGCGGGAGATTTTGCTGCAGTTGGCGGAGGCGATGTTCAGCCAGAACGGTGCGATGGCGTTTGCGCGGGTGTACTCGGAGAAGGACGCGGAGCCGGAGTTGCTTTCGGCTTTTCGGGAGTGCGGGGTGTGGCCGCGGCGGAAGCAGATTCGGGAGCAGTTGCAGAAGGGTCGGCACGAGGGGTTGGTTCGGAAGGACGCCGATCTGGATGTGATGGTGGATCTTTTTTACGGCGCGTGTATTGGCCGGGTGTTGTCGGGTGCGAAGACGAGGGGCGATTTCGTGGGGGAGGTGTTGGATATTTTGTGGCGGGGGGCAGGTGTACCTGCACCTTCTCGGGATTGAGGCGTTTGAGGCCAGGTCCCGGATGGATGCCCGCGACGGTTGGGTTATTGGCCGGTCGGCGCCGGGATACGGCGTCTGGGAGTGTGTCTCGCTAAGTCGCTGAGAGCGCGAAGATTGGGATGGGGGCTGGGAATAAGGGCCACATTGCGGCAGACAGGCACTTCATTGCCCGCGAGCGCACGGTCCTTCGGGGGGGCCCTTCGACAAGCTCAGGACGGCGCTCAGGAAGTCATTAATGAAGAGGGGGATGGATTCCGGTTTGCACCGGAATGACGAACTGACATTCCCGCCATGCGGGCGGTGAGATTGGGCGCGTGCTCTTGTATACTTGTTTGGGAATGCCCGCCGCAGTTCCGGCGGGCGTTGCGCGCCATAGAGGTTTTGGAGCGAGTGAGGCTGAGATGCCTGCATATGCCGTGATCGGCGGTCAGTGGGGTGACGAGGGCAAGGGAAAGATTATCGACTATCTTGCCGCCGACGCCTCGATAGTTGCGCGCTACTCCGGCGGGAACAACGCCGGGCATACCGTCATAAACGATCTGGGTGAGTTCAAGTTCCACCTGATCCCGTCCGGGGTGTGCTGGCCGCAGACGATAAACGTGATCGGCAATGGCGTGGTGGTCGATCCGGACGGTTTCATCGAAGAGATCCGCGACATCGAGTCGAAGGGGATCGACCCCTCGACTATCGTCATCAGCGATCGCGCGCATATTGTCATGCCGTACCACGTGCGGCTGGACCAGTTGGAAGAGGAGCGGCGGGGGAAAGACGCGATCGGCACGACGGGCCGGGGCATTGGGCCGGCGTATCTGGACAAAGTCGCCCGTTCCGGCATCAGGATCGGCGAGCTTCTGGACATGGAGGACCTGGCGTTGCGGCTGCCCGATATCATCGAGCGGAAGAACGAGGTTCTCACCAAGATCTACGGCGCCGATCCTATAGATATAGAGGATATTTACGCGCGCGTGCGCGAGTGGGCGCCCGAGCTATCGTCGTTCATTCGGCCGGTGGAAGATCTGGTTGCGGCGGCGATCGAGAACGGCGAGAACGTGATCCTGGAGGGCGCTCAGGGCGCTTTGCTGGATATCGATCATGGCACGTACCCGTATGTGACGTCGTCGAATCCGACGGTGGGTGGCGCGCTGACGGGCCTGGGGCTTGGGCCGCGGGCGTTCGGCGGCGTGGCGGGGGTGTTCAAGGCGTACTGCACGAGGGTCGGCGCGGGGCCGTTTCCGACTGAGCTGACGGGGGAGCTTGGCGAGCGGATCAGGAACATCGCGGGCGAGTTCGGCGCGACGACGGGCCGGCCGCGGCGGGTGGGCTGGTTCGATGGCGTGGCGGGCCGTTACAGCGCGCGGGTGAACGGGTTTGACTCGATCATCATCACGCGGCTGGATATTCTGGATAATGTCGATTCTGTGAACGTGTGCGTGGCGTACGAGCTGGACGGCGAGCGGATCGAGCAGTTTCCGATCGACTCGGTGTTGCTGGAGCGCTGCAAGCCGATTTACGAGACGCTCGAGGGCTGGTCCGGTACGACGGCGGGGATCACGGACGCGGATGATTTGCCGGCCGGGGCGCGGCGCTACGTGGAGTTTCTCGAGTCGCTGCTCGGGGTGGAGGCGGCGATTATCTCGACCGGGCCGCGGCGGGAAGAGACGATCACGCTGAAGCCGGTTATTTCCTGACCCGGCCAGACAGGTCTGGATTTTCTCGGGATTGGCGCGTTGTGGGCCGGGTCAAACGCGGGCTGCCCTTCAGGCTGAGATCCCCGGGTCGCGGGGCGCCCGAGAATGACAAGCGAAGGGGCCGGGATTACCCCCCGGGGGCGGAGGGATTGGCGCGCTGAGGGCCGGGTCGAACGCGGGCTGCCCTGCAGGCTGAGATCCCCGGGTCGCGGGGCGCCCGAGGATGACGACTTTTCCTGTGGCGCCGTGCCCGGTCAGACGGGTAGGTCTATGTTGTAGGCGTCCATTACCGGGTTGAACTTGCTGGTGAAGCTTTCGTCGGGTTCGACCATGGGCAGGCGCGGTGGGCCGGCCCGGAAGCCGGCGCGGTTTACGGCGTGGCGGATGGGGATGGGGTTGGTGACCCAGAAGAGGGCGTTGAAGATGGGCAGGAGGCGGCGGTGTTCTGCTGCGGCCGACTCGATGTCACCCTCGAGGACCATGCCCATCATCACCTTGATCTGGTTGGCGATGATGTTTCCGGCGACGCTGACTACGCCGTAGCCGCCGGTGCACATGATGGAGAAGGTCTCGTTGTCGTTGCCCGACCAGACGTTGAAGCCGTCCGGCGCGCCGTCGATGACGCGGGTGATCTGGTCGGCGTCGCTGGAGGCCTCTTTCACGCCTACGATGTTGTCGATCTGCGCGAGGCGGAGGGTGGTGGCGGCGTCCATGTTCACGGCGGTGCGAGACGGCACGTTATAGAGGATGCCGGGCAGGCTTGTGGCCTCTGCGATGCCTTTGAAGTACTGGTACATGCCTTCTTGCGGGGGCTTGTTGTATGCGGGCACCGTGAGCAGGAGCGCGTCGACGCCGACGGCTTCGGCTTCTTTCGAGAGCTGGACCGATTTCCGGTAGTTGTTATCGGTGGTTCCGGCGACGATGGCGCCGCGGTCACCGACCTCTTCTTTCACTTCCGCGAACAGCCGGAGCTTTTCTTCGTCTGACATGGATGGCGCTTCACCGGTTGTGCCGCCTATGACGAGGCCGTCGTTGCCGGATTCGAGAAGTCCTTTTGCGAGCTTGCGGGCCTGGCCGTAGTCGACGTCGCCGTCTTCTGTAAACGGCGTGATCATCGCTGTCAGGAGTCTTCCGATCTCAGCCATGGTTTCGTCCTCAGGTGGGTCTGTGGCGAGCCGCTACGTAGTGGAAGCGGTGGTTCGCAGCCGTCCTCTGGAGACCACTTCGTCCATGATCTGCAGAGCGTTCAGCGCAGCGCCTTTTCTCAGGTTGTCGCAACTCAGCCAGAATGCGATTCCGTTGGGGTGGGACAGGTCTTTGCGGACCCGTCCCACGAACACCTCGTCCCTCCCCGCCGAAGTGTGCGGCATAGGGTATTGATTCGAGCGGGGCTCGTCTACCAGAGCGATGCCGTCGAAGTCTGAGAGCAGCTGGCGTGCTTCTTCCGGGTCGACGGGCCGCTCGAACTCGACGTGAACCGCCTCGCTGTGGCTGGTGGGGACGGGTACGCGCACGCAGGTGGTGGCGATGGGCAGGTCGGGCAGGTGCATGATCTTGCGGGTCTCGTTGATCATCTTGTGTTCTTCGGCTGTATAGCCGTCGTCGAAGAAGTCGTCGACGTGAGGCAGGACGTTCATGACGATCTGGTGCGGGTAGACGTTTGCGTGCAGCTCCTCGCCGGCGACGTATGCGGTTGTCTGGTCTTCGAGTTCCTGCAGGGCCGCGGCGCCGGTGCCGGTGACGGACTGGTAGGTGGCGGCGGTGACGCGGGTTATTGCCGCTGCCTGTTGCAGTGCGGCGAGGGCCATGACGAGCGGCGTGGTGGTGCAGTTGGGGATGGAGATGATGCCCGAGTGCCACTCGACGTCGGCGCCATTGACTTCGGGGATGACCAGCGGGACGGCCGGGTCCATGCGGAAGGCGTTGCCGTCGTCGATGACGAGAGCTCCTCTGGAGACGGCCTCGGGGGCGAGGCGTTTGCTGACGGATGCGTTGGCGGAGATGAAGGCGACGTCTATGCCCTCGAAGGAGTCGGGGGTCGCCTCTATTACGGTCAGTTCCTGGCTTGAGTCTGGGCCTGCGTATGCGAGTTTCTTGCCGGCCGATCGGGACGATGCCATGGCGGTGATTCTTGAGGCGGGCCAGTTCCGGCCGGCGAGGAGGTCGAGGGCGACGGCTCCGACGGCGCCGGTGGCGCCGACGATTGCGATTCGAATGTTTTGATTTTGCATCTGTTCGGGTGTTTTCGGGTA
>JADFHP010000054.1 GCA_022567135.1 Chloroflexota bacterium
GCCTGAGCGCTCCCGCTTCAGCGCCCTCAAATACCCCCGCTTTAGACGATTATGGCTCGGCTCCATGGCCTCCGTCAGCGCGTACGGCATGATCCAGCTCGCACAGGGCGTCCTGATATTTGATCTAACGGGCTCCGCGCTAAATCTCGGCATCGTGGGCGCTGCAACCGCAGTACCAACCATCCTCGTCACACTTTTCGGCGGAGTCCTCGCCGACCGCGTAGACCGCCGAAACCTCCTGGCAGCAACCCAACTCGTTCTCGCATCCATGCTCGGACTACTCGCCACACTCGTCGCAACTGACGTAATCGAGGTCTGGCACGTCTATGCCATCGCAGTAGTAAGCGGCCTCGCGACCGGACTCGATTGGCCCACCCGAACCGCCATATACGCGTCACTCATCGAAGACCGGCGGGATATGATGAGCGCGGTCGCAATGGACTCGATTCTCTGGCAAGGAGCACGAGTCGTAATCCCAACCTCGGGCGGACTCCTCATCTCGGCGTTTGGGACCGCTACCGTCTTCTACATCGCCGCCGCCGCGTTCGTGCTCATGTTCATTGCGCTTATGACCCTGCGCATGCCGGAACTGCCTGACCGATCCATCCGCAACCCCTTCCGCGAATTTCTCGACGGCGTCCACTACATTCGCAATTCCCGCCTGTTCGCTGTTTTTATTCCCCTCACCTTCGCCAACATGTTCTTCGGAATGATGTACATCCAGCTCATGCCCGCATACGTTGACATCTTCGACGGCGGCGCAAGCCAGATCGGCTTCATGTTCACCGCTATCGGGATCGGATCCGTCACAGGCACCTTAATCGTCGGAAAGTTCCAGAGCGCCAGCCGTCTCGGCTGGATAATCCTCTCCAGCAGTTTCGCCTTCTCCGTGCTCGTTCTCTTATTCGCCCTCTCGCCTGGTTACTTCCTTGCAATGGGGCTCGCCGTCATCGTAGGAATTTTAAATTCCGTCTTCATGATCAGCACGATGACTGCCATGCAGATCAAAGTCCCAGAGGTCCTGCGCGGCCGCGTGATGGGACTCTACTCCATCACCTTTAGCCTCATCCCATTGGGGGGATTCCTCGGCGGAGCCATCGCTGAACTCTCAGGCGACGTTACCTCTCTCATCTCCCCCGTCAGAATCGCCATAGCAGCCGGTGCGATCATCCTCGGCGCCATCGTCCTTTTCGTCGCCGCGACCCAGCGCGAAATCCGATCCCTCAACGGCCGGGACCTGGCAGAGTCTTAGTAGCCCCGGCGTGTCCACAGCTGTGTCGGTTGCCTACACAGCGAAGAACTTCGCTGCGGGACAACCCGCAAAACCCGAGACTCATCTATTACTGGACGGAGAAGCTGCCGGTAGTTGCCTGATTAGTGAGGGCAATTTCAGGGTCAAGTCAGCGACATAACTCCCCGTATTGCCCAGTTTCGTTTGCTATCCCCGGCACTATGCCGACTGACCTGCCCCGACTGGAGTTAGCTCCGGTTCCCACATAATTAGTGGTAACGATCGCGAGGGCAGGTCAGTGGAGAGAGGTCTCGATGAAGATTCCGGGTGTAAAGGCGCTGACGTTTGACGTTGGTGGGACAGTATTCGACTGGCGTGGCACGATTGAAGCAGAGCTTCAGGCGTTGTCGTCGACCCGGAACGTTGAGCTCGACGCGCGGCAATTTGCCTCCGACTGGCGTGGTGGGATGTTCGCGAAACTGGCGCTGGTGAAGTCGGGCGAGCTGCCGCGGATGAATGCTGACGAGATTCACCACATGGTGCTCGACGAGGTTCTTGAGACCCATAGTTCGCTTGAGCTTTCGAGAGATGAGCGAGACGCGTTGATCCAGATCTGGCACCGGCTCCATACGTGGCCGGATGCCGTGGAATCGGTTCATAAGCTGCGGGGCTCATACACCGTCAACGTCCTCACGGTGCTGAGCTATGCCATTGCCGTTGATAGCTCCAAGTTCAACCATTTGAGTTGGGATGGCATTTTGTCTTGCGAGTTCCTGGAGCGGTACAAGACCGATGCGCGGGCCTACCAGCAGGCGGCCGAACTACTACGCCTGGAGCCGGATGAAGTGATGATGGTGGCGGCACATACGGGCGACCTGATGGGCGCCAAAGGTGCCGGACTAAAGACGGCGTATGTATATCAAGACGACTGGATCACGGAGCAAAGCCCGCGTGAGCCGGTTCATTCACTCGACAACTTTGATGTGAGTGCGAAGAGCTTTAGTGAACTAGTAGAGAAGCTGACATGATCGCGAGATGTTATGAATCGTCTCCGCGTTCTTTGAGAAGAGAGCCGCATCCTGCGGCGGCTGTAACCGGGCTGGACGGTCACAGTTGTGCCGTTTGCACTTACAGTGAAGAAGATACGAGGATGACAAACGTGTTGGCTGCGGCCGTATCGCGGGGGATGGTGCGTTTTTGCCGGTAGGGAGCCGCGCGATGGCTCCCGGCAATCCGCCTTGACGCCCGCCTTTCGGCCCGCCGACGCACTCTCATCTGCCTCGCGAATCCGCGATTTGACGATTAGGCCGCTGGATTCTGGTTTTCACCAGAATGACGAATGCGTTGCGGAGTGACGTGTGCGCTGAGGGGCCGTGCGGCTAAACCGCGCCGGCTTCCCGCAGCGCCGCGATCTCTTCTTCTGATTTGCCGAGGAGGCCGGTGAGGATTTCGTCCGTGTGCTCACCGATAGTGGGGGCGTGGCCGACGGGCATTCCGGAGCGGTTGAACTTGATCACCCGGCCGGTGACGTGCATGGTGCCTGCTTTAGCGTCAGGCACCTCGACCATCACGTCGCGCGCGGTGAGGTGCTCGTGTTGCGACGAACTCGCTATGTCGTTGACAGGGGCGCAGGGGACGCCGGCGTCGTTCAGCGTATCGACCGCTTCCTGCGTTGGACGCTCGAGGAACCAGTTGACCAGTACCGCCTGCACTACGCCGTTGTTTTCCGAGCGGGAGGTGCGGTCTGCGAAGCGGGGATCCTCTATCCACTCCTCGTGGTCCAGGGCACCGGCAATCCGGGGGAAGATGTTGTTGCTGCCGTAGCTCGCGAGGTAGATATGGCCATCGGCGGTTTCGTACATGTTGGCGAGGTGGTATTCGTTGCCAACGCGTTTCGGCACCTGGCCGTCGCCGAGATACGCGGAGACGGGGATCTCGACCGTTGTGTATGCGGAGTCTGCGAGGCAGACCTCGATGGCCTGGCCCTCGCCCGAGATCTCGCGCTCACGGATTGCGGCCAGCGCGCCGATGGTGGCGTGGAGCGAGGTGATCCGGTCGACGAGCGGGAACGGGACGAGAACGGGTTCGCCATCGGCGTCGCCGTTGAGGGACATGAGGCCGCTCATCGCCTGGCCGACCTGGTCGAAGCCGACCCGGTCTTTTAGCGGGCCGTACTGGCCGTATGCCGAGACGTTGACCATGACGATTTTCTTGTTGAGTGACTTGAGGACGTCGTAGCCGAAGCCCATCTTGTCGATGGTGCCGGGGCGAAAATTCTGAATGAGGACGTCGGCCTGTTTGACCAGCTCTCGGAGAACCTCCTTGCCCGCTTCTGTGCGCAGGTTGAGGGTGAGGCTGCGCTTGCCCGAGTTGTACTGGACCCAGTAGGCGCTCTGGCCCCTGACGTGGGGCGTGTTCGGGCGGCTTTCGTCGCCGCGGCCGGGCGGCTCGATCTTGATGACGTCGGCGCCGAGCCTGGCGAAGACGAGTCCACAGCGGGGGCCGGCCTGGTAGCGGCCGAGGTCGAGGACACGGATGCCATCGAGCGGGCCTTTGCCATCGCTTTCTTTGAAACCGTCGGTCCAGTGAGCCATTTTTCGTCCTTTATGCGTGACGGGAATGATCGTCAGCGCTGAGCTTATCTTTGGCAGCGGGTTGGTTGGCGGGGCAGCGCTAGAGCCCCTTGCGTTCTATGAAGTCTTTGAAGCCTTCCTCGATGGAGGTTGCTTTGAGTTCGTTTTGGCCTGCGTTGCGCTCGTTGTCGAGCTGGCGTCTGTAGTCGGCGCCGATGCCTTTGTGCAGGAGCCGCTTCGCGCCCTGTACCATGCGGGGGTCGTTGCCGGCGATGCCAGACGCGATTTCCATTGCGGTAGGGAGGACATCGCCGGGTGGCACGAGCCGATTGAGCAGTCTGTATTCGAGCGCTTCTTCCGGCTCGACGACGCGGCCGGTGAAGATGAGTTCTTTGGCGATGGCCATGCCGACGACGTTGGGCAGGGTCCAGGTGGAGTTGAGCCGGCCGTAGGTGACGGCGAGGAACCGGAACTTCGTGCGTTCGCAGCCTATTCGGATGTCGAAGGATGACGCCATGACGGCGCCGCCGCCGTAGCAGAGGCCGTTGAGCGCGCCGATGGTGGGTGTGCGTGAGTTGGCGAGGTTCCAGCCGTTTTCAGCAAATCGGCCGCTGGGCGGCGTTACCCCTTGGTCGGCGAGGCGCTTCATCTCCTTTATGTCTGCTCCAGCGGAGAAGGCGCGGTCGCCTGCTCCGGTGACGACGATTGCACGTACGTCGGGATCGGCGTCCATCGACTCGAACTCCGCATAGAACTCGCCGAACAGGGTAGAGCTGAGGGCGTTCAGGGATTCTGGCCGATTGAGCGTGATGAGGCCGACGCCATCGGCTCGGGATGCTGTGATCGTCTGGTAGTCGGTCATGTGGCTCCTGTTGTCGAAGTTATTGCGCTGTGGTTTCTACTCTTGATTGGGATGAATGGCAAGGTGGGGCTCCGGTTGGGGCGCGATACAGGGGTGGGAACAATCGGCGTCTGGCCTGCGTCGTTAAGGGTGAGACGATAACGGCTAGCACCGAGAATTCATGTCATGAAGTACTGGAATAAACGCATAATCGTTCTGGGAATCGCCGTGATCGCGCTGGTCGCGATTGCGTGCGGTACGGATGGAGCGTCTTCTTCTCCAACTGCGACACCCGACCCGACGCAGACGGCGGTTCCCGGCGATCCGCCTCCGGCCGACCCAGGTACTGATGCGGGGCAGCTTGCTCTGGCAAGGGAGCGCTGGGCGGCGCTCGACATTTCGGACTACGACGTCACGATGAGCCTGCAATGCTTCTGCCCATTTGGAGTCGGCAAGGCGGTCGACCTGAAGGTCCGGGACGGGGTGATCACGAAAGGCCTGCACGCGGCCGGTTCGGACCCCAATACCGAAATCGTCCTTGAGTATTACAGGACCGTGGAGGGGCTGTTCGAATTCATCGCCGACGCAATTGAGCAAAGGGCGCACAGCATTACCGCTATTTATCACCCGGAGCATGGCTATCCGAAGTCGGTATTCGTCGACTTCGTCAGCAATATCGCCGACGAGGAGAACGGGTTCACCATCGAGAAGATAACGGCGTCCGCTTTCGGGAATACGGCAGCCGACGAGCTTGCCGCGGCACGCGGGCGTTGGCTGGAGGCCGATCTGCAGCGCTATTCGTTCACGTTTCAGCAATTTTGTTTTTGCCCGCCGGAGGTTACGGAGCCGGTTCTGATCGTGGTCAGGAGTGGCGAAGTCAAGGCCGTTAGCCGGCCAAGTTCGGAGTCGCATCTCGACCCGCCGAGCGTCACGGACTGGGTAGCTGTCGAGGGGCTTTTCGATCTCGTCCAGGGCGCGATCGACCGAGACGCTGACGTGATCGAGGTGGAGTATCACCCGGAGTTCGGTTATCCGGTGTCGGCCTTCTTCGACTATGTGCAGGGGCCGAGTGATGAAGAGCTGAGGTTCGAGGTGTCGGACCTTACCGGCAGCGATGGTTTCTCAGGCGATGGCTCTGAGGCAGATCTCGCCGCTGCGCGTATTCGGTGGGAAGAGGCGAGGCTGAGCGATTATGACTTTGTCTTTGAGTGGCACTGTTTTTGTGTCCCGGGATTCCGAGGTCCATTCGAGATCGAAGTCCGAACGGGCGGCATCGCGAGGGTGTGGGCGATGGAATCGGATTCTCTGCTGGATCCAGCAGAATGGGGAAAGTACATGACCGTGGAGGGCCTGTTCGAATTCATCGAAGACGGTTTCGACCAAAACGCGGCGCAAGTACGGGTCAGTTACGACCCGGAGCTGGGCTATCCGGTGGAGGCCTGGATTGACTACCGCCTGAACACGGTCGATGAGGAGCGCGGGTTCAGCCTCGCAGACTTCTCGGCGAGCTAGGTTCTCGGGCGCGCCTGTATTCGGCGGATCGTTTGACCGTGCATCTCATCGATGCTGTGTCTCGTTTCGGCCCGATATCAGGCTCCCTCGATAAGATCCGGCACTGTATCTACGTTTTTCGTTGGTTACATGTCACTACCAGGCGAAAAACATCGTGAACTTGACGATAAGCGACCTGGTGATTAAACTCTTGTGAAATATTTATCAAACATGTCTTTGCAAGAGGGGGAGGTGCGAGATGCCGGCAATCGAACGACATGCCGCCCATCCCCACGCGACGGTCTGGCGCGGCGACTGCCCGGTCACTCCGTGCGAAGAGTCATTCCTCGTTGAGGCCGATCCGTGGCAGGAGAAGATCAGCGTGCTGAGCGCGCTGAGCAAGCATCGCAATCCTGGCGAGCGACACGCCCACGGCCAGTTCGTGGTCTTCGACGACTACACCCAGGGCGGCGAATAGGCGGGCAGATTTCTCTGCACTTTCTCGGGATTGGGGCGTTATTGGCCAAATCACGGGTGGGTGCCCGCGTAGCATTTCACGTTTTGTAGTTGCGGCAAGCCGACCGCGCTCGGTTGCAGCAAGCTACTCCTCTACGGGCTGTTGGGGCCGGGGGAATTCCGTGGCCGCGAGCAACGACTCATATCCGGTCACGCCGACGCCCACTTTTCTCTGAGCCATCCAACCGCGAAATCGACGGCGGCCCGCTGGGAGAAGAGGCGGCATTCGGCGAGGCCGACTCTTCCGACGCTTATCTTGTTATCCGGGTTATCCGCCTCGAAGGCCGCGCCCAGTTCACGCAGCCAGTCATCGTTCATGTTGTCTATCTGCGGGAACTCCCTCCACTCCCGAGCGCCATTTTCTTCGACGAGCGTCGTCGTCGTACGCAGGGGCGTCTCGTCTATGCGGTATTCGGCCAGGTGGAACGATGTGTTGCGGTCGTAGCCCACTCCGATGAAGAGGATTTTGCCATCGAGATCGTAGAGGCGTGCCAGGGGTGAGCCGTTCCCCTGCGACATTTCGTAGGTGTGGTTCGCGGTGACGAATTCGGCTTTGGCGCCGCGGGCGCAGAAGGAGACGTCCGGATGGCGGCTTCGCAGGGTGCCGGGCCAGGTCCGGAACACCTCGACTACCCGGCCCATGTGTGTGGTGGGAGTTGTGGCGGGATCGAACGGCGGCAGGGTATCTCGAATCAGGGGAATCCAGTCCTCCCTGACCCTTGGGCTGGTCCAACTCGCCGGGTCTGTGTGGCCGTAGGAGTGGGACGGCGTGACGATGGTGCCCCGATCGCCGACGACGTCGATGAGGGCCTGCACTACCGTTGGAGCGCCTCCGACCACCCAGCCGATCGACTTGATCGACGAGTGGACGATCACGTTATCGCCGTCGGACAGGCCGAGGGCGCGGAGATCGGCGGCGATCGTGCCGCGCGTGGCCGGGATCTCCGTCCGGGCCATCAGTTCCCAGATTTCGCTCATTCGATCTTGCTCCCGGGGCGGGCTTGGGTTCGAATACCGATATATGGCAGGTCTCGGTAGCGGCCTTCGCTGTCCATGCCGCAGCCGACGAGCCACCCTGTTTCGTCGGTCTCCAGCCCCACATAGTCCGGCTCGATGGCGTGGCCTTCGGGCCGCATTCGCCGGATCAACACCGCGCTTCGCAGACTGTCCGCGACCGGTGCGATCAGTTCTGCCAGCGCCCGCAGCGTCTTGCCTTCATCCAGGATGTCATCGACCAGCAGCACGGGCGTGCCGGCGAGGCCGGGAAGAACGGTCTGCTCGAAATCCGGCTCGATCCGTACCGGGCCAAGCTCTCCGTCCGTCACGGTTCGACGCGCCTTTACCAGGTGCTCACGGGCGATGCGACCGTCGAGCGCGGCTGATCGTCGCAGGGCGGCGCTGAACCATCTGCCTCCCTGCATGATCGTCACCATGTGAAGGCCGGTTTCGTCCGCGCCTGTGTCAATCTCCGGGGCAATCTCACGGGCGACCCGCTCTACGGCCTCGCTGACATCTTGTTCGTTTACCAGGATGTGTATGTGTTGCGCAGGGGCGGTCATCGTTTGGCCTGTCAGCGGGGGACTATGTCGAGTTCCACGTAGCTGGGCATCTCGGAGGTGTGGAAGACGGTGTTCGTCGCCACGGCTACTTCGTCGCTCTCGAATTCCTTGCCGGTGTTGAGATTTCTGTTAAAGCGGGGGAAGTTGCTTGAGGAGACTTCGAGCCTTATGGAGTGGCCTTTCTTGAAGACGTTGCTGGTCGCGACCAGGTTGATCTCGAAGAGGGCCGGCTCGCCGGGCGTGAGAAACATTGGGGCTGCGGGGCCGTTGCGGTACCGGGCTCGGAGTATGCCGTCGCAGAGGTTGTGTGCGCACCCGCATGGCCGGGCGTCCAGGAGCATGGCGGTGAAGTCTGTGTCGACGGCCGAGCTGGCGGCGCGCAGCACGAGCCTTACCGGGCCGGTTACTTCCACGTCCTGCTCAAGCGGTGGCGTTGAGTAGACGAGCACGTCCGGGCGGTCCTCTTTTGCGGAGTGGTCCTGGGGGCCTGACGGCATGAACGTGGGGCTGCAGCAGAGCGGTCCGCCCTTTGTCGGCACCGGGTCCATGGGGTCGTAGGTGAACTGGTCCGGCGGCTCTCCGGCGGGCGGTTCGGTGGAGAGGACGCCATCGCCGTTGCGGCTGTTGGCGTGGCCGTCGCTGTGCAGGTAGAAGCGGGTGCGGGTGGCGCGTGCGAGGGGCCATTCGCTCTCATCGCGCCAGGCGTTATCGCCCATTACGAAGATCGTTATCGGCGAGCCGTCATCGTCTATTCGGCCGTTACCCGTGTCGGCGTCTTTCAGCCAGCGGTCGAACCAGTTGAAAGTCAGCTCGTCGAGGTCGAGTCCGAGTTGCGAGGCGATCGTCCCATAGTCGTTTGCGCCTGTCTGGTTCTGGCCCAGGGTGGTGTGGCTCCACGGGCCGATCAGCAGCCGGCTTCCCGAGCGTGCGGCTTCACTCCCGCCGCCATTGCGAAGGCCCAGGAAGTTGCGAATGGTTCCGAGCAGGAAGATGTCGTACCAGCCGCCGATGTTGAGGGCCGGGGCGGTGATGTCGCTGTAGGAATTTTCGATTCGATACCGCTGCCAGTAGTCGTCCAGAGCGGGGTGTTCGAGCCACTCGTAGTAGTAAGGAGCGAGATCTTTCGGGAGCCAGGGGTTGTCGGTGAGGGGCAGATGAGCGAAGGCTTTCTCCGTGGCGTCTACCGCGTCCCGCATGGCCGCGAAACGCTCTTGGGGGAGGTCGAGCGAGCGGGTGAGCTGCCGGTGGTTTCGAGCGGTCAGCGCGGCGAGCGACCAGGACACGTTGAAGCCCAGGCTGAATGCGCCGCCCTGGTAGGTCCAGCCTTCGTGGTAATCGGACGCGGTCACGCGGGGAACCATGGCCGCAAGATGCGGAGGCGACGCTTTGGCGGCGAGCCACTGGGTGGCTCCGAGGTACGAGGCGCCGTAAGTGCCGATCTTGCCGTTGCACCAGCTCTGGCTCGCGATCCACTCGATCGCGTCGTACCCATCGCTGGATTCGTGCTTAAAGGTCATGAACCGGCCGTCTGCGTTGTGCCTGCCGCGAACGTCCTGCACCACGACGGCGAAGCCGCGCTGGGTGGCCGTGAGTGCGTCAATCGAGGTAAAGCGCGGGCCGGTGAGGCCGGACTTGTCGTATGGCGTGCGGCTCAAGAGCGTGGGATGGGGGCCGGGGCCGTCCGGCAGATAGACGTCCGCCGGGAGCGCGGCGCCGTCGCGCATGGGCACGGGCAGATCGAATTGAACGGTAGATCGCGACTGCGAGATGGTGTCTGGCATCTGTGGACCCCTGAGAATCAGGCCGGGTTGATTCCCATGTTGACGCTGGGAACGGGGGAACGTTACGACGCGATCAGGCGGGCGGCAAGCGGGAGAAATTTCCGGCGGTTACTCGTTCAGCAACGCGGCCCGCTGTGATGGCGGGTTCGCCAGCATCTCATTGATGATCGACGTCAGCCTATCGACGGTGATCGGGCCGATGAATTTCTTCACCAGGTTGCCGTTCTGATCGACGAAGAACTTTTCGGGGAGGCCCTTGACGCCGTACTCGATGGTGATGGCGCCGTTCTGGTCGATGCCAGATGGATAGCCCCAGCCTGATCTGCGGGCGAAGCTGCGGCCTTCTCCGACCCGGGTCTCCCAAACGTCGATACCGATAAACGCAACATCTTCACCCACCATGGCGTCGGATACCGCCTTCAGCACCGGGGCTTCCTGTTGGCATGGTGCGCACCACGATGACCAGAAGTCGATGAACACGACTTTGCCGAGGTGCTCAGAGAGGGACACGCTGTTGCCGCTAAACGTGATGAAAGTGAAATCGGGCGCCTTCGAGCGGTTGATGGAAACTTCACCGCCGATGTTGTTAACGAAGATGCCTCCGGGCCTGCCGCCGCCCTGAACGGTGCCCCATATGAGCAGCGCCGCAACGAGTGCAAGGGGGCCGAAGGCGCCGATCATGATGAGCCATTTTTTGCGGTCGGAGGGCCGGTCGTCCGGCGTGGCGGCCACGGTGGCATCGGCGGTGGTGATAGAGGGGTCTTGTTCGGACGACGTCATTGGGTGTCCCCGGGGCAAGTTTCCGCCAGAGCAGGTTTCTAAAAGATCAACCGGCCGGCCGGCTGAGTGTGTCATCAATCATACGTGGCTTCTCATTTTCGGAATAGTACGCCCGCCATGAGGATTCGGCTCGCGAAACGCCCGCCAACATGGCGGGCGTTCGTGCGGAATTTCGGCAATGCCGAGGCAGGCGTCTATTACGAGGCCGCGATCAGTTCCGTGACAAGCTCACTGAGCTTGCTTGTTGTGAGGGCGCCGGTCCAGTTTCGGAGAATCTCGCCGTTGGGCTTGATGAAGAAGGTGGACGGCATGCCCAGGATCTTGTACTTGGTAACTACCCGTGCCTCCGTGGTGTTGCCGGCAGGGTATGTGACGCCGATCTCTTCGATCAGCTTAATGGCGTCGTCCCTGTTGCCCAGCCCGGTAAACGGACCGAGGTCAAGACCGAACAGGATCATATGGTCCTGGAACTCCTCGAACACGGCTTGCAGTTCCGGCATCTCCGCGCGGCAGGGCGGGCAGAGGCCGGCCCATGCGTTGAGAACTACCGGCTTGCCCTGGGCCAGGATCTCCGAAAACATCAGGGTCTGGCCGCCCAGGATGTCTTCTCTCTGGTAGACCTCGATTTCGAAGTCGAACGGCAGGTTGTCGACTATCTCCTGAAGGGTGACCGTACCGGCGGCGGTGGCGCCGGTCGGCTCGGTCGATCCCGATCCCATGTCGCCCAGCGTACCCTCATCGGCCGGCATCACACGGACCGAAGAAGCGGAGTCATCTGTCCCACACGCTATTGCTGCAACGGCGATGAGACCCGTCGCAAACAGGAGTGCCCGGCGGCTTCTGAAGAGCCGGTGGAACGATCCCCGCAAAGCCACTGGGCGCGCTATGGCGCCGATTATTCCGGTCACGTTGGACCTCCCGTTATTCGGTAGCTGGCTGGGGGCTAATCTGGTAAATGATTCGGCGTCGAATTCGATAAGTCTGAAGGCGCCTGATGGGCAGAGGCGGGTCTACCTCGCCGTTTATTCCTACTCTTAGATGCCCTCTCGCGAAAGCGGGCGCGCAGGATTTCTGAGGATCGTCCCGATTTTTGGGCGCCAGGTGGAAGTACGATGTCAACCCGTGCTCGGGATGCATCGTCACGGTGGGCTGGAGCATGCTATCGGACGAACCGGTTAATTTTTGTACGTGACGATCATAAAGGGCAATTCGCCAGATTTTCTTAAGCCGCCTGGACGGGCCTATTGAAAGCCTGATGCCGCTGCTTGTAGCTCTGAATTCCGGGCCCGTCATGAACAGAGTGTCTGTACGGCCCTTCGCCGAGGTTCCGGTTCCGGTGGGTTAGCCGCGGGTCCCGTTCGCGTATTCGTTAGTCGCAGGTTGATCGCACAGGCGCTGGCACGCCCCTGATGCATCGATTCCGGGGTCGGCACAGGCTAAATTCGGGCCTGCTGCGGTGTACGATTGTTAGCTATGGATTCATCCCGAATTCGCAACTTTTGCATCATCGCCCACATCGATCACGGGAAGTCGACGCTAGCCGACCGCCTTATGCAAGCCACGGGCACCGTGGCCGAGCGGGATCTCACGGAGCAGTTCCTGGACAGCATGGACCTGGAGCGTGAGCGCGGGATAACGATCAAGGCGCAGGCGGTGCGACTCGCATATACCGCAAGCGACGGCATCGAGTATCAGCTCAACCTGATCGACACCCCCGGCCACGTCGATTTCTCGTTCGAGGTGTCGCGGAGCCTGGCCGCGTGCGAAGCCGCGTTGCTTGTCGTCGACGCCACGCAGGGCATTCAGGCCCAGACGCTGGCCAACGTCCGCCTCGCCATGGAGCACAAGCTGGCGATCATTCCCATCGTCAATAAGATCGACCTGCCGATGGCGGAGCCGGACCGAGTGGCGGCAGAGTTGACACGGACGTTCGGGTTTGCCGACAGCGAAATCATCCGAGCTTCCGCCAAGACGGGTGACGGCGTCGAAGATGTCCTCGAAGCGATCACGTTTCTTACGGAGGCCCCGCAAGGCCGCGGCGATGATGCGCTGAGCGCCCTGATATTCGACTCGAAATACGATCCCTACAAGGGCGTAATCGCATATGTCCGCGTGGCCAGCGGGTCGGTGAAGAAGAACGACCGGATCCGGTTGATGTCGTCCGGGAAGACGGCTGAGATCCTGGAGGTTGGCTACTTCGCACCGGAGCCGCGGAGCATCGATTCACTGACGGTCGGGGAGGTCGGTTACATTGCCACCGGGCTCAAGAACGTGCGGGACTGCCGCGTTGGGGACACGGTGACGCTGGACGCCGCCCCCGCCGCCGAGCCGCTGGCGGCGTATGAGCCGATTCTGCCGATGGTCTACACGGGCTTCTTCCCGGTGGACGGCGACGACTATCCGGAACTCCGGGACGCGCTCGCCAAGCTGCAGCTTAACGACGCGTCGCTGGTCTACGAGCCTGAGACATCAGCCGCGCTGGGCTTCGGTTTCCGGTGCGGTTTCCTTGGCCTTCTGCATATGGACATCGTCCAGGAGCGGCTGGAGCGCGAGTACGACCTGAGCCTGATCGCCACGGCGCCCAGCGTGCGATACAACGTGCGGTTGGAGCACAGGGAGGACATTGAAGTCAACAACCCGTCTGAACTGCCCAACGTGGCCGAGATCAGCGCGATCGAAGAGCCGTGGGTGAAGCTGAGCATCGTCGCTCCGGACCGGTATATCGGCTCGATCATGGAGCTGGTTACGGGCCGCCGCGGCGAGTTCGATCGGATGGATTATCTGCAGGGCGAGTCAGCGCAGGACGCGGGCGACGCAAGGGTGCTTCTGGACTACCGTATTCCGCTCTCCGAGATTCTCATCGACTTCCACGACGCCCTGAAATCGCAGACGCAGGGATACGCCTCCATGGACTATTCGCACGACGAGTACCGGCCGGCCGATCTGGTGAAGCTGGACGTGCTGGTGAATGAGGTGCCGGTGGATGCGCTTTCGCTGATCGTTCATCGCGATAATGCGTTCGGGCAGGGCAGAAGCCTCGTGAAGAAGCTGAAGCAACTGATTCCCAGGCAGCAGTTCGAGGTGCCGATACAGGCCGCGATCGGCTCGAAGGTGATCTCCAGGGAGACGGTGAAGGCGCTGCGCAAGAACGTTCTGGCAAAGTGTTATGGCGGCGACGTGACCCGCAAGCGGAAGCTTCTCTCAAAGCAGGCCGCAGGCAAGAAGCGGATGAAGAAGATCGGGTCGGTAGAAGTCCCGCAGGAAGCCTTCATGGCGGTGCTGTCGCTCGATAAGTAATCGTGGCCGGCGCGCCAACGATTTCGTGGGTACTTCGTAAGGGCGCACTGCCGTGCGCCCTTACCGCGTGGCCGGATTACGGGGACTCGGGAGAGGCGCCCCTCTCCGCTACTGTCGAGCCTTCTCACCGTCTTCGAGAATCTGCATTGCGCGCTCGTACAGCGAACTATTTCGCGCCTCAAATATGTTGGCCGCGAGCATGCCCGCCGGAGTGCCGGCGTCTATGCGGGTTCCGTGAAGGATGCAGGCGTGCACGCCCTCCGCGCTAATACGTGCGGCGATGGCGTCCGTGATCTGTATTTCGCCGACAGCGCCGGGCGCGGTCGACTCGATGGAGTCGAAGATCGCCGGGGTGAGGATGTACGGGCCGACGATGGCCAGGTTGCTTGGCGCTTCATCGAGTGGGGGTTTCTCGACCATCCCGGTCACCCGCCATGCCCTTTTATCCAGTGGACTGACCGGTTCTCCGGCAACTATTCCGAGTGCCGGGACGGCCTGATCTGGCACTTCGACCACTCCGATGACGTTGCCGCCGACGCGTCTCCAGACGTCGATCGCCTGCTGAATCGCCGACTTTTCACCCCAGAGGATTTCATCCGGCAGGAAGACGGCGAAGGGCCTGTCTCCCACCTCATCCCGGGCCAGCAGGACCGCATGGCCGAGGCCCCTGGCTTCATGCTGGACTACCACAGTCACATGAGCCAGCCGGGATATCGCATGCTGCCGGGCCAGGAGGTCGTCTTTCCCGCTCTGCTCAAGGGCGGCCTCGAGTGCCGGCTTCGGGCTGAAGTAGTCGGCGATCGGTTCCATGCCGGGCGACATTACGAGCACGATGCGCCTGAATCCGGCTTCGACGGCCTCCTGAACGGTCCTGTGGACAAGGGGCGTATCGACGACGGGCAGAAGTGGCTTGGGGACGGCGCGTGTAACGGGCAGGAACCGGGTACCGAAGCCGGCCACCGGAATTACCGCCGTTTCGAGCGAATCAGACATTTCAGTCATTGGGGGACATTCTACGGGTGCTCAGGCCGAGCCGGTTTGGGCGGTTATCTGGGGTCCTGGCTCGTTGACACCCGTTCTCCGGCGTACATACGATTGATGCGGTCGTGCTAGACGGGGAGCTAGCGGTTCCCTGAACCCGCAATCCGCTATAGCGGGGTTGAACTCCCCCGGGAGGCATGTGCGTCGAAGTTCCCTGCGCTTTTTTTATCGTGTTGATGATCGGGTCCTGCGCGGCGAGGCCTTGTGAACCCCGTCAGGTCCGGAAGGAAGCAGCGGTATGCGAGATCCCTCGGGTGCCGCAGGCCAGCCTGGTCTGAGCGGTCGAAATTGAGCATATCTTCGGTGCTTTGACGAACGGGGGTGCACGGCTCACAATCATGACTTCTTCATCCGAGTTGTCTTCTTCCGGGAATTCAACCCTGGGGCGTCGGCGAGCGCCGCGCAAATCGCTGGGGCAGCATTTCCTGCGCGACCGTTCGATCGTGAAGCGAATCGTCGGGGCAGCACAGCTCGAAAGCGGCCGGGATACGGTCATAGAGATCGGACCCGGGCGCGGCGCTCTTACCGGGCTTCTTGCCGAAGCCGCCGGCCGTCTCGTGCTCGTTGAGTTCGATGACGCGCTGGCCGCTGATCTATCGGAAAAGTTCGCCGATCGGCCCCACGTCAGCGTGGTGAACGCCGATGCCCGGACGCTATCGCCCCGTGACGTTCCGGAGATGGCCGAGGGTCCGTACAAGGTCGTCGGCAACCTGCCGTACTACGCTGCGTCGCCGATAGT
Source organism: Chloroflexota bacterium (assembly GCA_022567135.1). Lineage (GTDB taxonomy): Bacteria > Chloroflexota > Dehalococcoidia > Lucifugimonadales > Lucifugimonadaceae > UBA1151. The sequence goes on from JADFHP010000054.1 coordinate 15,850, forward strand.
GCGGAACCTGCTCGAGAACGAGGCGCCGCCGGTAGAGGCGGTTGTCATGGTGCAGCGTGAGGTGGCCAGGGAGATGACGGCGAAGCCGGGCGACATGGG
>JADFHP010000171.1 GCA_022567135.1 Chloroflexota bacterium
GAGGCTCGCCGTCCGAACCGCCTCAAAACCCGCCGATGAGTCCGGCCGTTGCTCCGCGCTATCTTCATATCCACGCGCCCCCTGACCCTCCTGGGGCAACTCGCGTCCGAATCGGCCGCAAACGCCCCGAATCCCCATACAGTCCAGAGCATCTGGTCCCGCGCCTCTGCGCCTTGGCGTGAGTCATCCCGCCTCATCCCCGATAATAGACACCCCATGACCTCCCAGACCGCACGCCTCTACTCCACCGAAGGAGTAGTCCTGCGCCACTTCAACCTCGGCGAGGCCGACCGCATCATCACCCTCCTCACACCCGGCCGCGGCATACTTCGCGCAGTCGCCAGAGGCGCCCGGAAACCGAAAAGCAAACTCGGCGGCCAGCTCGACCTCATGCGCCACGTCTCCATATCTGCCCGAACCGGCCGCAACCTCGACTCCATCTCGCAGGCCGAAACCGTCGAGAGTTTCCCCGCGCTCCGGAACGACCTGGACCTGCTCTCGCGCGGCCTCTACCTCTGCGAGCTAACGGAAAAGTTCGCCGTGGAAGACGCCCCCGCAGCCGGGATGTTCCGCATGCTCGTCGATGGCCTCGCCCACCTCGAGCAGTCCGGCGCGCCGGACCTCTTCCTGCGCTGGTACGAGATGCGGCTCCTCTACCTGAACGGCTTCCAGCCCCAGATCCAGCGCTGCGTCGACTGCGACGAGGAGTTGGAGCCCGAAAACCACACCTACTCGCCAGCCCGCGGCGGCATCGCCTGTCCCAATTGCCGGCCCACCGGCTCTGACCGGCTGCTGCCCGCAAGCGTCGCCACCATCAAACTCCTCCGCTACCTTAGACGTGCAAACTGGGAAGAGCTCGATCGCCTCAAAGTCTCAGACGACGACCGCCGCCAGACGGAGAGAATCCTCCGGGAACACGTCCAGTTCGTAACCGACCGCTCAATACGCTCCGCCGCCTTCATGGACGAGGTCCGCTCCCAGACTGCCGCAAACGGCAAGCCCAGACCCGGATAACCCCTGATAACAACCTTTTTCGCCCTTTTATCGTCAACAGGCCATCCGGCTCGCGTGCGCCCGTTGCTACAATCAACCTGCAGGGCATGCAAACGGCAATCGCCAATCTTTCCCCCAGTAATCAAGGGCTGCAGACGCACATATGGCCGAAGGTTTCATAACCGTCAAAGGCGCCCGCCAGCACAACCTCAAAAATATCGACGTAAAAATCCCCCGGGATAAGTTCGTCGTCATCACCGGGGTATCCGGCTCTGGAAAATCGTCGCTTGCATTCGACACGATCTACGCCGAAGGCCAGCGCCGCTACGTCGAATCGCTCTCCGCATACGCACGCCAGTTCCTGGGCCGCATGGACAAGCCGGACGTCGATCACATCGAGGGCCTCAGCCCATCGATCTCCATCGACCAGAAAGGCGTCTCCCGCAACCCCCGCTCGACCGTCGGCACCGTAACGGAGATCTACGACTACCTCCGCCTGCTCTTCTCCCGCGCCGGCCGGCCGCACTGCCCGAACTGCGGACGCCCGGTCGAGCGCCAGACCGTGCAGCAGATCGTCGACTCCGTGATGCGCCTCCCTGAAGGCACCCGGTTCATGGTCCTTGCGCCCAACGTCATCCACATGAAAGGCGAGCACCAGGGTATCTTCGAAGCCGCACGCCAGAGCGGCTTCGTCAGGGTCCGCGTCAACGGCGAAGTCCGGGACCTCAGCGAGGAGATAAATCTCGGGCGCCAGAAATGGCACGATATCGAAACAGTCGTCGACCGGCTCGTGGCCGGCCCGGACGCAGACCTCACACGCCTCACCGACTCTATCGAAACCGGCCTCCGGCTCGGCAACGGCGCAGTCATAATCGCTACCCTGGAAGGCGATGGCAGGGACGACGAGGGCGGCAGGGACATCGTCTACTCGGAACACTTCGCCTGCACCCACTGCGACTTATCAATCCACGAGCTGGAGCCCCGTAACTTCTCGTTCAATACCCCCTACGGCGCATGCCCGGCCTGCACCGGGCTCGGCTTCTCAATGGAGGTCGACCCCGATCTCGTCATCCCCGACAAGAGCTTCAGCCTCGACGACGGCGCGATAGCCCCCTGGCAGAACGGCGGCATTCCAACCAGTTGGACCTCGTCTCAACTTGATGCCGTTGCAGAGACGTTCGGCTTCCGAATGGACGTGCCCGTCAAAGATCTCTCGCCGGAAGCGCTCGAGATGGTCCTCTATGGCACGCGCGGTGAACGGGTCATGGTCGAACACCGCTCCGGCAGCGGCCGCAGACACCGCTGGCGCATGTCGTTCCGCGGCGTCATTCCAAGTCTCCGGCGCCGCTACGCGAACACCGAGTCAGAAAAGGTCCGCGACGAGATCGATCGCTACATGACCCAGCGGCCCTGCTCCGACTGCAACGGAATGCGCCTGAAACCGGAGACCCTGGCCGTAACGGTCCTTGGCATGAACATCATCGAAGTGACGCAGCAGTCGGTCGAGCACGCCCTCCACTGGGTCGAGGCGTGCCGCGAGGCCGAATGGCCGGATGGCGCCGCGGCGAAAGAGCCGCTGAGCGACCGGGAACACGCCATCGGGGCGCAGATCTTCAAGGAGATCGGCGAGCGGCTCGGATTCCTCCAGCGCGTTGGGCTCCACTACCTGACCCTCGACCGACAGGCCTCAACCCTCTCCGGCGGCGAAGGCCAGCGCATCCGCCTCGCCACCCAGATCGGCTCGGGCCTCATGGGCGTGCTCTACGTCTGCGACGAGCCGTCCATCGGCCTCCACCCGGTCGACGATGACAGGCTGATCGGCACGCTCAAACGCCTTCGCGACCTCGGCAACACGGTGATCATCGTCGAACATGACGAGGCGATCATGCGCGCAGCCGATCACATCGTCGACCTCGGCCCCGGAGCCGGCGAGCACGGCGGCGAAATCGTCGCTGAAGGCACGATCGACGCCATTCGCGAGAGCAAAAGGTCGATTACCGGCGCATACCTGTCAGGCCGCAAAAAGATCGCCGTGCCGAAGAAGCGCCGCAATGGCAACGGAAATAAGCTCACCATTCGAGGCGCACGCGCCAATAACCTCAAGAACATCAACGTCGAAGTGCCGCTCAGCCGCTTTGTCTGCGTAACCGGCGTCTCAGGATCCGGCAAGAGCAGCCTCATCAACGAGATCCTGCACAAGCGCATCGCCCAGATGTTCTACCGCGCCAAAGACCGGCCCGGCGACCACGACTCGATCGATGGCCTGCACAACATTGACAAACTCGTCAACATCGACCAGTCGGCCATAGGCCGCACCCCGCGCTCGAACCCGGCCACCTATACCGGCGCCTTCGGGCCGATACGCAACCTGTTCGCCTCGCTACCGGAGGCCAAAGCCCGCGGCTATACGCCGGGCCGCTTCTCATTCAACGTCAAAGGCGGCCGATGCGAGTCGTGCAAGGGCGCCGGCTACGTCCAGATCGAAATGCAGTTCCTGCCTGACGTCACCGTATCCTGCGAGGTCTGCAACGGTGACCGCTACAACCGGGAAGCCCTGGAGATCAAGTTCAAAGGCGCCAGCATCTCAGACGTCCTGAACATGAGCGTCGCCGAAGCCTGCGAGTTGTTCGAGAACATTCCGGGTCCGCGCAACAAGCTAAAAACACTCGTTGAAGTCGGACTCGGCTACATCCGCATCGGCCAGCCTGCCACCACGCTCAGCGGCGGCGAGGCACAGCGCGTCAAGCTTGCCACCGAACTCTCGAAACGAGCCACCGGCAAGACCCTCTATATCCTCGATGAACCGACGACCGGCCTGTCGTTCTCAGACGCCTCCGCGCTGCTCGACGTCCTTCACCGATTAGTCGACACCGGCAACACTGTCGTTGTAATCGAACACCATCTCGACATGATCAAGAATGCTGACTGGATCATCGACCTCGGCCCCGAGGCCGGAGAGCGCGGCGGAAGGCTCGTCGCGGAAGGCACGCCCGAGTACATCGCGTCGGTGAAGAGTTCCTACACCGGCCAGTACCTGAAAAACCTCCCCGGAATCAAAGCGAATCCGAAAGCGCCCGGATGGCACGGCTCGAAAAACGGCGCAGCGCCAAAAGGCAAAACGGCCCCGAAAAAGAAGCCTGCCGCGGCCCGTGGCAAGAACGGCGCGACCGCAGGCAAAGGACGCAAAACGAGCGCATCCTCCAACGGCCGCGCTGCGAAGAAGCCTGCCCGCCGCCGCGCAAAGACTTCCACCTAGCCCTTCGCCCGACGTCGGCGATCCCACCAGCCTCAACACCGCTCAGCAAAACTCGCACTATTTCGCATGAATGCGCTGAGTGATGCCGCTCGTGAAATTACACACAAACCAGC
>JADFHP010000055.1 GCA_022567135.1 Chloroflexota bacterium
AGTCAGGGCGAAAATCGCCCTGCGCCGGAATGCACGCGCCGGAACTTAGCGCCGCCTGGCCAGGCGCAGTGAGCCATGAGTTGAGCCATTTGGGTAATTCTCTGGTCATAATTCTCGGGTTATGGTGAGTTCTGCCGTCTGGGCGATTGCCGCTACGGACGGAATACCGGGGAGACAAATTGACGCTTAATCCATTCGGAATCCACGATGGATTCCGGAATCCCAGACTCTCGCGCTACCTGCTTGTCGCGGGCCTGGCGCTGAGCGCGGCTGCCATCGCCTGCAGTGGCGGTGGCGATGAGGATGAAACCGCCACGCCACAGCCGACTACGGCCGCAGCGCCAACGGTAGCAGCAACATCGGCAACGGACACATCCGTGCCCGCGCCTACCGCTACGCCTCGGCCAGTAGTGGCGCGAGCAACCGCCACTGCCGCGCCGACGGCGACAGCGCAAGCTGCGCCCGCGCCGACACCGCGACCGACGGCAATTTCGGCGCAGGCCACCGCAACGCCAGGGCCTCCCACGGCAACACCTTCACCAGCCTCGACACCGGTCCCAACGCCCACGCAGGACCCGTTCGCGGGGCAGTTCCTCGCCTTTGACGCTCCCGAGTTCTTCGATGATGTGTCAGAGGTACCAACCTATACGATCATTGGCCGCACCAGAATAGACGCATTCGTGACGATCAACGATCAAATTGTCGACATAGATGAAAATGGGCGCTTCATACTGGATGTCCAGCTTGAAGAGGGGATAAACATCTTCGAAGTCGTCTCCAGCGTTTCCGATACTGAATCGCTGGATGAAGTGCTGACGGTGATCTACGCACCGTAGGCTTCACAGGAGAAGATCATGAACCGAACATTCCTCTTCATTCTGGTTGCAGCCATTGCCGCCATGTCATTGACGTTCGCGACCACGTCGATCTCATTCGCAGACGGCAACGGGGATTCAGCCGACGCTGAGGTCCCGCCCGGTCAGTTGACCCGCAATGGCATCTCCGGAGTCGTGGCAAGCGTCGGCGGCGGATTGATTGGCGTTGCAACGCGCCACGGCATCGTGACCGTCACTGTCACGTCCGGCACCCGGATAACCACGCAGGGTGGCGGATCGATCAGCTTCGGAGACATTCATGTCGGAGACCGCGTAGGAATCCAGCTGAATCGGCCTCCTATCGATCCCGACGCGCCGCCGCCCCCACCCGAGGATCCTCCGCCTGCGCCGCCTGGTGACGGCACGTCGACGACGACTTCAACAACTATCGGCGATGGCACGGCCACCACGACACCGCCAACGCTTCCGCCCGATGAGCCGGCTGATAATGGCGACGGCTCAGCGACCTCAACAGATGAGTTCGACGAAACTGACGAGGAACGCGACGCCCGCATCAAATCACGCTTCAAGTTCGAAAACCTCACGGTGATCCGTGACATCAGCGCCACCCGAATCAGAGTCGTCCCGACGAAGGCCGCAACAAAGCACGTCCGTGGCCTGGTAACCGGCAAGGCCAACGGCAAGTTCCAGCTCATCTGCGGCTCCGGCGACACGTCGAGCAGCGATGACGGGTCTTCTGATGGCTCAGGCGACGGCACCACCGACGATGGCTCCGCAACCTCAACCGACAGCAACCTCGACGAGCAGGACGTCGATATCGATGGCGACATCGACGCCGATGTCGGCGACGAGATCATCCTGATCGCCGATGCCGACGGAGAGACAGGCGATGGTGGCTGCCCCACAAGAGCGAAGGGCGGCCAGAACTCCGACAGGATCGCTGAGCGCCTCGCCGCGCTCGCCGAGAAGACGGCGGCAAGGGACTCCCGGCTGGCCGCGAAGCTCGCCGACCTCGAAACCAAACGAGCCGAGCGCCAGGAAGCCCGCGCCGACAAGACCCGGGGCAAGTCCTCACCAGAGGGCAAGGGCAAAATCGACGGAGCCCGCGGCAAGCCCGTAGGCGACGACGCGGTTCCACGCGGCGGAAAGAAAAGCGACAGGGGCGGCGGCGGTGGTGGTAATCCAAACGCCGGCGGCGGCGGCGGCGGTGGTGGTAATCCAAACGCCGGCGGCGGCGGCGGCGGCGGTGGTAATCCAAACGCTGGTGGCGGCGGTGGCCAGGGTGGCGGCGGCCAGGGCGGCGGAAACAACTAGCCTCAATTCATGGACGAATATGAACGGCGGCCCGAACATGGCCGCCGTTCTCGCGCCACCCGCGCTTCGTTTACCTCTCCACCTGCCTCCAGCCCCGGCACATTGGAGACGTCCCAACTTGAGGATCGCCTCCTTCGGATTCCATCATGAAACGAATAGTCTCTCCACGGCCGCGGCGGCATCGCCACGCCGTCATTCCACCTTCGGCAGCACTTCCTTCGCCAGCATCGACATCGACTCATACCAGGCCTCGTACGGATCCCACTCGTGGCCCATCGCAAGCAACGTCCCGAATCCGCCAAGCTCGCCGCTGAGGTCGTTCAGCTTCTGCGTCACCTCGTCAACGCTCCCCACGATAAACACGTTGTCGATCAGGTAGTCGATCGTCACGTCCGAGTCCGCCATGTCCGGATCATTCTTCATGATCTTCATCATGTCGCCCCTGCGCAGAACCCGGAAGAAGTAGTTCTCGAAGTCCCGTGCCATCACGCCATCACGCACAATTCGACGCGCCTCCGCAGTCGTGTCCGCGATGAAGATCTCTCGCGCCACGCGCCAGAGCGACCGGTCAGGCGTCTTGCCTGCCTCGCGCGCGCCTTCCTCGATCGCGGCCCAGTGCGTCTTCAGCAGAATCGGAGGCGTCAGGTTGATGCTCATCGGAATCCAGCCAAGCTGCCCGGCCAACTTCAACGTGGGCGAGCTCGGCGAAATCCCCGCCACGCCAATCGGCGGATGCGGCTTCTGATACGGCCTGATATGTGCCCGCAGCCCGATATCGTCCTCCGGCTCCGGAATCCTGAACTTCCACCACTCCGTCTCGTACAGGCCGGGCTTCGGGTCGTCCCAGAGCTGCAAGATCGTCTCCAGAGCGGCCCGCGTGAACGCCCTCGCATCCACCCCGCCGTCCTCGTCATACCCGAAAACCTGCGTATCGCCGGGAAAGCTCCCCGTGCCGATGCCCCAGTTGAACCGCCCCTCCGCCATGTGATCGAGCTGTGCGATGCGGTGGGCCAAAACGAACGGATCGTGATTGGGCATGCAGGTCACGCCCGTCCCAAGCCTGATGTTCTTCGTCACAGGGATCGCCTGCGCGATAAACAGCTCCGGCGACGGAATGTTCTCCCACTCGGCCGTGAAATGCTCGCCGATCCACGCCTCCTCGTAACCCAGCTCGTCCAGCTTGACGATCTGGTCGAGATCGGACTTCAGCGTCTCAGTCAGATTGGCCCCCGGCGGGTGCAGGGGCATCGTGAAAAACCCGGGTTTCATAGTGCTGTCCAGAAAAAGCTCGTTGTATATTCGCCACTATTGATAGCGCGGCAATCTACAGCCGAAACCCGCTAAACACAAGATGGCCGCGATCACTGAGACCCGCCGCCTTCTAATTTGTCATCCAGAGCGCAGTCGAGGGATCTCGGCCTACGGACGCAAACGCCCCATTCCCCATGCAGCCCAGAGACATCTGGCGGCCTTCGCGCTTAGCGAGTGACAAATCCCGCGTGCCGGGGATCACTTGATCGGCAATCGCACCAGGAACGCCGTCTCACCAGGCACCGACCGAAAGTCGATCTCACCCGAACACCGAGAGGTCACAATCCGGCGCACCACATCCAGCCCCAGCCCGGTCCCCTCGCCGACCTCTTTCGTGGTGAAGAACGGGTCGAAAATCTTCGCCCGTATCTCCTCGGGAATCCCGGGACCATCATCGATGATCTCCACCGTGACATGACCGTCCGTCCGGGCTGTGCAAACCGTGATCGTCCCGCGCTGGCCAAGCGCCTCGATGGCGTTCTCGATCAAGTTCGTCCACACCTGGTTCAACTCGCCCGCAGGCACCTTGATCTGCGGCAGGTCGCTACCGAAATCGCGTATCACCTCGATGCCCTGGTTCAATCTCGGCCGCAGAATCGACAGCGTGTCCTCGAGACCGACGTGAATGTCGACATACTGCACGGCGGCCTGGTCCATCAACGAATACGACTTGACGGTGTCGACCAGCTCCGAGATGCTGCTCGTGCTCCTGTCCACCACCCCGGCGATCTCGTGAACCGTCGAAGTCCGGCACATCCACGCGACCACCGCGCCGACCGACTCTTTTGGTAACTCTGCCGCCAACGCATCGAGCTCGGACGTCTGGAACCCGGCAGACACCAGCGACGGTGCCAGCTCCCAGCCATCCTCAACGCCGTGGTCGTCCAGCCACGCAATCAGCTCCCCTTCGCGATCGCTCGCCTCCAGCGGCGACAACTCCACCGGCTCAGCCGTCCGCCGCTTCAGCGAATCAGCGTGGTCCGTCAACTTGTCCCACTGGTCCTTGATGATCCCCGACCGCGCAAGAGCAAACGTCGCCGACTGCAGATTGTCCAATGCCCCCACAAGCTGGCCCGACGCCCGCTTCGCCGCCGCGGCAGGGTTGTTCAACTCGTGCGCCAGCCCCGCGGCCAGCTTTCCAATGGCCGCGATTTTCTCCGTCTGCCGCATGTCTTCTTCGACACGGCGCCGATCACTGATGTCCACGAACGTGACGACGCACCCGACCAGTTCGCCACCGCGCTCGACCGGGTACGACCAGTACTCCGCCGGGAACGGATTGCCATCCACGCAGAACATGTTTTCGTCGTCAACGTGCGTACTTTGATGATCCCGGAACGCCTTGTAGATCTGGCACTCCTCAACCGGATACGGCTCGCCATTCGGACGGGTGTGATGCACCAGATTGTGCATCTGCTCGCCGACCAGCTCGTCCACGCTCTGGACGCCAAGTAGCTTTGCCGACGCGGGGTTGGCGAACGTGCATCTGCCCTCCATATCGATGCCGTAGATCCCCTCGCCAGTCGAGTTCAGCAGCAGGCGCACAAGCTCGTCGGCCTCCTGCTTCTCCGCCTCGACCCGCCGGCGCTCGGTGATGTCGACGAACGTGACAACGCAGCCGACAAGCTCGCCCTCCCGCTCGACCGGATATGACCAGTACTCCGCTGGGAACGGCCTGCCGTCCGAGCAGTACATCACCTCGTCGTCTACATGCGTTCCCTTCCGCTCCCTGAACGCCTTGTAGATCTGGCACTCCTCAACCGGGTACGGCTCGCCGTTCATACGGGTGTGATGGACAAGCTCGTGCATCTGCTTGCCGACAAGATCGTCGACGTCGTCGAATCCGAGCAACGTGGCGCAGGCGGGATTGGCAAACGTGCAGTTGCCCTCGAGGTCGATGCCGTAGATGCCCTCGGCAGTCGAGTTCAGCAGCAAGCGCACGAGCTCGTCCGCTTCGTTCTTCTCGTCCTCCGCCTGCCGGCGCTCGGAGATGTCCATGAACGTCACGACGCAGCCCACCAGATCGCCGTTGCGCTCCACCGGATACGACCAGTACTCCGCCGGGAACGGCACCCCGTCCGAGCAGAACATCAACTCATCATCGACGTGCGTCCCCTCGTTCTGCCGGAACGCCTGGTAAATCTGGCACTCCTCAACCGGGTAAGGCTCGCCATCCGGCCGGGTGTGATGCGCAAGCTCATGCATCTGTTTGCCCATCAAATCGGAGGCATCGTCGTAACCCAGCAACCGTGCGCACGCCGGATTGGCAAACGTGCAATTTCCCTCCAGGTCGATGCCGTAAATGCCCTCGGCCGTAGAGTCCAGCAACAGCCGAACCAGCTCACCACTACCGGAAAGACTCGCAGCAGCAGGCGGACCCTCTGAGCGGCCGTCGGCGCCTTCACTCACCGTAAAAAGCTCCCCTATGTCACCGGAGAATTCACTACTCATCGGCCAGAGCCACCTTTACGACACACGCGTGCGCAGGCGGCCCTGGTAAACGAAAAAACTTTGGCACATTTATACCACCTCGCCGCAATAACCCAAATTAATTGGACGGGCGTGAAAACGCCCTCGACAGCCGTCGTCGGGTCGTTAGATGCAGGGAGGTGGGACATCAATCCAAATCCCGCCACCCTCGCCAGCCTTAACGCCATCCCCCTAATGTCATCAAAGGCTGATGCCGACCCGAAAATCTTCGTCGAGCTAACAGAATATGCCTCGAACGGGCTTAGTATTGTTGTCAACAACGAGTATCGTTGGCGTTCAATTCAAGCAGCGTCGTGCTGTTTGAAGCTAGATTATTCGAATCCCCGTATCACTACGCAAAAGACGAATCACAGCACTTACCGTACCAATGGGCGCACTGGCACTCGTCATGGTCGCCTGTTCTTCCAGCGCCCCGGATTCTGACCCCAGTGACTCTGGGCCCGGGTCCATTTCTGCGCCAACTGCGGCTTCGATCGCTCCGATCGCCCCATCCGTGCCATCACCCGTGCCGACAGAGGATCCGAACCAACCGAGCGCCATTTTCGAAGATGCCGAGGTCGACCGCAAAACAGCGGTGATGCTCGGCTTCGGCACACACCAAACACGGTGGGGCACCCGGCCCTCAGCCAACTACAAGTTTGGGTTTCAATGGAACGTTGGCGAATTCGCCTATCAAAGAGCCAATGTCGTGGCCTGGGTAATCAAAAACGAAATCGACCGGGTCGTGCGGGCCGTATCTGCCATCAAGACAGACGGAACCGAGCCCGCTGGATTCGTAATACCCGATGAGCCAAATATCGACGACTACTTCAACATCGACGGTCTGTTCAATCTGATAAGGGACGCTATGGATAGCGGTCCGGTAGCAGTCTCTCTCGGGTTCGACTCATCGTTTGGGTATCCGACGTTGGCAGACATCGAGTTCGCTCCCGGCAACGATCACGAGCGCGTGGCGTTTTTTGCTGCCCAGCTGGTGCCCATACCAGGACCGCCAGGCCAATTCGGCGATACGTCACCCGGCGTTAAGTGATCTGAAGCTTGATCCTCCTTCCAACGCCCGCATAGGCGCCGCCAGCCTCTGGCATCACCGGAGAGCATGCCTGGCACACCGCAACCCGTCCCTATCCACAAGCCCTTCACCGACTGCGTGGAGGGTAGACTTCGCCTCAGATCCCCCGATTGCATTGAGGGGGATCTCTCGTTGGTCAAGATGGCGGAACGGAGCTTGGCGCTGACTGAGAGTTGTGATTTCGGGCCATTGACAGCGCGCTAGGTATGTACCTAAACTCATATCCGTGCATCCGAATATGTAGAGGTTTCGAATATGACGAACACGACGGCACAGCAGGAACGCACGGCTCTTGCCAACTCGGCGCAGATTGCCGCTACGTTCTTCATGGGGCTTTGCGACGCGAACCGGCTGCAGATCGTCTCGATTCTCCTGGAGGAAGGAGAAAAGAGCGTCGGCGAGCTGGTCGAACGGCTCGATATAACCCAGCCGCGCGTCTCAGCGCACCTCGCCTGCCTGCGCACCTGCGGATTCGTCGGCTGCCGCCGCGACGGCAAGTACGTCTACTACGGCATCACCGACCAGCGCGTGCGTGACCTTCTTCGAACCGCCCAGTCGATTGTCCAGGACAACGCCGGGCGAATCCTTGCATGCGAGCTGGTCAACTGACCCCCGACCCCCACCAAACGGAGATCACAAATGACGACGCAGACAGACAGCACCTACTCAATCCAGGACGTCCTGGCAAATCTAAAGAAGATCGGACTTCCCCCCGACTGGGATGACGGAACCAACCTGCTGGCCGCATCGCTGTACAGAGAGATCGCCAAAGGCGCGCCTGTGGAGCCGGCCACCGTCGAAAAGCTGATTTCAGCGGCCGGTGTCGACCCTGAAACCGGCAGTGAGTTCATCGCCGGCGTCACCGAGAAAGACGATTCCGGAAACGTGGTCGGCGCCATCGGCCTCTCGCAGAACCAGTACGCCCACGAGTTCCGGGTCAACGGGGTAAATCTCACGACCTGGTGCGCCTGGGACACCCTGTTCATCGCCCAGGTCCTCGGCCAGACCGCCAATGTGACATCACACGCACCGGGGTCAGGCGAGGAGATCACACTCGAGATCACGCCCGAGCGCGCGGTCTCGAACCCGCCGGAAGCGGTTGTCTCGTTCGTGTTGCTCGACTCCGACCAGATCGACATGGACTCGATGGAGTCGATCTACATGGTCTTCTGCCACCAGGTCCTCTTCTTCCCGTCACGCGAGGCGGCCGAGAAGTGGAGCGCCGACAGCAAATACGAGTTCGCGATCATGTCCGTCGACGACGCATTCCAGATCGGCGCAGTCGCGTTTGCCAACCTGATCAAAGCAGCGCAAAACGAGCCTGCAACGAAGTAGCCGCGGCAATTCACCATTCAACCTCGGGAGTGCGACCGAATGTCCGACTGACCAGGACATTCGGCCGCCTCCGAACCTTCCAGAACAAAGGAACGGGAACAATGAAAATCGAACTCCAATGGTTCGAGGGCTGCCCAAACCACCACGCCGCCCGCGAGATACTCGACGACGTCCTGGCCGCCAAAAATGTTGATGCAAAGGTCGAACTGATAGAGGTGCCGGACCTCGAGACCGGCGAGCGGGTCAAATTCCCCGGCTCGCCAACCATCCGCATCAACGGCGTAGACGTCGACCCCGATTACGAAGACACCGGCGACTACACACCCCGATGCCGCGTCTACATGACTCCCGATGGGTACAAGGGCGTCCCGGAGCGGGAGTGGATTGAAGTCGCGGTGGAAACGGCACTCGACATTAAACGCGAACGCGTGCCCGCTGTATCCGTGTCCGGGCTCCACATGTCTCAGGGAGGCGACGCGGGGGAGTTCTAAGACGATTCGGGGAAGAACGTGAAGTTCACAGACCGGTAGGCAAGCGGTCGGCTGGTCTGCGGTATTGCAGCCCTGATCTGCGTGAGGACCGTCGCGCTCTTCGAGGCAGGCTCAGACAAGCCGTGGACATTAACAGCATGGGCGGCCGTGACTTCAACCAATTCATCAAGCGAGCCACCCTGAATTGGCTCATCACACCCGCCGCCAATGTCTCTGCAGGGGATTGAGACGCCCAAAATTTCCGTCCTCAACACAACGCCGGCGTATATGTCTTCATCCATTTGATGTTAGTCGCCGGTTAGGAGATTTTAGGATCCGAAGTATCCCGCTTCGCCCGCACGCGTTCCACGATCATCGCACATGGTTTATCGCCTGTCCCGTTCCCACTTATCCAAAGCGGTAAGAGGGCCGGCTCAGGTGTGTTCGGTCGCCGGATGTCGAAGGATCAGCCCCACCACGTGGGGCAGCGCTCTCATCTCTCAGCCAGGCACGGCGAAACCTGCAGCGAGAATGAACGAGGTGCCCAGCCATCCGTATACCCCGAGGGTATACAACATCAGGCCCCACAAGAACAGTTGTGACAGGACCGCTCCGGTGACGATCAGCCCGACGATGAAGAGTACAACGGCGCCGACGACTGAAGCGATTCTGGGAAGTTGGCCCCAGTCTTTGCCGAGCCCGACGTTGACAACTTCAATGATTAGCCACAATGAAATGCCCGCGCCGATCCACAGGCCGGGGTTGGAATCCACTTCTGAACCGACGGTAGCAGCGTTCCACGCAACCAGGGCGAGTAGCGCGATCCCGGCTGCCAGGCGCACGAGACGCCCAACGGTCCCAGGCATCGCCAATGCGCCGGCGGCTTCGAAATTACGCTCAGGCATAGTGCCCGGCATGGTAGACGAAGTCCGCTAATGCTGTAGCCCGCGCGGGCACACACCCTCGGCCGGCCGACGACGCCCCAATCCGGAGAAGGCGCCGTCCTGAGCTGGTCGAAGGGTGCGGGGTCACCTGCCTGGGTCAGAAAACCGGATCCCGCAGATAAAATGACGTCGGGTTCTGGTGCTTGATCGTTTCTACTTTTGTCATTGTGCCCGAGACCACGTCGAGGACCATCTCCAGCAGCTTTTCTCCTGCTGACTCGATGGTATCCGTGCCTTCCAGGACGCCCCCGGAGTAGAAGTCGATGCTGGTCGGGGCGAGGGCTACGGTGCGCGGATTCGCAGTCGTGTAAAAGTGCGGTGCGACGACTCCTGTAGATGGCAGCAACAGGTCGTAGGCCGTCGGGAAGCTGGTCGTCCCTGTCGACTGAATCGTGAGTTGGGCGCCTGATGCCGCATAGCCGGTGAAGATGTTCATACCGGGGTTGTTGTCGCACCACCAGAGGCCTTTGCCTGGAGGCCTCTCTCCGTACTCCAGCACGCCCTCTATCGGCTTCGTTCCTGACTTATGAATGGCGCCAAGCGACTTCTCTTCGATGGTGGAGAGTCCGCCGGCCTTGTTCCCCTCGGTGGGATTGATCGTGCGAAGGTCCTCGCCGGTCGATTTGACTGCGGCGTCTATATCGTCGGCTGCTTTCAGAATTCGCTGCGCGACCTCTTTGTTTACCGCGCGTTTCGCGAGGACATGCTCGGCGCCGACGATCTCAGTGTTTTCGCCAAATATAGCCGCCCCTCCGGCATCGATGATCCTGTCGAAGACGTGGCCGACCACCGGGTTGCCGGCGATGCCCGACGTGGCGTCGGAGCCGCCGCACTTTACGGCCAGCGTCAGCTCGCCCATGTCGAACTCCTGACGCCTCATCTGGGAGGCTTCACGCACCATCTCCCTGGCGAGCTGCACGCCCTTCTCGATAGTCCCGAACGTGCCGCCGTCTTTCGCCGGGTCGAGCGTCTCAACCCGCTTGCCTGACTTCGCGATCTCCTCGCTAAGCGGCAGCACGGACCGATACTCGTTGTCGACGATCACCGAAGCGACGTTGGGGTTGAGGCCGAGGCCTATCAGCGCACGGTCGGCGATCGCTCTATCGTGATTGGTGTGGCCCTCGAAGTTGCCGGAAGCGATTACGATCGTCCGGGTGCCATCAACGAATTCGCAGATCTTTGACGCAACCAGGCCGCTGAGCAGCGAAGGGATCACCAGCACATAATTCCGGGCGCCAATGGAGCCGTCAGGACGCTCATATCCCATGAAGTTCATCTCGACGCCCCGGTTTCCAGATCCCCGCGACCCTTGCCGCCCTCAAGGTTGTGGACATGCACCATGTCGCCCCTCTTTATCGGCGACGAGGCAAGGCCGATCGACTCCCCGTACTTGAGAACGTGATCGCCCTTCGCGATATCGGCAAGCGCGATCTTGAAGCCGAACGGAATCTCCTCCAGCGCCGTGACGACGCGAACCTCCCCACCCAGTCGAACCTCAACATCGGCGCCGGCCTCGATGTCCTCCAGGCAGACGGCGATGTTGTCCTTATCCGAGATCATGATGGCCCCTGAGAATGGCATTCGCACCCCTCCTTCCACGGGTCCTTACCAGACGAAAAGCCTGCACGCGGTCGCCAGCCCACTACGCCTCGCCCACGAACCCCGCCACCAGCTCCGCCACCGCATCCGGCTGTTCCACGCAGACCATGTGCGCCGCCTCGGGGACGAGGTGCAGCGTGGCGTTGGGAAGGGTGTCCATGAAGTCGATGCCGTATGCGGGCGGGCAGATGCCGTCGTCGGCGCCCCAGATCAGCAGCGTCTGCTGCGTGAGGCGGTGCAGGCGTTTCGATAGGCCCTTGTTTGGGATCGGCCAGAGGTATTTTGCTGCCGTCGACATCGACTTGGCGCGTTCGACGTAGAAGTCGATGACCGCCTTGCCCTCTTCGGTGTCCGGGTCGACTTCCGGCAACTTGGCCTGCGGGGTCGAGGCGAGCGCTTTTGCGGCCTCGGACTTCTGGTCGAAGTACATCGCCTGGGACAGCTCGGCCGGGGCAACGGAGAAGAAGTCGAGCACCGGATGCTCCGGGTCCCACAGGCCCAGCGGCGCTATGAGCACGACTTTCGTGAATCGCTCCGGCTGCACCGCTGCAAGCTCGGCCGCGATCATCCCGCCAAGCGAGTGGCCGACGATGCCGAAATCCCGAAGATCGAGAGCGTCGAGAAGATCCAGGTAGAAGTAGACGAGATCGTGTATGTCCGAGAGGGTCTCAGAGCCGGTGGATCCACCAAAGCCCGGCATTCGCGGCGCGATCACGCGATGGCTCGAGGCCAGCCGCTCCAGGAACGGGTCCCATTGGAGGCCGCCGATGCCATGGAGGAAGAGCAGCGGCAGGCCGTCGCCACTCTGCAGGATGTCGACGTTGAACTGTCCGTTCCGGACCGGCAGCGACGATTCCTTCATACCGCCGCACCCGCGCCGTCGCGAACCAGCGCGCCCGATGGCCACCAGTCGTCCGTGTACTCGGGGTTGTCGTTCCAGATATGCCGCAGGTTGGGCACCACCTCGGTGGCCGTGCGCTTGATGTTTTCCAGGGCCAGCTCATGGGGCATCGACCCGACCTGGTTGAGGATCATCAGATGGCCGATGTGGAGATCCTTGATGACGTACTCGAGCTGCTCGGTCACCTGCTTCGGCGTCCCGGCTATCACGTTGCCCTGCTCCTTCAACTGCTCGAAGCTGGCGACCTCGGCGCCTGGGCGGCCGAAGCTTGAGGTCTGGGCCATCAGCCCTGCCTTGATGGTTTCGATGGTCCGGTAACCGGGCGCGTCGGCGAAGCCCGCGTAGACGTGGAGCATCTTGTTGAAAAAGTACTCGATGTGGGGGCCGTACTTATCGGCTACCTCCTGCTCACTATCGCCGACGCAGACGAGCTGCAGGAAGCCGGCCTGATACGGGTTGTCCACGCCCGCAGCGTGCGCGTTCTTCCAGAAGCCGCCCATGACCTTTTGGCCCCGCTTGAAGCCGCTGTACGACAGGTAGGCGTACAGGAAGCCCTTGTCGACAGTCTGCTGCCAGGTCTCGATCGAGCCCGCGCCGGGCACCCAGACGGGCGGGTGGGGTTTCTGCATGGGCTTCGGCCAAATGTTGACATAGCGGAGCTGCGTGTACTTGCCGTCGAAGGAGAATATCTCGTCTTCAGTCCACGCTCTCAGGATCAGCTCCTCGGCCTCGGCATGCTTCTCGCGGATGATCGACGGGTTCACTCCGTAGGCGAAGGTGGTGTCCATGCTGGTGCCGACTGGCAGTCCCGCGACCAGCCGCCCACCGCTGATGCAGTCGAGCATAGCCATCTCTTCGGCCACACGGATTGGCGGGTCGTAGAGGGCGATCGAGTTGCCCATGACGATGATTGCGACGTCCTTCGTCTGGCGGGCCATGGCGGCGGCCATCAGGTTGGGCGAGGGCATCAGGCCGTAGGCGTTCTGGTGGTGCTCGTTGACGCAGATGCCGTCGTAGCCCATCTCGGCCGCATAGACCAGCTCGTCCAGCGTCTGGTTGTAGTACTCGTGCGCCTTCTCGGGGTCGAAGAGGTGGGAGGGAACGTCTACCCAGACGCTGCGGTACTTCTCCCGAAAATCGTCGGGCAGACCACGGTACGGAGCCAGGTGGAACATCTCAAGCTTCAAGGCGCTGTCCTTCCCGCCCGATTGCGTCGATTACGTGGGCTGAGTGCGGCGCAGTGTAGCGGGTGGGCGATCCGCACGGCCACTCGCTCCACCCCACTTCGTCATCCGGAGTCCGTCTCAAGCGGAAAGGTTCGTGCCTCCGACGCCCGCGAGGCGACGCGCCTTCAAGCGTCCCTGGCCGGAGGGTCGCGGGCCATGGCGACGCGAATGACTGACTTAGGATGAGATCCTTCGGGGGACCTCAGGATGACCTACGGGTCGCCTGGTTGTACTTCCCGCCAACGCTGTTTACAGGCGTGAGGCCGGGGTGGCTCCGTTTATACCGCCGTGTGGACGGCGGTATCGGTGGGGCGGTACCCGCCTCAAGGCTCTAAACAACGTCGGTGGGAGGTACAGCTAGCCCCCGGCCTCCGAGCCGCTCTGGCTCAGAGCTGGCACCGCGTCCGGCGTCTCGGGCGGCATCGTGATCGGCGTCATCTGGCCGGGCGCCATCTGCACCCAGGCCAGCACCAGCCGCCACACCAGCAGCAACATCCCGGTTATCGCGACAAACGCCAGCGCCGGAGCGAGCAGGTTCAACAGCCCGCCGAGGAACAGGACGAACAGCCGCCCATCCCTGGTCGCCAACAGGACCCGGGCGGCGCCATCATCCAGCTCGCTTTGCCATTTGCGCCCCGTCGCGAGTTGGAACCGGTCCTTGAGGATCATTGACATCGGCGCGATAGCCACTGCCATCAGCACAATCACGAATTCCCACGACTCCGGCGAACCGGTGAGGACGTGGTAGCCCGCGCCACCCAGAATGAAGCCGTCAGCCACCCGGTCGAACACCGAGTCGACCAGCCCGCCCCGCTTCGAACTCATGAAGCGGGCGCGGGCCACTTCGCCATCCGAGCCGTCCACGATGGACGCCATCTGCGCCGCGACCGCCCCGGCTATGATGTTGCCAAATGCGAATGCCACTCCGGCAAACACCGCGAGCAGCAGCGCCAGCAAACTAACGACGTTCGGCGTGAGCCGGGCCTTGATCGCGATCATCGACATCGGCACCGACAGGCGCCGGTTCAGGTACTTGGCGATCAAACCGTCATCTGAGCCGGGAAGGGACCGCCGTAGTTTCCGGGACGCGGCCTTCAGCTCATCTTCGGTATCGATGTCTTCCCAGAAGAAGCCTTCTACGTCGACCATCTCGAGACGCCCGGTCGACGCGAGCCGGTTGGCCGCCGCTCCCAGCTCATATTCTCCCGCTGCGAAGCCCTGTTGCAGCGCGCCGAATATGTCCCGATTGAATAGAAACAGGCCGCAATCGATAGCATTGAATTTGGAAAGACCCTTGCCCACCAGTGCGATCGACCCGTCGGCAATTACTTGAACCCTGGTTGCCTCATCCGAACGTAACGGCGAACCGGTATCAAGGTCCACACAGAGCTTGCTGACCACTCCGCCGCTAGAGTTTGCGGCGAGGAGTTTCGCTATCTCCGGTTCGTACCAGTGATCCGCCATTGCGACGATGAACTCATCGTTGCCAACCGTATTTCTCGCCGCGTAAACGCTCGTACCGTTGCCCCGCCGCCAATCGGTATTTTCGACATACTCAATCGATACACCCAGGCGGCTGCCGTCGCCGAGGGCATCCCGCACCTTGTCTCCCGCATAACCAATGATCACGGTGACATCGCGCACCCCGGCGTCCCGCATCGCGAGGATCCCGCGTTCGATTATTGAGATCCCCAGGATCTTCCTTAGCGCCTTATGTTCACCCGATCCAGCACCGTTCATACGGCTGCCTTCACCGGCGGCAAGAATCACTGCCCGCATCTGGGTCTCCTCCCTGTCAGGCGCGCAAACCGACTGGACTCCCGGGGCCGAAAATCCGAGCCGCGTTTCGACGCAGGCCGGTACGCACCAGCTAAAAGACCCTCGGTTAGCCGTCTGTAAAGAGGCGCTCACCACGCGACCGGGAGCGGGCACAAGAGTGACTCGGAGGAGTCACAGCATTACAGACGTCAGCATCCTGGCTCTCAACAAAGGCCACGGTCATGCCGACGAGGTCCGTTCAGAGGCGGCTTCAGACCCGTTTGGTCCTCCCCGGAAGCCGCGCCATCGGCTCGATTCTATTCATGGCGCTACCGCGGGTCAAATCTGATCACCCGTCGCGCCCCGCAGCCGAGGAGCAGCGAGCACGTCGCGCGGCGTCGCGGGACGGGGTAGCCTACCCCGGTTTACGCGCCAGGAACGTCACACCCGTCGTCTCGAAGTTCTTGGCCGATGACTC
>JADFHP010000172.1 GCA_022567135.1 Chloroflexota bacterium
CCTGAAACCTTCACGTACGTATTCCGATGCCGGCTCAGCCCCATGAGGGCGTCTACGTCCGCCTTGCCTGCCTCGGTCGGTTTCACGCGGCCGAAGTGATCGATGATCACCGCTGTGCCGGGATGCCTGGCGCAGAGCGCGTCCACCTCGTGGAAGTGGCGTGGCTCGATCAGGAAACCGGCGACTATGCCAGCCTCTTCACAGTAGCCCATCAGCGCATCCCCGATGGGTCCATCCATTGATTCCCCGTCGGGCCACAGCGCGGGGTTGAGTCGCACGCCCCTGTACCCATCTTCCTCCACCAGCCGCCGAAGCTCGGCTACCGGGTCGCTGGCTGACGGGTTGACCAGCGCCATGCCGATGAACCGGTCGGGCCAACGCCCGAGGGTGTCCGTCACGTACCGGTGGTCGAATCCGTGGTGAATTGGCTGGACGATCAGCGCGCCGGAGATGCCAGCTTCTTGCTGAAGCTCGATCAGAAACTCCGCATCGCCCCGCGCGTCAGGCTCACCCGCGCCCGGCCGGTACGGATACTTCTCCGGATCATGCGCCCAGACGTGGAGATGTGAGTCGATCTTGTTCAAGGGCAAGTTCACCTGGCGAGTTTCGCAGCAGCGGCCTATGTTACTCTCCCGCCGCTGATGGAACGCCATCAAATCTCTGCATACGGACGGACCGGCCCCGGCGCCTGAGCCCGAAGGACGAAAAGTTGATAAAGCTGAGCATGCAGTCACTCTGCTACAGGGACACGTTCAAGAATGGGCAAATCGACCTCGAAGGCATCATCGCCAAGGCCGCCGAGTACCGGATGGACGGCATCGACATCCACTGGGCGCACTTCGCTTCGACCGACGATGAGTACCTGGAGCATATCCGGCGCCTGTGCCTGGAGGCCGGACTCCACATCTGCTACATAGGGATCAGCAACAACTTCCTCAAGACAGGCGCTGAGTGGGAAGAGCAGATCGAGATGGTCAAGGGCTGGATAGACGTTGCGGACCGCATGGGCATCCAGATGGTGCGCGTATTCGGCGGCTGGATTCCCGAAGGCGACTCAGAAGAGGACGCCTGGCCGCGCCTCGTCGACGCCACGAAACAGGTGACGGCTTACGGCCGGTCGAAACACGTCATCTGCGCCCTGCACAACCACAACCACGGCTGCATCCCTGCTACCGGTGACCAGGTGATAAAAATCCTCGATGAGGTCGGCGACGATTACTACTCCCACATCCTCGATACCGGCCAGTACCGCGGCTCCCCCGGCGCCTCTTACGGCGAGCGGGGCAAGGAAGACCCGGAGTGGAACTTCTACGGCAGCATCGAGACGAGCGCGCCTCGGGCAGTGCACGTGCGGGCGAAGATCTACCGCATCGCCTCGGGCAAAGAGGCGTGGCTGGACTACGACCGCATCATGCCCATCCTGAAGAACGTCGGGTTCAACGGCTGGATGTCGATTGTGTTCGAGGGACAGGACGAGTTGGACGAGCCGGCCGCCGTACCGCTGGCAAACACGTTCCTGCGCGACATGCTCGCGAAGTACGAGATGTAGGAATTGCGTTGATAAAACTCTCGATGCAGACGCTCTCGTTCAAGGAGAGCGTTCCGTCAGGCGAATACGACCTCTTTGAGCTGATCCAGATCGCTGCCGACCTGGGCTACGACGGCGTTGATCTCGAAGATCGGCAGTTCGAGTCGACCGATCCGGAATACCTGGAGCGGCTGCGGCTGCACACGCTGCTATTGGGCATGCCGATCAACTATTTCGGCGTTGGCGGGGGCTTCGGACAGGGCTGGCGAGGCGACGATGACGGCCACATCGCCCACATCAAGCACTGGATCAGCGTCGCCCGCGCCATGCAGGTGCCGATGCTCAGGCTGGTCGGCTGCCAGCCCGAGCCAGGCGAGTCGGACGAGGAGGCGTGGCCGCGCCTCGCCGCCTATTTTCGGGAAGTGACGGCATTCGCCCGCGAACAGAAAGTCGTGATCGGCCTTCACAACCACAATCACGGAATGTTCCCCGCCACCTCAGACCAGATCATGCAGATGCTCGACGAGATCGACGATCCGTATTTCGTCCACATCCTGGACACCGGCCAGTACCGGGGCGGCAGGGGCGCGAGCAAATATGACGAGGATCCGAATCGGGACGACTACGACCTCTACGACAACATCGCCGGGTCGATAGACCGGGCCGTGCTGGTGAGAGCAAAGATTTACGCCATCGGGTCGGGCAGCGAAGAGTGGATCGACTACCCGCGGGTGATGTCGATACTGAAGGCATCTGGCTTCAAGGGCTGGCTATCGGTAGTGTTCGAGGGCCGAGACGGAACGCCGGATATGCAGGCGATGAAGCTGGCGCATGGCTATCTGCGCGGCCTGCTGCGCGAGTACGCGATTTAGGGCTGTCGGATAGGAGCGACAGACGGTGGCGTCACTGGACGTCACTGATGAGTACATACGGCCCAGAGCAGCGCTCCGTAAAACCCTCGCCTGCGTGGAAGTCTGGAGGCCCGAAGTCTGAAGCCCCCCCTGCTGTAACGCTATCTCCGAGATTCCATATCACTGGGCTATCGCTATCGCCCAACTCGACGTCGATGATCTGAAACTCGTCGCCCACCCGGGTAATCTCGAACACATCTTTCTGCCATACGATGGCGCGGCTCGGAGCATCGGATTCGAGACTCGCAGCCAACCTCAGGCAGCCGTCACGTTCAACCAGCACGCCTCGCTCCCCTTCCATCAATCGCGTGGTCAAGACTCGCTGCTCGGTCTGGGCCCCGCAGCCGACGGCCAGCGACACAACGATCACCACGATCAGCCAGGACCTCATCTACACGAATCCTCCCACGCACATGCCCCGCACCTGGCGATTGTAACGTTCATCCGACCGCCATGAATTAGAATCGCTGATCGCACTCAGGACCGCTTCTCCATCTCCCCGGTGGCCGGAACATCCCTGAACACCATGGACGGTGGAGCAACAAAAAGATCGGAGCTACGAGTTGGGCAAGTTTTACGACGAAGCAATCATCCCGAGCGAACTGCGCCGCAACTTTGACGTGTACGACCGGGTAAGCGAGCTGGGTATCGATCTCAAGTCACAGGACGAGATCGTCACGTCGCTGGCCGGACGCAACATAGCCGGCGCGGTGTTCCACGAGAGCGGGCTGGTCTACCTGTCAGGCGTCGGTATCGGCGACATGCCGATGAGCGACGACCCGGACGTAGTGGCCCACGGCCAGGACGCGGGACGGCAGTGCGCGGAGCACCACATCCGGAACCTGCACTGGGCGCTCAAGTGCGGCGGCGAGGGCGGCGATCTCAACGATGTTCTTTATACCGTCAAGGCGCTTGGAATGGTCGTTTCCACGGACGTTGCGTTCAACTCAGGCCCAGCCGTTGTCAACGGCTTCTCCAACCGCTGGCAGGACGTGTTCGGCGGCGGCACGGGCCACTACGCCGAGGACGGACTCGACCCCGGCGGCTATGCGGGTGTGCATGCACGAAGCGCTATCGGTGGATTCACCGGCCGGTTCGCGCTGGAGCCGGAAATCATCGTGGCGATTCCACCGGACTTATCGAGGGCGATCATCCAGAATCGCGGCTGGATATTCCCGCTGATTCCGTCGATGTACGACAAGGTCACGGGCGGGTAATCGCCCACGGCAGGGGGTCCGTTGCAACGTGCCCCTGCCCACGTGTGGGGAGACAGGCCATGCTCAGCTACTCGAAGGACATCCCCGTAATTGCAGAGCCGGATGTGCTGGTCTGCGGCGCCGGGCTTGCCTGCTCACGCTCTGCCCTCCATTTGGTTGCCGCGCCGAAGGGGGCTTTGAGTTCGCCGGCCAGTTTGTTGTCTTTCAGCAGGCCGGCAAATTTCAATCGAATGGTTCGTGCACCGGCGCCGATGGCGACGACAAATTCGACCTGCTCCGCAACGATTGATCCCGACGTCAGCGTGCCGTTGCCCTGTTCGCTGGTGAAGATTCCACGAAGGTCTTTTCCCTTCTGTGTCAGTTCCAGCACGGCTACGACTTTCCCTTCGGCCGAGTCGATTGTCAGGTTCCACTTGCCCGCCAGGTCGGTAGCCGGTTTCGCGTCGCCTTGGTCCGTTTCGACCGGCTTCGCCTTGGCGTTGTACTCGAATTTCTGACCATCGACGAGCAGGTAACGGACTTTGCTCTGGGCATGGTCGAACGGCCCGGTCATCACGACGGCATGACCGAGCTTGCCGACTTCGAGAGAGCCGAGCCGATTCTCCATCTCCAAGATGGCGGCGGCATCGCTGGTCAGCGCTGCCAGCGCCGCATCGCGGGACAATC
>JADFHP010000173.1 GCA_022567135.1 Chloroflexota bacterium
ACGGAATTCTGCGATATCGTCTCGGGGATGTGGGACGCCATTGGTCTCAAACCAAAAATCGAGCGGATAGCCGATGACGCGATTCGCGTCCAACTGGTCGACCGTTCGTTCAACGGGGTCAGAGTCGGTGTAGGGACTGGTGTCACACCGATTCCGGAAGCGAGAGGATTCGGTGAAAATCCGACATCAGCTTTCAACTCCGGGTATGAAGTTCCCGGATTGCTGGTACACGTGGCTGCGGCGGCCTTAGCGACTACGCCGGCCCAACTCGACCTGATTCGAAACAAGCAGTACGCGTGGGCCTTTGACCAACACTTGAGCTTCCCGCTCATAGAGTTCAGTGAGATCTACGCCATCAATCCCGACAAGATCGGCGAATGGCCGAGGACGCCATTCAATGGCCACGCCTCGGAGTTGATGGACTTTGAGCACCTCCAAAAGCCTCGTTAGATAGGCTCATAAGGGGCGCTACGAAAGGTGCCCCGGGTAAGTGATATGTCGGCTGCGGTCCTCCAGGCAGGGCCGCAGCCGACATGATCTTCGCGATTGGCCCTTGCTCGTCCGACGTGCTTGCCGGGGCGCTTAACCACCAACGTCAGGGTAGCTTGCGTTGCTCTCATTTCTGAGAAAGCGATTGATCGCGTCATTCATCGCGGTACTTATCGTCACGATGGTGATATTCATTCTGGCCCGCCTGCAGGGTGATCCCAGGACGCTGTACACAGACGAGAACCTGTCCCAGGAAACCTACGACGCGTTGGGAAGGGAACTGGGGCTGGATAGACCGCTTGTATATCAGTACGGCGTATTCATCCGGAAGCTGGCTGTAGCGGATCTTGGAAAATCGATTCACCAGCGACGGCCGGTGTTCGATATCGTGCTCGAGCGGCTTCCCGCAACGGCCAAGCTGGCTGCCGCGGGATTTCTCTTCTCGATAGTGATCGGCATCCCGTTGGGAATACTGTCGGCGGTCAAGCGCGGGACAGGCTGGGACATACTGGGCCGCCTGTTCGCTGTCCTCGGCCATGCGCTCCCGTCATTCTGGATTGCCATCATGGCAATCTTCATCTTCGCCGTGAAGTTGGACCTATTACCCACCTCGCGCGACGGTGGAATAGATCACTTCATTCTGCCGTCCATCGCTCTGGGTTGGGCTGCCGCCGGCGGCCAAATGCGCCTCGTTCGCTCGGCGATGCTCGAGGTGCTCGACTCGCAGTATGTGGTTCTCGCCCGTGCCAAGGGTGTGAGCAATGAACAGGTAATCTTCAAGCACGCTCTGAGAAACGCCATCCTCGCGCCGCTCACTTTCGCCGGGCTGACACTGGGAGGGCTCATTACCGGAGCCATAATCACCGAGACGGTCTTCGCCTGGCCCGGCCTGGGATTGCTGGCGATCGATGCGGTTAGGTCTTCAGATTATGCCGTACTGCAAGGCGTGATGATATTTATTACGTTCTTCTATTTGATAGTCTCATTTTTCGTCGACGTACTTTATGGCCTTGTCGACCCACGAATCCGCTATGGATAAATTCCAAAACATCAGTAAGGCTCAAATTCTGGGCAGGCCATGGATGTAGCACAGGATGTAGCGATCGAAGGGCTGTCGCGTCGTCGTTCGGGGCGCCTGGTAAGGACTCTGCGGCTATTCCGCGCTTACCCGGTGTTCTCCGTTGCGGTCCTTTCTGTCCTCTTGTTTGCCGCTATCACCGCTTCATGGATCGCCCCGTTTCCTGAGCGCTACGGGGAACTGCGCGACCGACATGCTGAACCGGCGATATTCGGCGGTGAAGGCGGCCATCTGCTGGGCGCAGACAGCGTTGGCAGAGACATATATACGCGGCTACTTTTCGGAGCCCGGGTCTCCCTGATTATCGCCGCGGGCACAATACTGGTCGCGGGGTCGTTCGGAACCGCGCTGGGGCTCATATCGGGTTGGTACGGAGGCTGGGTCGACGAGGCGATCATGCGCCTTGTTGACGCCATGAACGCCATTCCCGTGATATTAATCGCGCTCGTACTCGCGGTCGCGGTTGGGCCCAGTTTCTGGCTTTTGCTTGGCATCTTATCTATAGGACTGTGGCCGGGATTCGCGCGCCAGGTGCGGGCCGAGACGCTAAGTCTCAAAGAGCGGGACTACGTGGATCTGGCAAAGGTGGCGGGAGCGCCA
Organism: Chloroflexota bacterium; assembly: GCA_022567135.1. Classification (GTDB taxonomy): domain Bacteria; phylum Chloroflexota; class Dehalococcoidia; order Lucifugimonadales; family Lucifugimonadaceae; genus UBA1151. Next base: position 2,168 of record JADFHP010000173.1, read on the forward strand.
ACCCCCCGGATTCTCTATCGCCACATCCTGCCCGGGCTGTTCAGCACGGTAGTAGTCGTCGCAACCAACCAGGTGGGCACGGTGATTTTGGCCGAGGCGGGCCTGAGTTTCCTCGGCGTGGGAGTCCCGCCGCCAACGCCATCGTGGGGCGGGATGATCTCGGACGGCCGCCTGTATCTCACCGATGCCTGGTGGGTAGCCGCATTCCCCGGCATAGCCATCGGGCTCACGGTTACCTCACTGGTATTCCTTGGTGACTGGCTGCGCGACCATCTCGATCCACGATTACGCCAGTTGGAGTAACCGAATTGAAATAGATAACGAATCGGAGAGGACGCCTTCGTCCGCGATCGGCGGGCGGGTTTCGTGAAGACCAGGGGAGGACGATCATGAAAATCACAGATGTCAGGGCTGAGGTCTACCGCTGGCCCCGGCACACACCCATAACCAACGGCCTGTACACATATACCCACTCCGGTATTAGCGTCGTCTTCATTGAGACCGACGAGGGAGTTACGGGAGTGGGTCTGGGCTCCGGCATACAGGACGCACCGGAAGTCGGCGTCGCGATTCTGGAGTACCTCAAGCAGGTTCTCATCGGCCGAGACCCTCTGGACAACGAGAGGCACTGGCATGAGATGTGGCGTCCGAAACTGGTTGGACGCCGCGGGGTCACGACGCGGGTGATCAGCGGAATCGACATCGCACTCTGGGATCTCAAAGCGAAGGTCGCGGACATGCCCCTGTACAAATTGTTAGGCGGCTTCACTGATTCCGTGGACACCTACATCGCCGGTGGCTACTACGAAGAGGGGAAGGGTCTCCGTGAGTTGGCGATGGAGATGGAGCGCAACATGGAGCTCGGGGCCACGGCCGTGAAAATGAAGGTAGGCGGAGTGCCAATCAACGAAGATATCGAGCGTGTGCGCACGGTCCGGGAAGCAGTCGGGCCTGACGTGAAGGTGATGGTGGACGCCAACAACGCCTATCGCCATTACCAGGCCATCGAGTTTGCCCGTAAGGCGGAGAAGTACGACCTATTCTGGTTCGAAGAGCCGGTAGAGCCCGACGACTATATCGGCCAGCGCGAGATCACCATGGCAACGGGGGTTCCCGTGGCCGCCGGTGAGAACGAGTACACCCGGTATGGATTCCGGGACATGATCAACCACCGGGCCGTGGACATTCTCCAGCCGGACGCCTTGATCCTGGGCGGCATAACGGACTTCATGAAAGTCGCGGCACTTGCGCAGGCAAACGACCTGGACATAGCGCCGCACGGCAATCAGTACGTCCATATCCACCTGGTCGCCGCGATACCCAACGGACTCACGCTGGAGTACTACCGTGACTCGGTCGACCCGATGCACGGGAAGATCTACATGGATGAGTTGGAAATAATAGACGGTCGTGTATACGCGCCGAACAGGCCTGGACTTGGCATCGAGATAAACCAGAAGGCGCTCGCGGAGTATCGAGTGGCCTAACCTCTGCCTGTGATACGAAACCGGCAACTGCTGGGTGATGTGCCTCACATCCTCTCCGCCCAAGAATTGGAAAACTGTCCACTTGAGCGGAGAGAACGCTCACGATTGCCCTCCAAAAAGAAAGGCCCCGGGAATCGCGCCCCGAGGCCTTCCGTGTACGGTGAAATCACCGTTGCCGATTACATTTCTGAACTTCCGGGCCGCTACCGCGCTCTAGCGGCCGGCCGAACTTCCCTCGACCGCCGCCGCAACCCGCTCAGCAGCGCGCGCCAGGTATTCGGCGGAGAGGTCATAGCCGACGTACCGGCGGCCTGACCGGACGGCGGCGATGGCCGTCGCTCCGCTGCCCATGAAGGGGTCGAGCACGACTTCACCGTCATAGGTGTAGAGCTGCATCAATCGGTGAGGCAACTCGGGCGGAAACGGGGCCGGGTGACCCGCCTGCTTCGCCGACTGCGGGCCGAACGCCCATACGCTGCGTGTCCACTCGAGGAACTGCTCTTTTTTGATCGTGCTTTCCTGGCCTTCGTGGCGCGGCCTGCCGAAAGGCGGCTTCTGGAAGATCAAGATGTACTCGTGCGTGTCACGCAACGACGGGTTCGAGGCCGACAGCCAGCTCCCCCACGCCGTTGACGTCCCG
>JADFHP010000056.1 GCA_022567135.1 Chloroflexota bacterium
ACATCGATCTTCTTGCCCCACTGGACGTCGACGAATCCGGCCGCATCCAGGACCCATTCCCACTCTGCTTCCAGCAGAGCGCCGGCGATTCAGCCAGACCAGAGATCGATATCGTCCTTGGCCGACTGCGGAACCTCGATCTGAACGGTGATATCGGCGATCTGGGCACGGCCGCCGGGCTTGAGAACCCGATAAATCTCTTTCAAGACGCCGAGTTTATCCGGGGTCAGATTGATGACCCCGTTGCTCGTGACTACGTCGGCGGTGCCGTCTTCAACCGGCAGGCTCTCGGCCAGCCCCTCTCGGAATTCGATGTTGTGGAGCCCCATTGAATCGGCTGATTCTTGCGCCCTGGCAAGCATCGCGGGCGTCATGTCCACACCTATCACCCGTCCTAACGGGCCGACCTGCAGCGCGGATTGAAGGGCGTCAAATCCCGCGCCACTGCCGATGTCGACAACCAGCTCACCCGGCTTCATGTCACCGAATTCAAACGGGTTCCCGGTTCCGGCAAACGAGTCGACCGCAGAAGAGGGGAGTGCCTTCACTCTTTCTTCGGAATACCCAAGCATCACGGCAAGTGAGGATCCCGTGTGGAAATGAAAGCCCTTCTCAGGCTCCCGGGCGACTTCCGAATACTTATCCCGAATCTGGGAGCGCAACTGATCGGCGTCGACCGCTGAGGGCTGAACATTCGTAACCATCTCCGCTCCTCCGTGCTAATCACAGATATAGCGGCGTCATTTTGCGGGAACCCGGTGTGATTGGCAATGAGCCTCATCGCCGGTAGCAGGAATCGGCTGCTACGATTTTTCGAACTGGAAAACTGGGATCCATCAGGCTGGGCCGGCGTCATTACAGCGTCGAATAGCCTCGTACCCCTCAGGCAGATCACACATATGCATCCCGACATGAAAACTATGCGGCCCGGGCGGGGGCTGTTTCTCGTCGTCGCCTCCGTCATCCTTGTCGCCATCGCCTGCGGCTCTTCGACGCCCGTGCAGGGACCGGAGGCGTCTCAGAGCGCGCCGGCATCGGCGTCACTCAACTGCGTACTCAGCGGCCCCGCGTCCGGCTTCGCCCTCCAGGCGGTCCCTGGTGTTGACCCGGTCCCAACCGCGTTTGACGGCGTCAACACCGCGACATGCAGCTTCTCCGAGCCAGTCGAGTCGGTGACGGTGAGGCTGTTCACGGTCGGCGGCCCGCTCGATGGCTTCGAGGTCCACGTCGAGACGATCGCTGTGCGGCCACCCTCTACAACGGTCGTATTTCCGCTGGAATTCGGTGGTGAGAGACAGATCCTGAGCAGTCTGCTTCCGCTTGGCCCATACAGGCGAAGCATGGAGGCACGTATGGTTGGCGGCGCTGGTCTAGTCATTCAGACTGAAGCGTTCGAGGCCAGCACAGAGATATTCCTGGTCGACCCGCCAAACGCTACCGCGTTCGCACCGTTTAGCATCGGGACCGCCCGGACACCTTAGCCCCGCAGCGGTTTCAACATACCCTTCGCCCGATGCCGGAGCGCTGGATATATCATCCAGCCACCGCTCCAGTAAACCCGGGGACACTAGTTGAGCCAGCCAGTTGAAAAAAACGAAGTTATTCTCGAAAACGAGTTCGGTCGCGCCGTGTACACACCGCTGGCCGGAGCCAGCCTGAGGTCACTCGCGATCTGGACCGACGAAGAGGAACTCGAGTTGCTGACCGGCGGCATCGGCCCGTTCGATCCTCGCGAGCTGCCGCCCGGAATGGGCTGCTTCATCATGGCGCCCTGGCCGAATCGAATCCGGGACGGCCTGTTCGACCACGAGGGCCGAAAGTATTTCCTACCGGTCAATGCCCCACCACACGCAATACACGGAACCGTCGCGAAAAGTCCCTTTCGGGTCGATTCCGCTACTCCTCTGAGCGCACGCTTCTCAACCGGCCTCGGCACGGATTGGCCGTTCGAGGGCGCTCTCACCATCGATGTGGCGCTCGAGGGCGCCAGCCTGGTGCAGACGATGGAGATCGTGGCTGCCGATGAGTCCTTTCCGGCCGGCTTCGGCTGGCACCCCTGGTTCAAACGCAATCTCGGCTCGGAAGACGCCACCATCCAGGCCCAGGTCGAAGCCCGCTGGAAACTGGACCTCAACATGACACCAACTGGCCAGACCGCGCAGCCGACCGGCGTCCTGGATCTCACGATACCCTCTACGCCCGAAGTAGGCAGCCTCGATGACTGCTTCCGGATCCGCAGTGAGAGCGAGACGCTGCTGACCTGGCCTGAAATCGAACTCAGCATCACTTCGTCTCCGGAATTGAGCCACCTCCAGGTCTACACCCCTGCCGAAAGCTTCTGCATCGAGCCCCAAACCTGCGCGGTAAACGCCTTCCAACTGGCAGCCAGAGGTATCGCCGATACTGGAATCGCAATCGTCGAACCGGGCAGGCCGCTAAAGGCGACTACTCGGTGGGCGTGGTCATCGCGATAGAATTTCGTGTCTGACCCTGAACACGGTTCCAGAGCGACCGGGCCAGTTCTACCGAGACTAATAACGCCCCTGCCGGGAGGCCATCGGAATTGACCACACTCGCCACACTGCTGGAAGCCGGCGACGCCGGATCCAATGCCGTTGTCATTCCCGGCGGCCCCACGCTTACCTACGCCGCGCTCTCCGATGAGGTCGGGCGCGTGGCCGAGGAACTCACCGCATGCGGACTGATTCCCGGCAGGCCGGTCTCCATAGTCCTCACCAACAGCCTTGAGTTCATCACCGTCTTTCTGGCCGTAGCCAGAGCCGGTGGTACAGCCGCGCCTCTGAATTCCGCCTACACCGAAGACGAGTTCAAGTTTTTCATGGAGGACGCCGACTCGCAGTTCGCCATCATCGCGCCCGACTCAGACGCCGCGCGCGACGCGGCAGAGTCGCTGGAGATCCCCATCTTCACCGCGGACACCACCGAGGCCGGCGAGACCCGGATCTTCTTCGGCGCCACGCGGCTGGAAGACAGAGAGACGGCAAAGCTGCCGGCACCGGACGACGTGGGCCTGTTCCTCCACACGTCGGGCACAACCAGCCGCCCCAAGGGTGTGCCGCTGACGCACAGAAACCTGCTCACTTCGATCAAGAACATCGAAAAAACCTACCAGCTCACACCGGAAGATATCGCCATGATCGTGATGCCGCTGTTCCATGTGCACGGCCTCATCGGCGCGGCCCTCTCCACCTTAAGCTCGGGCGGCTCGATCGTCGTGCCGGACAGGTTCAGCGCATCCACGTTCTGGCCTATCCAGAAAACGACCGGGGCCACCTGGTATTCAGCGGTGCCGACAATTCATCAGATCTTGTTATTGCGCGCTGACGACGACGGTGCGCCGGACGAAAGCTTCCGCTTCATCCGGTCCTGCAGCTCGGCACTTGCGCCAAGCGTGTTCGAGCAGTTGGAAAAGCGATTCGGCGCGCCCGTTCTTGAGGCCTACGGCATGACCGAGGCGGCCCACCAGATGTCATCGAGCCCGCTGCCACCCGGTGACAGGCGGCCGGGTACGGTCGGCATGGCTACCGGCGTCGACATCGCGATCATGGACGAGCAGGGCAACCTTCTGGCGCCCGGCGAGCGCGGCGAGGTCGTCATCAACGGCGAAAACGTCACCCACGGCTATGCCAACAACCCCGATGCGAACGCCGAGGCCTTCGCCCACGGCTGGTTCCACACCGGGGACCAGGGAATACTCTCGGACGACGGCTATCTCACCCTCACAGGCCGCCTCAAGGAGCTGATCAACCGCGCCGGAGAAAAGATCTCGCCACTCGAAGTGGACGCGGTGCTGATCAAGCACCCGGCCGTCTCAGAAGCCGTCTGCTTCGCCGTACCCGACGAGAAGTATGGTGAGGTTGTGCACGCGGCGGTCGTCCTGGCCTCAGAGACTTCCGCCGAAGAGATTCAGGCTTTCTGCCGTGAGCAACTGGCCGGGTTCAAGGTGCCGGAACGGATTTTCATCGCCGAAGAGTTGCCGCGTACGGCCACAGGAAAGATCCAGCGCCGACACGTAGCGGCCGCGTTCAAGGATTAGTCGCGGTAAGGGCGCACGGCCGTGCGCCCCCACGTGTAATGCCCACCATCCCTAACTCGTCACCAGCAGGGAGATGAGCCAGGCCGCCATGCCCAGGTAGGCCAGGATTCCGATCATCTCCGTCAGCGTCGTGACTACCACGATCGACGATGCCGCCGGGTCGATGCGCGCCTTCTTCATCGCCAGTGGAACTGCTACCCCGCCCAGGGCCGCCACGATGAGGTTGATCAGGATGGATCCGCCCACGATGAGGCCCAGGACGAAGTTGCCCTGCCAGGCCCAGACCAGCAGCAGCAATAACACCGCCGTCGCCGAGCCTTGTACCGCCGCCAGGGCGCCCTCTTTGATGAGCAGCGCCCGGCTGTCCCGCTCGTCCACCTCATTCAGTGCCAGGGCGCGTACGATCATGGTGACCGTCTGGGTGCCGGCAATGCCCGCCTGGCCAACCACGACCGGGATGAATATCGCCAGGAGCGCCGCACGCTCGATCGTCGACTCGAACAGGCTGATCAGCAGGCCGGCGAAAAGCACCGTCATCAGGTTCAACAGCAGCCACGGCGAGCGGCTGCGGACAGAATTCCAGAACGGTCCGAGCGCACGGTCTTCACCGCCCAGCCCCAGGAGCTTGAAGACGTCGTCAGCGGCGCGCTTCTCGGCGATGCGCTCCAGGTCTTCGGCCGCAATCGCTCCCTGCAGAATCCCCGCCGCGTCTATGACCGGCAGATTCCTCAGATCATGTTTCGCCATCAAGCGGGCGCACTCGTCGTAGCCCGCTCCGGCGTCAATCGCCACCGGTTCGCCCGTCACGACCTCGCGAAGCATGGCATACGGCGGCGCGAATATCAGTTCCGGCAGACTCAAACTTCCCAGCAGGGAGTTCCGGTTGTCGACGACGTAGACGCGTGAGATATCGGGGTGGCGATGAGTGCCGTCGCTAAGGTCAGCAAGTGCATCTGCAACGGTGTCCGAGCCAGGGAACGACGCTGCTTCGAGCATCATCACCCCTCCGACACTGTCTGCCGGATAGAGAAGCATCTCCCCGAAGGTCTTGTCGGCCAGAGGCCGGGCGATTGATTCGTCCTCCCACGAACGATCGTCTCCACGCAGATCGTCCGTGGGCAGCCGTTCAGAAATGATCAAACTGGCTTACCCACGACAGGATGATTATTGACACGCCCGTTGGAGTCGGGCGTGGGTCGGTTCAGCGCCAGGGCCGCGCGGTTCTCGCCCCCGGCCGGACAGCCGGAGGGCGAATCGCGGCCCCACCAGACTGATCGTACTTGCGGTCAGTTCGAAAAGTCCGCGGTTCCAGATACGGGATTTCATCAAACTGGGTCGCTCTACCTACCCGAAGGCTAACCAGCAGCTACCCAGGCGCTACCGGCCGATGGCGTAAGACTCCCGCCGCATATCGGCGCCGGCCGCGAGCGTGCCCTGATCGTGGTCCAGGGTGATCGCGCATGCCGCACCCGTCATCGCATCGTGCGGCTGCAGCCACTCGATCTTGTGGCCCCGGCCCTCCAGGACGGTTCCAACCTCGTCTCCCACACTGCCTTCCAGCCGCAACGTCCCGGCAGGGTAACTGTGCGGCCAGAACGAGTTCGGGAAGTTCAGCGACTGGAAACGCGGCGCTTCGATCGCCGTCTGCACGTCCATACCGAACACAGCGACGTTCAGGAATAGCTGCAACATGGTCTGCGGCTGAGCATCGCCACCGGGTGTTCCAAAGGGCATCAGGAGCTTCCCGTCCTTGAACGCCATCGCAGGGTTGGGGGTCAGGCGCGGACGCTTCCACGGCTGCAGCGAAGACGGATGTTTCGAATCGAGCCAGTTCTGAGAGCCGCGTCCAGACGGCGTGAAGCCGAGGCCGGGCACGACCGGAACGCCGCCGAGGGAATCGCTTGGCGTCGCAGAGAACGCGTTGCCCCACCTGTCGACGACGCAGACGTAGCTGGTGTCCGGCTCAGTCCCGGCGATGGCCGGCACGGGCGGCTCATACGCGTAGTTCGCGGGCGCCTTGCGCCCCTCGAATCGCCACGGGTCGCCGGCTGGCGGCATGATGCCAAATGCACGGCTTGCGTCTATCCCGGACCGCCTGTCCGCCGTGTACTCGCGTGAAAGCAGGCCCTTCATCGGCACGTCAACGAAATCGGGGTCGCCGAAGAAGGCGTCCCGATCGGCGAATGCGAGGTTGAGCGCCTCGACCAGCAGATGGATGTAGTCCGGGGTGTTGTGGCCCATCGAGGCCAGATCGTCGGCCGACAGCGTCTGCACCGCCTGGGCCAGCATCGGCCCCTGGCACCACGGCCCGCAGGTGTACACCTCGTACTCGTTCAGAGAGCCAATTTCAGGGCTCTCATGCCCCACTTCGAAATCGGCCATGTCCTGGGCGGTAAGAAAGCCGCCTTCCGCCTGCACGAAGTCGGAAATCTCCTTCCCGATCTCGCCTGAGTAGAAATATTCACGAACGGCAGATATGGCCCCCTCGCGGCCCCGTCCGGCCGCATTCTGCTCGACTTCGATCATCCGCTCAAACGTGCGGGCAAGGTCCGCCTGAACGAACTTCTCCTTGAACTGAATCGAGCGGCCGTTGGGCGCAAAGATCTTCGCAGTCGACGGCCACATCTCGAACTGCTCGGTCAACCCTTCCAGAGACTCCGCGCCGGTGATGTGCATCGGAAAGCCGTCACGTGCCAGTTCGAGCGACGGGGTGACTACCTGCTCGAAGCTCATCGTGCCGTGCTCTTCCAGCGCCGTGAGCCACGCTGCCGCCGCTGCGGGGACCACGACCCGCTCGACGCCGATGGGTATATCTCCACCACGCCCGCTCAGGAAATGGTCCGCGCTCGCCGCCCGCGGCCACCTGCCAAGGCCGCTGATCGTGGACACATCGTCGCTTGACGAGTCGTAGATCATGATCGGAGCGACGCCGCCGAAGCTGGTCATGTCCGGCAATAGAACGTTGATGGCAATACCGCCCGCCACTCCCGCGTCGGTGGCGTTGCCGCCCTGCTCCAGAATGCGGTAGGCCGCGGCCGAAGCCAGATAGTGGCCGGATGAGACCGCGTGCGTGGTTCCCATGATCGATGGTCTCTGTGACCCCGTCCTCGTCGCAACCATTCGTCGCCTCCCCGAGTGTTGTGGACTAAGTACCTAAATTGGCGCGATTCTGCCCCCGGCGCGTCGTTCGCGCAAGCGCGGGCGCTAAAGAGTGACCTCATGCCGGCGCGTTTCACCCCTGTTGCACAAGATGCTAGGCTTCGCTGCCAGATATCTCAGTCACGGCGATTACGGCCGTCCGATCACATAAGCCACAGGAGAGGACATGGCAGGCAAAAAGAAGGTCCTGGTCACAGGACTGAGCGGCGTCGTGGGCAGCGCCATACGTGGGGAGTTTGAGGAGCGCTACGATCTTTCTGGGATTTCTCGCTATGGTACCGAAGGCCTCGCTCCGGAGCGCGACTTCAAGGGCAATATATCCGACCTCGATTCGATCTTGCCGGCTTTTGAGGGGCAGGACACGGTCGTGCACCTGGCCGCCGACCGAAGCGCTACTGCCGACTGGGAGTCGGCCCTGAAGAACAACTTCGTCGGCACGTACAACATCTTCGAGGCGGCCCGCATCCAGGGCATCAAGCGCGTGGTCTTCGGCAGCTCGCAGCATTCCGTCGGTGGCAACTATCTCGATGAGCCGTATCGGACGATATTTGCGGGCGAGTTCGACAAAGTGAAGCGACCGGTTCCTCTGCTGGACGAGACGACTCCAATCAGGCCGTCAGGCTACTACGGTGCTTCGAAGGCATACGGCGAGGCGCTGGGCAGCTACTACAACGACTACCACGGCCTGTCGTCGATACATGTCCGGATTGGCTTCACGATTTCGACGGACGACCCGAAGTTTACCGGCGCCGCTCTTTCACTCTGGCTGAGTCACCGGGACACCGCGCAGATCATGTACAAGGCCGTCGACGCGCCTGAAGAGTTGCGATACACGGTCGTCTACGCCATGTCCGACAACTACTGGGGCATGTTCTCTCTGGACCGCGCCCGCAAGCTGCTTGGCTACGAGCCACAAGACGACGCGGGACCGGTGCTAGATCCCAACAGCAAGGGGGCGGAGAGAGACGAGACCGAGTACAAGCAGCACTACGACTAGGAGTACCTCCCATGCATGCACCCTGGTGGGCATGGGGCGGCCACGGGGTGGCTACGGGGCGGCTACGATCTGGGCTCGAGAATCTCGTGCACCTGGTTGGCCTTGAGACCGCTCAACTCCTGGACGACGCCGCTCGGCCATCGAATGATGAGCTTGTCGATCTGCTCCGCCTCACCGAGTCCGAAATTAAGATCCAGCGAACTCATGGAGAGGAAACTGGAAGAGCCCAGCACATCCTGAACCTGGGTGACGGACTCGCCATCGAACCCTACGCTCTCGATAAACACCCTGGCGCCGATCGCATCGGCGTTTGATCCCGTTCCGTCCTCGCCCATCCTGCCCTTGAGCCGCAACGTGGCCCAGTTGTTTCCGCCGCCGCCATTCAGCCAGACGAACAGAGGACCGCTTGTGATGAAGCGATTGCCGGACGAGTCCAACGATTCCCCGTTGCTGTTGGTGCCGATCAGGTCGACGTAGCCATCCCCATCAAGATCGCCCTGCGCAAGGCCCTTTCCGTTCTCGTGGAACTCCGGACCCAGCCGCTGTCGTAGGCGATCGAACGACGGGTTATCGGGGTCGATTATCGAGTAATCAACGTCGACCGCGTCCACCAGTCGGGCCTCCACGGTCACGTCTTTGAACTCCCCGGGGGCAATATTCTGCAACATCCTTCCAAATCCGGGGGCGAACATGCCGCCCGGGCCTTCACCGCGCGCGATGAGGGCCCCGAGCCAGTAGAGGTCCTGATCGCCGTCGTTTTCCATGTCGAAGAAAGTTGTGCCGAAGCCGAAATCGTACGCGGCGAGACCGACCGGAACGTCCCACTCAGGTGCATAGAAACTGGGATCAAGCCCACCGGCGGGCAACACACGGCTGGGATCAATGCCGGTCTCCGCCGCAACGTCGGAAAAGTCGCCAATCGTGCCCAGGCCGCCACTGTCCCTGGTACCGTTGTTCTGGAGCAAAAAGTGTGCGCACGTGCCCCAATCGAACTGGGCCGAGTAGGTGCAGTCGCCTCCGGGCGGTATCGGCTGCGGCCTGGCCAGCGTATGGAAGCCCATGTTCGTCACGAAAATGTCCAGATCCGCGTCCCGATCATAATCGCCCAGGGCGAATCCCATCCAGGCGCCGGACAGGTCAATGCCCATCGCGGCGCCAATGGGCGTGAATCGGATCACGCCCGGCGTCGAGTCATTGCGGAACACCTTGAGGCGATCGCCATCGTCGGCTACCCACAGGTCTGCGTCACCATCATCGTCATGGTCGAAGAAAAGCGTCGCCCACGTCTGTCCCGCCGGGTCGCCGACGATGTTGCCTGCGGAATCGACGAGCGCTGAGTCAAAACCTTCCACGGCCGCGCCAGTCGGATCGGGAAATGTGATCGGGTTGCCATCAAAGTCGCGCATCACGATCGGCGGGCTGAGCAGCCCGGCCTCAACTGTGACGTCTGTGAACGTGAGATCGCCATTATTCCGGTAGAGGACGTTGAAGTGTCCGTGGTGGCGGGGATCATCGAAGCGGACGAAATCCTGATCTGCTCTATTTCCAACGTAGATATCGATCCAGCCATCGTTATCCACGTCCGCACAGGCGATCGAGCCGGCAGACCTGATGTTCACTGATGAGCCGAAGGCGCTAATGGTGATGTCCCTGAACGTTCCGTTGCCAAGGTTCAACAGCAGCCGGTCTCTTATCACGTCTGCAAGGCCGTCGGATTCGTTCACGGATCGGTAGTCAAGCTTGTCGCCAATGCGGCCCATGGCGCCCACATACAGATCCTGGAACCCGTCGTTGTTGAAATCGCATGCGGCTACCGCGGAGCTGTTGCTTTCCGGGAGAGCCACTCCAACCAGCGCTGCCACTTCCGTGAAATTGGCGTGGCCGTCATTGCGAAACATCTTGTTGGCATCGCCGCGGGTCACTTCCAGCAGGGCGTTGATCTCTGCCGAGGTCACATAGAAATCGAGGTCGCCGTCCCGGTCGAAATCGAAAATGGCGACACCCGGATACCGATTCTCGATCAGCGCCTGGCTGCCTAACTCCAGCGCCACATTCGTAAACGGCCGGAACTGGTCTTCAGCCGGAATGCCGGACGGCGCCGGACCATCAATAGAAACGACTTCCGGGGTCTCCGAGTCACCGCCACCCGAGCAGGCCACCCACAGAACGGCGACCATGACAAGCAGTAGATTCAGGGAGATAACTCTCGAAAAGTTTGGGAGGCGCAGGATGCGCCTGGTTGTTGGCCGTCCCAGGTACGTTCTCCTCAATATGGCCGCGCCCATGAAAATGGCGCCACACGCGGCGCCGAGCGCGAGTCATGGTACCAACCGATTTGAAATTCCACACTCAGAAGAATTCACCGCTAACAAAACGCAACGACCACGGGTTGATGAGAAAGCTGAAGCCGCCCCGTGCCACAGACCCGCGAGAAGAGACGTGACCAGGATATTCACGATCGCACGAGCCCGGCTGCGCCGCGCGCCACCGAGCGGGATGCACACGTAGTCGCGGATCCACGAAGACAGAGTTATGTGCTACCTGCGCCAGAAATCAGCAGGGGAGCGGGCGAGAAACCCGTTGGACGGGCTGGTCCATCACTCGGAGCGCGGAATCCGATACCTCTCGATCCCGTACAAGGGAGGCTGGCCGGGGCAGGTATGCCGATGTCTGTCGGGAGTAGAGGTAACTCGTACGACAACGCCGTGGCGCGATCTGTGATCGGGTTTCTCAAGGCAGAGCTCGTGCGCCGGGAGAGTTTGGGGCGAAGGATCAATGACCTCAAGCTCGAGACGCTGGGATGGGTCGGGCGGTTCAATCACCGATGGTAATTCGGTGCGGCCAGTTGCATAACGCCGGCTGCGTACGAGGCCGGGTGCTACCGTAATCCCGTTCCGAGGAACGCACGGAGCCGGCAAACCAGGTCTCCAGCAAACCCGGGACAGTTCAGATCAACCGCTACGGCTGCGACCGCCCATCGGAACGACTCAGGTCTGCGAAGGACGTCGGAAAGATTGGCTCGCCGGCTGTTGCGGCCAGACCGGCCCAGAAAGCGTCGCAGGTTCCTTGGTCCCGACAAAACACGGCGAGATTAAACCATGTGGAACCGTATCTGTCTTGCGATATCGCAGAGGGAACCGCGGAAGGCTCCACCTCCCCACCAAACACGTAGATGAGCAGTTCCCGCCCGTCCATGGCGCCAGTGGCCGAGGTCAGGAAGACACCCGCTCGCCTACCCACTTCGAATTGGTCCTGCGGAACGAAGCCCGCCAGCTTCACGTCACTGGTGGAGTAGCGGAAGTCTGTCACCCCGGAACCGGTAGCGACGAATACGGCGATGAGAGTGATCGCAGTGACCAACAGCGGTACGCCCACGGCCACGGGCACAAGGTAGGCCCTGAACCGCGAGCGGCGTGCCCGTCGGGAGTCAAAGTATCCGGTATCGGGATCGTACATCAGTGTCCAGTTGGGGGCCTTCATTGCCCGAATGCCATAGTCTACTGACTCGTAGAAATCGCCGCGTCTAACCGCCGTCCCGGGTCGCCAGGGGCACTCTGTTCAAGGATTGGATGACGCTGCTGACCACGATTAGATCGGACCCGAACAGTGCCAGGCTCACCGGGCCTTCATCAACGGGAACAACCGCAACTCGCTGTCCGTCCAGTGAGAGCTTCATAACCGTATCGTCATCCATGTTGGCCACCCATATGTGCCGGCCACCCTCGTATTCTGCATAGAGGATATCGACGGGCCTCCCGCCCACGGGGTAAGTGGCGACGACGTTTCCGTCTACGGAAATTTTGCTGACGGTGCCATCCAACACATTGGACACCCAGATATTCGTGCCATCGAAGGCAAGGGCTCTCGGAGATCGGCCCGTATTGACGACGCCGACTCGTTCCGCATCCAGATTGAACTTGAGCAGGCGGTCGTTAATGATATCGGCAACCCAGATATGCTCGCCGTCGAACTGAAGAGCCGTTGGAAACCCTCCGATGAACGTGGTCGCCAGCTCCTCTCCGTCGGTGGAGAGCTTGCTGATGGTCTGCTCCCCTGCGCTTGCAACCCAGATATTTTGACCATCGAACTCCAGCGCCCTCGGCTGCAGCCCGACCCGGAACGGCCCCCTGGGATTTTCATTCGGCACCAGTATGGACACGATCGCATCGGCGGCAGATGCGATCCACACGTTTTCGCCCTCGAAGACGATGGCGGAAGGTTGCCGGCCTGCATGTATGGAGCCCACGAAACCTGTGGCACTCAAGAGGTCGACCTTGTCCTCGTTTACGTTCAGGATCCAGACGCTCGTCGAGTCGGCGCCCACACCTGGCAGGATAACGGTCGGATCGAAATTTTCACTGGTCCCACGTGCGGGCGGCGCCGTGGACGCGGGCGGCGCCGTGGACGCGGGCGGCGCCGTGGGCTCTGCAGTCGGCGTCAAGACCACCGGGGTGAACGTAGCCTCGTCGTCCGAGCCCCCGCATGCTGCGATCAGGATGGCTGGAGCGACGACGAACGCGAGCAGACACCAGCGCCTTGCCGCGGGCTTCCGCTGACGCAGTTGGTTAATTTGCAAAGGAGTCGATCAGGAACGTGAACAGACCGGACGGTCCGAAGAAGACAAAAGCTGCGACGAGTACCGCCAGGCCAAGGGACAACACATACGGCTTCAGCACCAATGTGTCTCGCGAAGACAGATGCGAAACCTCAAGAAGCACCCAGGCCGCCCCTGCCAGGAGCAGGCCCGCGATGATCCCCTCCCATATTCCTCGCGCGCCGTACGTAAGGGCAAACACGGGCGTGCCGTATACCGAGTCGATGATCCGATTGGATAGGTCCGCGGCGCCCGATACATCGTTCGCATTGAGGAAGAACCGGTTGATCGGCATCAGGAGCCCTGTGACAAACGGCACGAGCGCGCCAAAGAGTATCCCGAACGCCCCGAGGCGCCAGACGCCGCGCGACCCGCCCGTCGCCTCCGAGACGGCAAACACCACGAGCCCGATCGAGAGGATGCCGCCAAATATGGCCGCCGTCGCGACACGCAAAAACGGCCCGAGCGCTGGTCGTTCCGGCCGGTAGTACGGATCGCTCTCGGCCAGCGTGACCGCCAGCGTGACGTACATCGCGCTCATGCTCAACACGATGGCGAGCGGCACCAGTGAGATTGCCAGAACGCCGTAGCTGCGACGATCCGCGCTGAATCGCTCAAACTCGATTCGCCTTAGTTCCTGCAGCGATATCATCTTCGTCCCACGGCTAGACCTGTCCCATCCCGGCGTGTTCACTTTTCGCCATCGAGGATACCAGATGGTGAACGTCGTCCGACCGGGTTTGCCACCATCGCGGAGCAGGGCCGCCCTGTGTTGGGCGGCCCTGCTGCTGATCTAGTCCTGTGGAGGGGATTCTGAGGACTGGACTACTTTACGGCTTTCAGGTTATCCAGGATCAGCGGGAACGTCATGTGCCAGAAAGCGCCGTTGACGTACGGATCATCAGCCGTTGGCCAGCCGGTCCAGAACTCCCTGTTCATCGGAATGCGGTGGTACCACGACAACAACTGCACGTCGGGAAGCTGCGGCAACCAGGTCTCCATCGCCGAGCGCCAGAGGGTCTCCAGCGTGTCGGTGTCATCGATCGGGGTCTGGCCGACTTCGTCCGCCAGCGCGTCAAACTCCCCGTCCGACCACGAGTAGATGTTCACCAGGTGGCCGCCCGGAACCAGTTGACTTGTCGACTGGTACAGCAGCATCGTGGCGTACGGGTCCCTTACGCTGCCGCCGTGGCCGCGCAGCGCGCAGGTGAAGTCGCCCGAAGCCTGGCGGTCGCCGACGTCGGGCGGAGTCGAGTAGCTGGCTTCGATGCCCGCTTTTTTCAACTGCTCGGACAGTATCGGTCCGAAGTCGTTGAAGATCCCGAAACCGAGGATGTCGCAGGTGATCGAGTCACCGTTAGCGTCACGCCATATGCCATTGCTGTCCTTTGTGTATCCGGCGGTTTCCATCCTGGCCGCGCCCTTGTCAAGGCTGAACTCGATCGGGTCCATCTCGGCCAGCAAGTCATCGATCACGGTCTTGTACCGGGCCAGGCCCGCGTACGCGGCACCGTCAGGCAGAGGCAGCGGGTACAAAGTACCTGCGCCCTCGTAACCGATTTCGATCAACTGGTCGCGGTCGATGAAGTAGCTCATGGCCCAGCGCACGTCCGGATCGTCAAACGGCGCCTTATCATCGTTGAAGAACAACGATATGGGCCACCAGTCGATGTAGCCGAACGGCGGCTGGTCGCTCGAGTGCGTCGTAATCTTCGAGTTCTGAGCGAGCACTTCTTTCATCGTTGACGGCCGCAAGTCCAGGGAGGCGTCCACCTCGTTGTTGATGAACGCCGCCGCCATCTGTGTCTCACCAGGGTTCGGGATGTAGATGATGCGTTCCACCTCTGGAAGCGCGTCCACAAGGCCCTGGTCGACAGCCCACCAGCTATTCCGCCGGTCGATGACCTTCTGCTCGGGACTGGAGGCCACGACCTGCCACGGACTGGTCGAAATCGGCCAGCCCTTGTCAATGTCAAAGTTGTCGAACGCGGGTATGTCCTTGCCCCGGAAGATGTGCTCCGGAACCATGTGCACGCCAATGTCGTACTTGTACGTCATGAAATGCATGAACTTGGGCTGCGGGACCGTGAAGCTCATCTTCACCGTAAAGTCGTCGACCTTCACGGTGCTGCTGACCGTGGCCTGGACATTGCTGCCCCATTTGACCTCGGCGCCAAGCTCGCGCAGCATCTCGAGGGTGTAGACAACGTCGTCGGCATTGAACTCCTCGCCGTCGCTCCACGTCACGCCCTCGCGCAAATTGATCGTCAACTCCGTCGAGTCGCCGTTGTAGCTCCAGCTCTCAGCCAGCCACGGAATGGTCTCGTCCGCGAATGCACTGTAGTAGGCCAGTGGCTCATAGAAAAGCTGTGAACCGTTCTGGTGGCTCGTGCCAGGGTTGTAGGGATTCCACAGTGAGTCGTCCGTGTATCGTCCGGCGGTACCCACACCACCGGAGCCACCCCAGATCAACCGCAGAGTCCGGTTACGCGGGACATCCCGCACTTCGCCGGCCACGATGTCTGGAACTGTCGCTGGAGCGGTGGTCGGAGCAGCCTGCGTCGTGGGCGCGACCGACACCGCGGTGGCCACTTCGTCATCGTCGCCGC
>JADFHP010000057.1 GCA_022567135.1 Chloroflexota bacterium
GCGGGCTGGGCCTCCGTGCTGCGGCTCCAGGGGCTCGCCATCGAACTCCCACGTCACCCAGGCCTTGCCGTCCGTCAGATCGTCCAGCGGCAGGTTGGTCGTGTAGCCGCCATAGGAGGAGATCATGACGAAGTCTTCGGCCGGTTCGTCTATCGCTTCCAGAAGCGTATCGATGGAGACGCCCCTCCAGGTAGAGTCCAACTTTGACCACTTCGTTACGCAATGAAGGTCGACGGTGATCTCCTCGTTGGGAAGTGCCATCAACCCCTCCCAGTTCCAGCTTGCGAGCTGCTCCGTCCCGCGGCTCAGCGTGAACTCCCATGTGTCTGTCTCGACATGAGGCGTGGGCCCCGCGCTGAGAGTTGGGAAACCGGTCTCGTAATACTGTCCGGGAGGGAGCTCCCGAGGGGGCTCCGGGCGTCCAAGGCCGAAAAAACCTCTGGTAGCCAATATCTATTCCTCATAAAACGGGGCGTCTGGAATGCGGGTGTAAGTGTAACGGCGACGCGAAAAGCAAGCATCCGGCGGCCAAATGACGGCGCTATACTCGGCGACTCATCATATTTGCAGGAAGTGGAGCAGACCATGCGATTGAAAGACAGGACGGCAATAATTACCGGCGCCGGCAACGGAATAGGGAAGGCCACTGCGGAGCTGTTTGCCGCTGAGGGAGCAAATATCGTGGTCGCCGAGCTGGAGACGGAGGCCGGGGAAGAGACGGTAGCCAAGATTACGGCCGCCGGAGGCGCGGCCATCTTTCATCAGACCGATATCTCCGATGAGGACTCGGTGCGGGCGGCCGTCGGAGCCGCGGTCGGCGAATACGGCGGCATCGACATTCTCGTGAACAATGCCGCGGCGTTCGTATTCGGGAAGGTCGAGGACGTTACCGACGCCGACTGGCACCGAGTGCTGGGGGTCAACGTAATCGGCACCTCGCACTGCGTGCGCCATGTGATGCCCGTGATGAAGAGCGGCGGCGGTGGCTCGATCGTGAATATCGCATCCGTCAGCTCGTTCATCGCCCAGCCGGAGTTCATTCCATATAACGCGTCCAAGGGCGCGGTGCTCCAGTTGACCCGATGCCTTGCGATGGACCTTGCGGGGCACAACATCCGCGTGAACGCGGTCTGCCCGGGCTCGATCAAGACGAGGGCCACCGACGTTCATATCCGGTCGCTTGGCCTGGAGCCTGAGGAGTCTTACGACGAGTTTGGCAAGGATGCCTTGATGAAGCGGATGGGCGAGCCGTCAGAGATCGCATACGGGGCGCTGTTCCTGGCGTCCGACGAGTCGTCGTTCATGACCGGCGCCCACATCGTGATCGACGGCGGAGCGACCATCGATTAGTTGTACCTCCGGATATTGGATGTAGATGCGGGTCGCCAGCCGAGCGCCAGATCTACGAAGGTTCGTAAGTGAAACCCTCACGATAATCCGGCGCGTTGACACTATGGGGTAGCGGCGGAGCCGTCTAAGTTGTGGATGTGCTGCACTTAACCGGCCATCCCGCTGGTGGAATCTTCAAGAAGCCCTGTTTTTGGGCGATGACTCCATTCGTGCCGAATTCAACGGGACCACACGGCTCCGGCACGCTCGAATCAAACCCTCGTGAGCGGGGAATAGCCTCGCTCGACACCGCGATCGTAATGATCAGCCTGATCGTCGTTGGGGCCCTGATTACGTTCGCGCTTCTGAGTACTTCGCTGTTCGGCGCCGAGGAGACCAAGGGCGCGGCTCTTGGCGGACTCAGAGAGGCTCAGGGTTCGGTGGTGATCCGTGGCGGCGCCCTGGCGATTCGGGGTTCCGTGGACGTCGACGCCGATAACGTGATCTTGATTTCGTCGACATCGACCGATCAGAACGCCATCGTAACGGTGAAGTTTCTTGTAACCGGGTCAACGCCCGAGAGCGTCATAGACCTGACGCCTCCCTACACGTTCAACTCGGCCGGTACGGATCCCGACGCCAGCGGACTATCGCCCATGTCGGTCATGTCGTTCGTGACTGAAGATGTATCCATTAATGAGGCAGCCTGGTCGGTGGCGTTCGTAGGCACGAACGACGGTGACTACTTTCTCGAAGTCGGGGAGAAGGCCGAGATAACGCTCTGGCTGCAGACCCAGGACATCACGAACAGCCTGTGGGATCTCGGCGCCGGCGTGGGAGATCCATTCCTGGACCTGGCCACGGAGTTGCTGCAGACAGATATGCCGTTCGAAATCGGATTCGACGTTGGCGGGGGCGTCATCACCCTCGGACGGACAACGCCGGGCTCCCTGGATTCGATCGTCTTTCTGGAGTAGCTGCGCGCCAGACATCCCGCAGGACCATCTTCGCGTCGAGAGCGGGCGGGACTACAATCCTCGTGTAGCGGAAATGGACGCCGGAAGGGGACCCACTTGGCAGTAGCATTGACCGGGAATCAGGCTGCGCTCCTGCGCGAGAAGCACATTGCGGAGCTGGTGACGCTGATGCCGGACGGCTCGCCACAGATCACACCGGTCTGGATAGACACCGACGGCACGAACGTGCTGGTCAACACGGCGGCGGGCCGGGTGAAGACCCGCAACATAGAGCGGGACCCGCGAGTGGCCGTGGGCGTGATTGATCCAGACTCTCCCTATGAGAGGGTGCTCAACATTCGCGGCCGCGTCATCGACATCGCCACTGACGGAGCTGACGATCACATCGACTCGCTTGCCAGGAAGTACATGGGCGTCGACTCGTATCCGGGCCGCAACCCGGCCGAGCAGCGGGTGATCCTGACCATCGAGGTGGATCACACCAGCGGCGTATAGCGGAGAGCGCTACTGTGGTGAGTCGCCTCCGACCCTGAGCGAGTCGCGATTCTCAGGCTCTTCGTCCGAGCGGACGAACGCGGCAACGCTTCCCCAGACCATTCCGACGCCGAAGGACACTCCGCCTCCAATCGCCATCGAATTGGCGATCGTGGAGGTGCTTAGCGGCACCAGGCCGGCCTGTTGGAGAGCCAGAGAGACCAACAGTCCGGTGATCACGCCGATGATGGTAGACGTGGTGGTCTTTCGCCATGCGATGGTCGGAATCCATCTCCACATACCGCTCGCTCTACGTCGACGGATCGCGATCTTGAGGTCCAGCTTGGTGTTTGAGCCCATCCCCGCCCACGCGCCGGTGCCAACCGCCACCAGTCCCGCCGTGCCCGCGACGGCGGCTGTGGCCGGCGGCGCGATGCCGCCAAACCCGCCAATCTTGACTTTGAACGTCCACTCGCAATCAAGCCTATTGCCCGTGTAAAGCTGTGCCCGGACTTCATATACCCCCCGAAGGTGCTCAACGTAGTCTTCGTATTCGTTCGCCAGCACCGTAACGCCGAGGTCATCTGAGCCGGGGTCCCTCGTCGGCAAATCCAATGGCACCTCATAATCAACAAAGAACGGCACCACGACAAACAACACGAGGCTATCGGCGTCCGGCGCATTTTTCACCTCGACGCGAATATCCCTTTTTGGATCGAGGTCGAATGTCCCGGTTTCTTGATCGGAAAGCCGGAGTACATCATCACTCTCATCGAGATGAAATATCGTCACCTGTGTGTTGCCGCAGTTCGACGTCCCCTGCGCCGACACCGGCTCCGGCAAGGCGATCAGTAGTCCCAGGAGAATCAGAGTCACGGCCATCACCAGCGTAACTACCGTGGCATCGGTCGATGGGATCCACTTGTGCTTGTTATCCATAACCGTAGGACTATGAGTGGAGCTTTATGACGATCGGTAGGAACAGGCCGGCAGTCGATTACCAGTTCGTAAACGCGCCGTCGTTGCGCTGCAGCTGCGGCGGCCAGCCTGTGGCGTCGGTGATGGCGCTGTCCATTGCATCCTGGTCCCACTCGATTCCGAGGCCGGGCGCGTCGTTGGCCCAGGCGTAGCCGTCTTTCCACTGAATTTGAACGGGGAAGAGGTCTGTGGCGTAGGTCCCCGGCTTCCTTGGCATCTCCTGGACGCCGACGTTGGTCGACGCCATGTCCAGGGTTACACAGGCGGCGGCGCTTACCGGGCCGAGCGGGTTGTGCGGCGCGATGTCGATGTAGTGGGTCTCAGCCCAGTGGGTGATCTTGGCCGCCTCCGTCAGTCCGCCGACTATGCAGAGGTCGATGCGCGCGTAGTCGATGGTCTCGTCCTCGATCACCTCGCGGAACGGCCACCTGGTGGCCCACTGCTCACCGGCCGCGATCGGCAACTGGATATGGCGCGCCAGCTTCCTGTACGTTCCGGGATTCTCCGACCGGATGGGATCCTCGATGAAGAACGGCTTGAACTCCTCGAGGTCGCGGCACATCTGGATGACGTGTGCGGGGTCCAGCCGGGTGTGCACGTCGAAGCAGATCTGGATGTCAGGCCCGACGGCCTCACGCACGGCCGCCATCTGGTCCACCGCTATTCGCATGGACTCGACAGGCTCGAGCGTGGCATGGCCGCGAGCTTCGAATTCACCAGAGGTTTCCGGCTGGCCCCAGCGCACGAACTTCCAGCCATCGTCGACGGCCGCCTTGCAGTTCTCGACCAGTGCTTCGACAGTGGGCCCCTGCGTGTGCGGATAGCAGACTACTTTGTCCCTTACCGGGCCGCCCATCAGCTTGTAAACGGGCATGTCAACGGATTTGCCCTTGATGTCCCAGAGGGCGATATCGATGCCACTGATGGCGCAGGCGTAGACCTTGTCGGCGGGGAAGAAGCCGCCTCTGAACATCTGCTGCCATATCCGCTCTGTCGACCATGGATCCTGCCCTATCACTATCTCCGAGAGATGTTCAACGGCCTTCTCGATTGCAGCTCCCCAGAAACGAATCCCCACTTCGCCAATGCCGGAGATGCCGGCGTCTGTCTCAACGATGACGAAGTGGTAGTTGCCTCCGTCGGCGTCTTTGACCGGGTATGACTTGAGCGCTGTGATCTTCAAGATGGGTGCTCCTGTTGGACGGGCGTGATCTGGTGCGGGGTCTTGCCTGGAGTTCGGGGCCTGGAATTCGGGTTCGCTAACGGTAACCGCCTGTTCGGACCCCGGCAACCCATACGACAGGAAGAATGTTCGCTGGTTAGCGTCCACTAACTTCCGGGCGAATCCCGCGGGCGAAACGCCTAGCCGGACGGCCGGCGATATCTCTACCGTCAGAAGAAGGTCGCGGCGTGTGGAGCGCCGTATCCCGGCATCTGGAGGCTCTGTCATGCGGACCGTATCGATCACTCTGCTCGTCATTACTTTCCTATCAGGCGCGATGCTCAGCGCCCTATTCGCAAACGACGCCCGGGCGGATCATTCGCCTCCTGATAAGCGATTGCTAGTAGCGGTCGACTCGCTGGTAATCTCAGCAGACAGACGCGATGCGGATGTCGCCGACTCGGTGACCCGGCTTCTGGCCGGGCAGGCGGACAGCAAAACCATCGCGCTGATGAGTTACGCCAGCATGCCAGGAGAGATTCTCGAGTTCGACTTCGATACCGCCGAACTCATGAATGGGCTCGACGAGTTTCACAGCTTCTCCACGGTTGGCGTAAGAGGTGGTCAGTCCGATCAGTTCCGGGCCATCGCTGCGGGGTTTGACTTCCTCTCCGACTTCGATGCCGCGCCCGGAAGCCGCATGCTCCTCCTAACGTCGGATGGGATGGAGTCCGCGAGCAAGTCGACGCGGGACAGGCTGCTCTCCCTGGTAAGGCTGTTCACCGCCGAAGGCTGGAGCATCGACGTTGCGATGCTTCCTTCCGCAACGGCGGCATCGCGGGCTTTCCTGGCGAGCATCGCGGCGGCGGGCGGCGGAACGGCCTACGACACCGGGGCAATCGACGGACTGGCGAACTTCGCGTCGGACATATACGGCATTCAGCCAGTCCCGGTGATCCAGACTCTTCTCGCACGGGGTGGTAACGCTCTGGCTCCGATAGATGTACCGCCGCTGTCCGACCTGATGACCGTCTCGGTCACACGCGGTTCGAGTGACACTTTGATCGAGCTATTCGACCCTCGTGGCGCTCCGGTCACTGGCGCGCGCCCGAATGTGACCGTCGTGAAGACAGCGGCTGCAATTCTTACCCGTGTAGAGAACCCCGAGGCTGGAAAGTGGACTGCGCGCGCACTGGGTGACGACTCGGATCTGCTGATCTCCGTCGATATAGATCACAGCCTGTCAATCGAACTTGTGGACGCGCTGCCGGTTCCGGTTGGAGAGCCCGTCCTGCTCGCCGCGCGGGTCAAATCACACGGTGAGCCGGCGAATCTGACCGGAGCATTCATCGATGCCACTGTGACGAACGCCAACGGCTCTGCCGTATACCGTCTCACAGACGAAGGCGCCGCCGGGGACGTGATCGAAGGCGATGGAATCTTCTCCGTCCTGGTACCGGAATTCGCGGCGCAGGCAACCAGCGCCATACACATGGTGCTGCGATGGGACAACTTCGACGCTACGATCGAGGACTCGGTCATCCTGCAAGCCGAGCATTTCCCGACGATTCGCGTTCGTGATCTTCTGCCGGGCCCAATTGATCAGGGCAAGTTCGCAGACGTGGCGGAAATCGAAATCATCAAGGCTGATTTTCCGTTCCCGATCGTAATGTCAGAACTCAACGTTCAGGTCATATCGCCAAATCGAATAGAGATACCATCGACAGTCACTGCGGTCGATTCCCTGGATGACGGCTCCGCATGGAAATTCATCGTTTCTGCGGCGCCTCAGGGGACGGGCGCCTACCGGGTAGAGGCCGTTCTCGGCACGGTGTATCTGGGCAGGGCATATGAGACGGGAAGCGGTGTCGAAGGAATTGACATCGGGGTGATCCCGACGCCGGTCATTCTGCCGGCGCCTGAGCCGAGCTTCGTTGAGAGAGTGCCGGCATGGGCGTGGGCGGCGCTCGCGATCGCCCTTGCCATCGCCGTCCCGGCGGCCGTCCGCCAACTTCTGGTCCGCACCCAGCCGATTCCATACGGCTACCTGTACGACGATGCCGGCAGGATGCTGATCGACTTCGGTCGAGTGCGGCAGGGCTTCATTCGCCGGTACTTTGCCCGCAATCGTGTTCCCACCTCTTACATGCGGGAGCTGGGCCTCGGCAGAGGCGAGTTCGTCTTCGGCGAGGAAAGCGTGAAGCTGCGGAGCGGCGAGGCGAGGCCCAACATGCGTGTCAATGGCAGGCCCGCAGGACAGATCACGGTCCTGGAGGATGAGATGCGGCTGGGCGTTGGCGGCCGGCTGCTGACATTCGTCCTGCAGCCCAAAGCGCCGCCTGCGCTGGCCCCGGACGCCGGGGACTAGCCTCGACGCGATAGATGTTGGCGATGGCGGTCCTCACGGGCCGCCACTGTCATTCAGCCCCGTCAAGCGCCGCGACGAGTTCGACGAGCGCCGCCGTGGCGCTCCGCTGCATGGTGGCCGGTCTGGAGTAGGAAACTCTTGACGTGGCGGTTCGCTGGAAGGAGTTTGACATCATCGCGACGTGGTAAGTGCCATCCGCCGCTCTGTCGGCCGGGGTAGCCGGCGTGATCGGGGTGGTTGGCACCGTGAGAGCAAGCCCCACGTCTGTACCGAATATCTCTCTTGCTGCGCTGGCCATCGCGATAGCCCGGTCTTCGCCGTCAGCCTGCGGGGTGAATAGCGTCGCCCCACCGGGTGTGATGACATCGCCTTTTCCGTTAGTGACCAACGCCCCCTTGAAGAAGACCTCGTTATCCGGAATCTGTGCCAGCTGCGACGCAAGGGCGCCTCCGCTTGCCCCCTCTATGACGCCCAGGGTCAGGCGCTTTTCGCGCAGCAGGATGGCGGCCCTGTGGCCGGGAGTATCGTCATCCACACCCCATATGGAAGCGCCGACGATGGTCCGGATTTCCGCTTCCATCGGTGCGATCAGATCGTATGCCTCCTGTTCGCCCTGTGCCCGGGCAATCATCCTGAGGTGAATTCCGTCCGGGTGCGCATATATGCCCAGATAGGGATTCTCACGGCCGAACAACCCGGCGAGCATCTCATCGATGCCCCCCTCGGTGAACCCGGCGGTTTTCAGGGTGCGCGTGACCACCGTGCCCGCGCCGGAGACGCGTGCCAGTTCATGGGCAATGGAATCCCGCCACATTCTCTGGAGCTCGCGGGGCGGGCCCGGGAGAAGGATGATGTGGCGGCCATCTCGCCTCACCCACCATCCGGGCGCCGTCCCCTGCGGGTTTGGAACGGTCTCAGCCGACGGAATCAGCATGGCCTGCTTGACGTTTGTGGGCGGCATGTCGATGCCCCGGTGTTCGAAGACACCCTCCAGCCATGACAGAAGCTCTGGTTCGACCGTCATCTCCTCGCCCACTGTTTTAGCCGCCGCTTCACGGGTGAGATCATCAGAGGTGGGGCCCAGCCCGCCGGTGGTTATCAGGACGTCTGAGCGATCGAGGGCGCGCGAGAACGCCTGCGTCAGATCGCTAATATCGTCCCCCACGACGCCTGACCACCTGACGGGGATTCCCACCTTCGACAGTTCCCGGGCAAGGAACGATGTGTTGGTGTCCTCTATCTCGCCCATGAGAAGTTCATGGCCGATGGCGATGATCTCCGAGTTCATTCGGTCTCCTGTGCCCCATGGCTGCGCTTGCTGTTCCGGCAGGCAAATATACGGAATAAAAAAGAGCCGTGCTGGTCACACGGCTCGGGTTTCGGGTGCAGCCTGGGCTATTCGTCTACGAAGGAGCGTTCATCGAAGAATGCCAGTACCCGATTGCCCCATTCGACGTCGACCTCGGCAATGTCGGGCTGCTCCATCGCTCGCACGAACATGCCTGATCCATCGGAGCTGAGATCTCCAAGCGCTATGGTTACATGGGTGACTTCAATGATTCCCGGTCGTGTCGAATTTTCGAGCCGGATGTCGATGTAAGGTGATTCGGGAGTGATGCCGAATAGTTCAGCGGTTGCTTGCTCTGGACTTCTGGATACCTGGGCAACGCCTTCAAACTCGGGGGCTGCGATGTGCTCCAGCCACGGCTCAAGTCCGTTGTAATCGATCGGGATAGTCCCGGCACAGGGAACCTCATCCCCGACGGGTATGTCGCACTCGACCCAGCCCTGGTCATCACGGAACGATATTCCCCGCACGATTTCGTTGCCCTGGAAGAAGAGGATTTCCTTCACGTTGGAGGTGTTCATGGTGTAAAGCCAGTCCGGCAACGGAGGCTCGGCCACGAGCCTGCTGATCACCTGGCCCCACGAGGAGTCGACGAGGACCAGCTGGGGAAATCCCACCATCCGCGCATACTGCCCATCGCCGTCAGGTGTCAGGTCACCAAGCTCCATTGTGATGGAACTCCCGTCTCTCAGGCCCAGATCCACCACCAGATCCGGGTTCTCCAGGCCGAATATAGCTTCATCTTCCACTTCATCTTGAAGAAGCCGCTGGACTTGCGGGCCGCCCAGCAGGAACGTCATGCCACCGAAACGATCATGACTGACAGGTATCCCGATCGGGTCGTCAAAATACCATACGCGCTGGTCCGGCTGAAGCATGAAGTCGGTCTTGCCCAGGTCTGTGTTGATACTGATGTGGCGAATATCGTCCGGTGCCAGCGTATAGAAGAACGGGAGATCAGGACCACTCTGCTCTTCTCCCGTATCGCTCTGAACGATAACAGTCGCGATTAGGGCGATAACCGCGAGAAGGATCACCGCGGAGAAAGTGATGCGGAGGTTCATCTAGGTGCCTATCGGCGGCGCCACCACGTGGCGACGCCGATAGAGCCGATCAGGGTGGGCATGAGAAGCCAGCCGGTCCAGCGGATGAAGTCGCGCTCCGTCTGCGTGAGCACGAGTTCTCGGAACACGCGGGTCTTGGGACGGGTGGAAATCAACTCGAAATCCCGTGCCAGCCAGTTGACCGAGTTTGCCAGCAGGTCGCCGTTTTTTGCGGAGGAGAAGAAGTTATTGGATCCAAAGTCCGAATCGCCTATTACTACGATGCTCGTCAGGATGAAGGCTCCATCCGGATCCACCTGGGGGGCCTGATTCAATTCAGCGATCGCCTCGATGGCAACCGCAACGGGGAGTGGACCAGGGATATCCTCACCCTGGTTGAACTCGATCAAGTCGCCGAGTTCTTCCCAGCTCGACAGTGTGGTCTGCGCAAGCAGCGTCTGTCTGATAAATGGAGTGCCGTCGTCGGCCTGAGGCACGGTTGATTCGTCCACGGTTCGGCCGATGAACGCTGTGCCCGGCATATACACGACGTCGATGGGGTCTGTGATCTGGTGGCCGGCGGGGATCTGGCCGTTCGACCTCTTCAGTTGCAGGAAGTTCGGGCTCGGCGCGACGAAACTCGACGTATCGACCATCTGGCCGGTGCCAAGGGTAAGGCCGTAGCGGCCGATCAGGTCTCGCCATGTCGGCGGCGTGTCCGGCTCAAGCAGGAACAGCCCGCTGCCTCCCCTGCGGAAATATTCCACGATTATCGACGCCTCGCTGACACCCGCGGAGTCGATCAGGTCCGTTTGCGGTCCCGCGAAGATGATCACGGCCGGGGCCACGGAATTGTCCGCTGTGAGAAGCCTTCCCAGCTCCTGGACTGTCACGGAAGAGACGACGTAGTTATCTCTGACGATCGCCTGCAGAGCGCGCCCGTAGCCCTCGGAGCCGTCGGGGTCCGTGATGTCCCGTTCGCCGTGTCCGGTGATGAAAAGGACGCCTTTCTGTCTGATCTGGCTGACGATCAGCAGGCCGGTTGAGAGATCGGTTTCACCGAATACCTGTGGTCCCCGGCGCGGATCGGCGCCCACAATCACCTCGACGCGGCGACTCTCCATCGCTTCGATCGCGATCGCGGGGCCAATGGTGATTCCGTACTCGACGGCGAGATTGGGCTGGAGATCAGGGTCGATCAGGCGGATTTCAAATCCTTTTGGCGCACGCCTCCGGAACTCGTTCAGGAGATCCCGCGTATCCTGCCATGCGGCCGCGCCCTGCGGAGTGTTGGTTTCAAAGAAGGCGTTCGCACGGATCGGCTCTTCTACGCTGTTCAGAATCGCGATCGCCTGGTCGGACAGGTTGAACTGCTTGGTCGCGGTCGTGTCGACCCGCAGCCAGCCCATCGGATCGGGTCGGTCGGACAGCCAGAAGAAGAGCCAGTTCAGTACAGCGACAATCGCGATGAACACGATGGCCATCAGGACCGTGTTGGCCCCGTAGCGGCCCCGCCGCCCGAACAGGGCGCGCCCGACCGCGCGCCACGAGATGACTGCGTCCAAAATCAGCAGAGCGACGCCTATGCCAAGGACGAGAATTCCGGCGTCTGACAGGTTCCTGATGAAAAGCCAGACGACGGCGCCGATTGCCGCGGCGCCTGATCCGGCGACCAGCAGCATTACCTGGATTGACCTGATGTTGGAGCGGATTTTCGCCAGCGTGTCTAAGCTGCCCGGCTGTTGGTCGAGCCTGGGGCGTACCAGTGGCGTGCGTGAATCTTCAGCCATCGCTCTTTAGCGCCACCTCCTGGAGGCGAGCAGCACGATCGCCGCGAAGAGGAAAACAGTCGTCATGCCGAGGTAGTAAACGATATCGGTGAAATTGATTATGCCGCGGGAGAAGTCAGCGAAATGGCCGCCCTGGGCCACCGCGAAATTGCTGACGTCAAACGTCTGAAAGGAAGACCCAAGCTGGAATCCGTTGAGCACCTCTCCCGGGGTTCCGCCAACGCGTTCGGCGATGAAGTCGATTACGGTCAGACCTGTGAGCGTTCCAGCGCCTACGACGAGTGCGACGAGCTGGTTGGATGTGATCGCGGAGGCGGCGAGCCCCACGGCCAGGGTGGTCGAGCCGTAGAGGACCATGCCCATGTAGCCGGTGTAGAGGGGACCGGTATCGGGCACACCGAAGATGAAGAGCACGAGCACGAAGTAGAGCGAAAGCGCCAGCATGATCGTCAGCATGATGAACGCGGCGACGAATTTGCCGAGAACGATCTCGGTCTCCCGGACCGGCGAGGTAAGCAGTAGCTCAAGAGTTCCAAGCTTCTGCTCTTCTGCCAGCAGTCTCATTGTGAGGGCAGGGGAGAGGAAGATCATGAAGAATATGGCGCCGGCGCTGAATCCTCGAATGCTCGCTTCGGAAAAGGCGTCCGAAACGGAAGCTACGAAGAAGAATCCGGTGATCGCCAGAAAGGCGGCCGCAACCACGTACGCCATCGGAGAGGCGAAGTAGGTTCTGGTCTCCTTGACCGCGATGTTCCAGATATTCGTGCCGGAGGTTATGAGAGAAGAAGCGATCGCTTCCAAGTATTAGCCCTCCAGGCTCTCGTCAGTCGTGAGTTCGAGGAAGATCTCCTCGAGGCTCATCGGAATAACATGCATATTGATCAGTCCCCAGCCCTTCTCGACGATGGCTTTCGCGACGTTCTCAGGCGCTTCGCGGTCGGGCCGGGCGTCCAGGAGGAACGGAATGATTCCCTCGCCGGCGTCGCGCTGGGCGGAAGCACTGTTGTCGCGTCTGGCGTCCACGATCATGGGAAGATCACGGAGCATTGAAATAACCTCGCCGGGCTCACCGGCGCCTCTCACGGCCAACTCGATACGCTCGGTGCGCCGCAGGCGTTCGGACAGGTTGCCCGGCTCGTCGTCCGCGACCAATCTCCCCTCGTGGATGACGATGACACGGCGGCAGATCATGCTGATTTCCGGAAGGATGTGCGAACTGAGTATGAGTGTATGTTCGCCGCCAAGCTCTTTTATGAGAGCGCGGGTCTCGACTACCTGAACCGGGTCGATGCCGATCGTCGGCTCGTCCATGATCAGGACGTCCGGCTCATGGAGAATCGACTGCGCGATGCCGACTCTCTGTCGAAAACCCTTCGACAGCTTCTGTATATATGTGTTGCGGTAGTCCCCGAGCTTGACGACGTCTATGACGGCCGGGAGCCGCTCGTTGATCCATGCCCGGTTCATGCCGCGCATCTGGCCCATGAACCGGAGATAGTCGGTGACTTCCATGTCCAGGTAGAGAGGCACGGTTTCCGGAAGGTAGCCGATATGGCGGCGCGCCTCGAGGGAGTGGGTGATCACGTCGTATCCGGCAATGGTCACGGTCCCTTCCGATGGGGGGGTGTAGCCGGTCATGACCCGCATGGTCGTCGTCTTGCCGGCGCCGTTCGGCCCCAGAAAACCTACGACCTCTCCCTTTTTTATATGCATCGAGACATCGATTACGGCCGGGAAGGAGCCGTAAAACTTCGTCATGTGCTCGATTTTGATCATGTCTCGTGTCTGGCCCCAGTAACGCGGATCAACTGACGCGCATCAGATCGCGGCGCCGGGTCCGGGGCGGCGGTTCGTCACGGTATCTGTAAGCCGGTTACGTATCAAATTGGTCGGCGGGTTTTGCCAAATCAGTTGGCGGGATTCGCCAACCCGACAATGTTACCAATATCACCGTGTGCGAAATCAAGCGCGTTCGACGTGTTGAATTTCCACTATCTCGTAGCATTCGGTCAAGCCCGCGTCGTAGGCCCGGCGTACAAGAGAGAAGAACGGCAGCGTTGTAAACTTTTCATCCATATGCCCGGCGCGTCTCTGGTTTCTGGCCCGGGGCCAGACCATTCGATCGCAGCCAGCCGGGTACAACCAGCTACCCCCCAGAGTTGAGCCAATGGTCTATATGGATCACTCCGCCACCACGCCCATGCGGCCCGAAGCCGTCGAGGCGATGCTTCCGTATTTCTCCGAAGCGTACGGCAACCCATCCAGCCTGTATGCGCTTGCGGAGCAGTCCAGGAACGCGCTTGACGAGGCCCGCGAGCGGGTCGCGCGGGTCCTGTCATGCCGCCCCTCAGAGATCGTTTTCACAAGCGGAGGCACTGAGTCAGACAACGCCGCCCTGAAGGGCGGCGCCATGGCCCTTCGGGAGGAGGGCGGCCATATCATTACGTCAGCGATCGAACATCATGCCGTCATCCACTCTTGCGAGCAGCTTGAGAGCGAAGGATTCGACGTCACCTACCTGCAAGTCGGCTCGGACGGCCTGATCGACCCCGCCGATGTCGAGGCCGCAATTACAAGCAGAACGACCGTCGTCAGCATCATCTATGCCAATAATGAGATTGGAGTGATCCAGGACATCCCCCGGATCTCCAGGATGGTTCATGCGGAAGCCGAGCGG
The DNA here is from genome assembly GCA_022567135.1 of Chloroflexota bacterium. Lineage (GTDB taxonomy): Bacteria > Chloroflexota > Dehalococcoidia > Lucifugimonadales > Lucifugimonadaceae > UBA1151. The sequence continues at coordinate 14,147 of JADFHP010000057.1, forward strand.
CAGGGACGCGACATCGCTTTCCATACTGACGCCGTCCAGGCGGCGGGCTGGCTGACGCTGGATGTCGATTCGCTTGGCGTGGACATGCTCAGCCTGTCGGGCCACAAATTTCACGGCCCAAAGGGCGTGGGCGTTCTTTTCCTTCGCAGGGGAACGGCATTCAAGGCACAGATGGCGGGGGGAGGCCAGGAACAGGACCGCAGATCCGGCACGGAGAACGTGCCGCTCATCGTCGGGCTGAGCGTGGCGCTTGAGCTGGCCGAAGCGGAGCGCGAAAGCGTTGAGCCGCGAGTCATGAGCCAGAGAGACCGGCTGACAGAGGGAATCATGGAAAGGATCCCCGATGTGAGCCTGAACGGCCACCCGCGCCGCCGTCTTGCCAACAACGTGAACGTATCGTTTCAAGGGGTAGAGGCAGAGCCCCTTCTCATAGGATTGGATCTGGCCGGCGTCGCGGCATCGAGCCAGAGCGCGTGCAGCGCCGCATCGCTTGAGCCGTCGCACGTTCTCATGGCCCTCGGGATGTCCCAGGAAGCGGCCATGGGCAGCCTGCGACTCTCATTGGGGCGCGACACTACAGATGAAGACATTGACATAGTGCTAAACGTACTACCCCGTGTGGTTGGCGAGCTAAGATCGATGCCATCTCTTGTCACGCGTGAGGTGGCCGGGCGTTAGAAACCGCGTACGCTGAACGTGAGGCGGCTTGCCGCAAGGCGCCCACCTCCACATAAGGAAAATTCATGACCCAGCAAGACTCGGCAGCCCGACCTTCGCGATCTCGCGGCGAGGCCAAGCCGCCGCCGGCGCCGCCACTGACACCCCAGGAAGAGGCTGCGATCGCCTTCGCCCGGGATAATCGGGACTCTTACCCGAAGCGCTACCGCAATAAGGAGCTGCAGTTCTCGGTCGTCAACGCCGAGCCGCGGGATGACGGGAACATGTTGGTGAGGCTTATATACCGGCCTTCCGGGAACTTCTCTGGGCGGCCGGGCGAAGAACTGATCCTCATCGCTCCGAATGCGGACGTCATCGAGCGAACGCAGATTCACGCGCCGCGCGAGAATTTTCCGTGGGTGCTTGGGATTACGGCTGTTGCCGTACTGCTCGCGGCGCCGATCCTCATCTGGCTCGTCCTCACCCAGG
>JADFHP010000002.1 GCA_022567135.1 Chloroflexota bacterium
GCCAGTTCGGACGGTCGAGACACGATCGTAGACGTGGTCCGCCGCGTCTCCGCGCAGGTATTCATCCCGCTCACGGTTGGCGGTGGGATACGCTCCGTAGACGATGTCAGGCGGATGCTAGAAGCGGGCGCTGACAAGGTGTCGATCAACAGCGCCGCTGTGGCGCGTCCGGAGCTGATCTCAGAAGCGTCGGCAGAGTTTGGCGCGCAGTGCATCGTCCTTGCCATCGACGCCAAACGCGAGCCCGATGCAGGCTTCGTCGCGCTCGAGGGCGAAGATGCCATTCCCGCGGAGTCGGGCTGGCGGGTATATACCCACGGAGGCCGCAGGCCGACCGCTCTCGACGTCGTCAAGTGGGCGAAGCTGGGGGTTGATCTGGGCGCGGGAGAAATCCTGCTGACCAGCATGGATGAGGACGGCCAGAAAGAGGGCTATGACCTGGCGCTGACGCGAGCCGTGTCAGAGGCGGTGAACGTCCCTGTCATCGCCAGCGGGGGCGCAGGCAACCTGGAACACCTGCGCGACGCGCTGGTGGACGGCCGCGCAGACGCGGTGCTCGCAGCCTCTATCTTCCACTACGGTGAGTACAGCATCGATGAGGCCAAGGCGTACCTGGACGAGCGGAATGTTCCGGTAAGGCCAGTCCCCCAAAAGCGCCAGGACCCCGCGGCAGGCGCGTGAACCGCCATGCCGCTCGAATCACCCGACGCAATAATCTTCGATGCATACGACACCCTCTTCGCCAACTCCCCGGAGAAGTGGCAGGAGGCGTTTGCGGAGATCGTCGCGGAGCAGGGCCTCCCGCTGGACGGCCCAGAATTGTGGCGGCGGTGGAAGGTATACGAAGTCGACTTCCGCAAGACGCGCACGAATATGGAGGATCCGGATAACAACCCGCCATTCAGATCGTATGAGCAGGCGTGGGCGGACTGTTTCGAGCGGGTGTTTGCAGATGGCTCGCTCCCAGGAGACGCCGCGGCGGCTGCGAAACGGTCCGTGGAGCACATGTCCCGCAGAGATCCTTTCCCGGAGATGCTGGAGGCAATTCGAGCACTGGATGGCCGCACGAAGCTCGCCGTCTTCTCCAACGCCGACGACGCTTTCCTGATGCCGATGCTCGAAGAGTACGACCTCCCTTTCGAGAGCGTGAACAGTTCCGAAAGCGCCCGCATCTACAAACCCCATCCGGCCGCGTACAGGTATGTGCTGGATAAGATCGGCGTTCCGGCGGCCCGGGCATGGTACGTTGGCGATCACCTCTGGGACGATGTCCACGGCGCAAGCAGAGTCGGCATGACGACCGTCTGGATTAACCGCGAATCGGCGGAATTCGACGGCCTTACCAGGCCGGACATTGAGATCAAGAGTCTGACCGAACTTTCAGACCTGATTTCCCATCCGGGTTACTATTTTCAAGCGTGATATTCCCGGCGCGACGCGCCCTTCTCGCCGCTGAAAGGCCAGGCAAAAAATGGTTCGCTTCAACGACCGCGGTTTGATTCCCGCAATCGTCCAGGACGATTCGACCGGAGACGTCCTGACGCTGGCGTACATGAACGAAGAAGCGCTGAAACGCACTCTGGACGGCCCCGACGTCTGGTTCTACAGCCGCTCACGCAGGAGCCTGTGGCACAAGGGGGAGACGTCGGGAAATTATCTCAAGGTCAAGAGTGTGATCGAGGATTGCGATGCGGACGCCGTGCTCGTTCGAGCCGATCCGATGGGTCCCGCCTGCCACACGGGGAGCAGGTCGTGTTTCAACGAGCCCGTCCAGCAGAGCAGCGATGCCTCGACGGACGATGGCCCCGGAATAATCGACGAACTATTCGACGTGATCAAAGAGCGGAAGGAAAGCCCCGTTGAAGGGTCATACACGTCGTCACTGTTCGAGTCCGGCCGCGAGCGAATTGCCCAGAAGGTGATCGAGGAGGCCGGGGAGTGGGCGATTGCGGGCCTTGGCGACGACCCCGAGCGCGCCGCGGAAGAGATTGGCGATCTGCTGTATCACACCCTGGTGCTGATGGCGGCCAACGGCATCGAACCTGAACTGGTCTGGAAAGAGCTACGAAATCGCCGCACATAGGCGGGCAGGGCAGGCGATGGCCTGCATCTTGTCGGGATCGGGGCGTTTGTTGCTGGGTCGGGGGCGGGTGCCCGCGATGGGTTTGATGCAACGTTTGGCAGAGGCGAGTTTAAAACCCGCCCCGCCCCGGTTGCCGGCCGATGACGGTCGGGGGCAGCCCCGATTCCGCGTCGGGACTCCCCTGGGGTGATTCGCAATCGGTTAGTCACTGTGTGGCGAATCGTTGAGACGGGCGACGCATGGGCGGTTTTAAACCCGCCACTACCAAACCTTTCAGGCAGTCGCCGGGGGCCACCCGGTCTGCGGGGGGATCTGAGACTAATCGCCTGCCTCCTGCGAGCCCTTCGGACTCTGCGCCCATATTGGGCTGGCGGGGACGTTGTGGTCTGCAACAGGGAAGCCCTGGTCTATCTTGACGACGTGGTTTAGCGCCTCGATGGCCACTTCGATCTGATCGTCCTTAGGCTCCCGTGTCGTCATCTCCTGGAGGAGGATGCTGGGAGAGATCAGTATCCGTATCGTCAGGCTATCGCCATGCCGGCCGGCATAGCGGATGAACTCGTAGGCCGCGGCAGCGATAAAGGGTACGAGCAGGATTCGTGACCCCACCACCAGCCAGAGCGGGTCACGCGGCACGAAGATGAATACGATAACCGCCATCAACATCACGGTCAGAAGAAATGCCGTCCCACACCTGGGATGGGCCGTCGGAAACTTCTTTACGGACTCAACGGTCATGTCATGCCCGGCTTCCTGGGCATGCACCGCCTTGTGCTCTGCGCCGTGGTAGGCGAGGACTCTCTCGATGTCGGAGACGCGGGAGACCAGCCAGATGTAGGTTACGAACGCGCCCAGCCTGAGCAGGCCCTCTACGAGGTTTGACAAAAATCCGTTCAGGCCGGCGTTCTCGAACAGTTTCGAGGCAAAAAATGGGGCCAGGAAGAATATTCCGATTCCAAGGCCCATGGCTACCACGAGCATCGCGACGATCGCGGTGTTGCTGATCGGGCCGGCATCGTCGTCTTCGGCATCTTCTAGCGAAAGGGATGCCGACATGCTCAGCGCCTTCATGCCGACTACAAGAGTCTCGCCGAAGATGACCATTCCCCGAATGTACGGGATCCTGCGCAGGCGACCCGTCGACCAGCCCGGGACGGCCAGAGCGCGTACGCAGATCTCACCGGCGGGGTTGCGAACCGCGACGGCCGCGCGGTCACGGCCGCGAATCATCACGCCTTCGATGATCGCCTGGCCGCCATACTGGTGACGTTGTTGTTCTTCCATAGAATCCTGCTGGTGACTGCCTACGCGGCGGAAAAATCGATTCTATGACAACGGCCGGGCGAGTTGCCCGGCCGTTTCTACTAAACGAGTTACGAGTTTTCCTGCTGCAGCTTGTAACGCCTGCGCAAACGCTCGACACGGCCTTCCGTGTCAACGATGCGCTGCTCGCCCGTGAAGAACGGGTGGCATGCGCTGCAGATCTCCACCTTCAGCGACTCCGACGTGGAACCCACTTCGAAGGTGTTGCCACATGAGCAGACCGCTACGGCATTCGGGTGGTAATCGGGATGGATGTTAGCTTTCATTTGATGGGCCTCTCAGAACTGGGCGCAATCGGGCGCTGCAACGCCGCCGGGTTAGCTATGAATTAGCTTTTGGCGGCGATCTCTTCCAGCGGCCTCACATTTGCGCGGCGGTGAGACTTGGTCGCCCGGTCGTAGTAGACCTGGCCGTCCACCCTGGAGTACAGCGTGTGGTCGTTGCCGACCCCCACGTTGATTCCGGGCTTGATGGGCGTGCCCCGCTGGCGCACCAGAATGGAGCCGGCTGTAACCAGCTGGCCTGCGTAAACCTTCACGCCGAGACGCTTGCCTTTGCTGTCCCGTCCGTTGCGAGAGGTCCCGCCACCCTTTTTGTGTGCCATATCGACGCCTCCGGGCGCTCTACTTAATTGAGATGTCCTGAACCAGCACGTCGGTGTAACTCTGCCGGTGGCCGCGCTTGGTGCGCTGGCGCGTCTTGTTCTTATAGCGGAACGCTATTACCTTCTTGCCGCGGCCCTGATCGGTGATCTCGGCGCGCACGGTGGCGTTCTCTACCAGCGGGCTTCCAACTGTGACTTTATCGTCCACAGAGGTCATCAGGATCTCGTCGAAATTGACGAAATCGCCAACCTCGCCGCCCAGCTTTTCTATCGATACGGTGTCGCCCGGCCGCACGCGGTACTGCTTGCCGCCGGTCCGAACGATTGCATAGTCGGTCATGTTATCTCCCAACCCTCCAATTCTAGGTCCGAGCCCGATGGAGGGTCAAGGCAGTTAGCACAGCCTGATGTGGCGGGCGCGATGGAGCCTGAAAACCGGGGCGGATGAAGCAGGTATACGCTGGCTGCTCACGGGCCAAACACCTGTCTAACCGCCCTGCAATCCTCCGAAGGCGCTCTCGAACCACATCAGCGGCTCGCCGTCCTGTGTTTCAAAAGCCTGGACGCGGCCAACGAATATGGTGTGGTCGCCCTCCTCGTGAGCTGACACTACCTCGCACTCGAAAGTCGACAACGCCCCTTCGATGACCGGATGGCGGCCATCCGCGGACGTATAGCCGGACGGAGGATCGCCTTCACGATCTTCGGGTCGTCGTGCAAAGTACTCGGCCGTCGCGCGCTGATCGGCGCCAAGCACACTCATGCCGAATTTGCCGGACTCTGCGATTAATCTGAACGTGGTTCTTGCGTGGGAGATACAGACCAGCGCGAGTGGCGGCTCAAGGGCCACGGATGTGATGGCGTTCGCCGTCATGCCATGCGGCGTGCCGTCCGGCTCAACCGTCGTGATGACGGTGACGCCGGTGGCGAACCGGCTCCATGCCCGGCGGTAGTCAGGATTGTTGCCGGGTGCGCTGGGCAAGCGTTCTTCTCCGGTCTGGGAAGTTGGTGTTCTGGCCACCCCTGCGTGAGGGGCCATCAGATCGGGTGGATTATATGCGGGCCCAGGTGATCGAGAGTGATTGAGAGCCGTCATGCCCGCAGTCCCGGCCCATTAGGCCCTCAGCCCGGGAACAGACAGCCGCCGGATGATACCCGGCGCCCACCAGTTCGCTGGCCCCATCAGCCGCATGATCGCAGGCACGAAAAGCGCACGCACGATGCTGGCGTCCAGTCCGATCGCGATCGCGGTGCCCAGTCCCAGCGCCTTGACGATCGCGATGTCCGCCGTCGCGAACGAACCGGCCACGAGGACGAGTATTAGCGCCGCGCTGGTCACGATTCGGCCCGTCTGCTCCATCCCCTTCCGAACAGCCAGTTCGTTGTCGCCGGTCTCATCCCAGTGTTCTTTAATTCGACTGAGCAAAAACACCTCGTAGTCCACGCTCAGACCGAATACGATCGCGAATATTAAGATCGGCACGGTGGCCTCTGTAAAGCCGGTCCCGGTCGAGCCCAGCACCGAGTCGAGCAGTCCATCCTGGAATATCAGCACCAGCGCTCCGTATGCCGCAAAGAGGCTCATCGTGTTCATCACGACGGCTTTCAGGGGCAGCAGTACGGATCGGAACAAGACCATGAGGGCCAGGTATACCGAAACCATGACGTATAGGATCACCCACGGGAACACGCTGTACATCCGATCGACCGCGTCACTCAGATCGGCCGTGCCGCCGCCTACGAGGATTTCCACGCCTTCCGGCTCCGGCAGGTCCCGGAGCCAGTGGACCAGGTCCTCCGTCTCCTGTTCGGCCGGGCCGAATTTGCTGTAGACGGTAAGCAGGGTGATCGAGCCGCTCGTATAGCGGCCCGCCTGCTCCTGCAGCTCCTCATCGAATCCGAGAGTCGCCGCCAGGGTCGGAAGATCTCCTCCTCCCTCCAGCGCGCCTTCTGGCAGCAGATCGATCACGCTGTCGGTGCGCGCCACTCTCGGGTCGGCCTCGATGCGCTCTCGCAGAGTCAGGACTTTCGGGACATCGCTGATGCGGAACTGGCCGCTTTCCGACTTGAGCACGACCAGAATCGGGGCGAGTTCCCCGGGGCCTATCTCGTCCGCCACCAGGTCCCAGCCCTGCCTCGACTCCGCAGACGACGGCAGTATGTCGGCCCAGGGCGAGCCGAGGTTCACGCGCAGCATCGGGGTGCCCAGAGCTACTAACGAGACGCCGACTACAACCAGTACGGTCCAGGGATGTTTCATTACCCACCCGGCGAGGCGCCCCCAGTTGCGCGCGCCGCCGATTCCCGAGGCACCCTGCCCCAGCCGGTGGCCCATCAGGCCCATGAGCGCCGGCAGCAGCGTGAGCGCGACGAGCAGTGAGACGGCTATCACGATCACCCCGCCGATTCCCAGAGACCGCAACATCATGTAGTCGAAGAACAGCAGTCCCGAGAGTCCGAGCATCGAAGTGATCCCGGAGAAGACGATGGCCCTGCCCGCAGTTGACATCGCACGGCCGACCGACTCTGTAACCTCGTAATTCGACCGCTCTTCCCGGAACCGGCCGACGAGAACGAGGGAGTAATCAATGGCGGCGCCAAGCCCCAGGAAGGTGATTACGTTCAGGACGAAGATGGACATGTCGACGCCGGCGGCGAGCACGTAGATGGCCGCCAACGTGATCGAAACCGCGACTCCCCCCATCACCAGAGGCAGAGTGGCCGCCAGCACGCTCCTGAAGACGAATACCAGCGCGAGAAGCACCAGCGGAAACGTGAACAGCTCCGCCCTGCGGAGGTCGCGCTCGCTCGACTTGTTGACGTCCGCAAAGATCGCCAATCCTCCGGTGGCCTTCACGTCGAGCAACTCAGACGAGACGGCGCCTGTCAGCTCCGGAAAGTGATCGAGCGCCTCCTGCGGATTCGCGCCGATCAGGACGTTGACGTACGTCGTGTGACCGTCCGGCGATGCCAGCGCCCGGTTGCCGGTCGAATAGATGGAATCGACGCGTATGACGTCTTCCAACGATTCGAGAGGCGCTACGGCGGCAGTTAGCGCCTCCCTGTACCGGTCGTCTTCAACGCTGAGATCGGGGTGGTGGAACGTGAACGCCATCCCGGTAGGCGACGCGCCAAGCTCATCCTCGAGCAGGTGCGCCGCGGCCCGGGCTTCGGTCGGCGCCTCGCCCAGCCCCGGCAGGAGGCGATCAGTGACGCGCGGCGCGAGGAATGCCGACGGGACAAGGACAAGCGCCCAGACCGCCATTACCGGCCAGGGATGGAGAGCCAGCCAGATGCCTGACTTGTAGAGCACGCTGGAGGGGTATCGGGCCTAAGAGTCGGCCCGGTCCTCCCCGTGCTCTTCTTCCGACTCGGTCGTCTCTGGCTCGTCCATCGCCGGTTCGTCTCCTGGGCCATCGGCCTCGGCGAAAGGCGCTTCATCCTCGTCGCCGGATGCCTCAGAGACCGTTCCATTGGTCGAGCCATTGCTGAATTCGTCCACGGGCCTATCTACGATCGCCGCCGGTTCCCTGCGGTCGCCGACTGCGCGGATAGCGGAGACGGCGTCCCCGCTGTCCATCTTCGCCAGCGTAACGCCCTGCGTGTTCCGGCCGACCTGCCTGATCTCATCGAGCGGTATGTTGATCACCTTGGCCTGCTCGGTCACCAGATACACGTTGCTCTCGCCCTCGACTACCTGGGCGGCTGCGACTCGTCCGTTCTTGGTGGTCAACTTCAGGGTGATGAGACCCTTTCCGCCCCTCTTCTGCTGGCGGTAGTGGCGGAGCAACGAGAGCTTGCCGAAACCTTTGTTGGTGGCAATCAGCAGGCGGGTCTCCTCGCTGTCCACCGGAACGACGTCCATTGCCGCGACCCGGTCCCTGCTGGCAAGCTGGATTCCCTTCATCCCACCCGCGGCGCGCTGCCGGGGGCGTATGCCCGTGCTGGGGAACCTGATGGACATTCCGTTTCTGGTGACTATGACGATGTCGTCCGGCTCCTGTGCGAGCACCACCGAGATCAGCGAATCACCCGGCCGCAGATTCATGGCGTTCAGTCCCGAGCTCCTCAGGTTTGCCAGCATAGAGAGATGCATCCGCTTGACCTGGCCTGCCTCGGTGCACATCACGAGGTACGCGTCTTCCAGCAGGTCGGATGCGGCCACCAGCGCCTGCACCTTTTCGCCTGCCTCAAGGTTGATGATGTTCTGGACCAGGGTGCCGCGCGAGGCGCGCGTGGCATCGGGCGGGAGGTCGAACACCCGAGTGTTGAACACTCTGCCCTTGTTCGTGAAGAAGAGCAACACATCATGCGTATCGGCCACCTGCAGGAACGGGATGACATCGTCTTCCCGGCTCATGCGCTGACCCTTGACGCCTTTGCCGCCGCGGTGCTGACGCCGGTACGTGCTGGAAGGGATCCGCTTCACGTAGCCGGCCCTGGACAGCGTGATGACCACTTCTTCGTGTGGCTCCGTGTCCTCACGCCGCCACTCGCCCAGTTCTTCCTCGTGGACCTCGGTCCGGCGTTCGTCGCCGAACTTCCGCTTGAGCGCGTTCATCTCTGTCCGGACCGCGCCGAGGATCTTCGTCGGGTCGGCGAGCAGCGCTTCTAGTTCAGACACCAGCTTGAGCAGATCCTGATACTCGTTCTCGATCTTCTCCTGTTCGAGTGCGGCCAGGCGGCGCAGCTGCATGTCCAGAATGGCCTGAGACTGGATCTCGCTCAGGTCGAACGCGGTGATCAACGCGGCGCGGGCTTCCTCGACGTCTGCCGAAGCCCGGATCAGCGCGATCACCCTTTCAATATTGTCAACCGCTATTCTCAGGCCTTCCAGGATGTGAAGCCTCGCCTGCGCCTTCCGCAGATCGAACTGCGCTCTTCTGGTCACGATCTCCCGCCGGAAATCGATGAAGTGGCGCAGAATGGCTTTCAACGTAAGTGTCTGGGGCATGCGGTCGACGAGCGCCACCATGTTGGCGGAGAAAGCCGAGCGCAGCGATGTGCTCTTGTAGAGCTGGTTCAGGACCACGTTGGGGGCGGCGGCGCGGCGGAGTTCGACCACTATCCGCATTCCCTTGCGGTCTGACTCGTCGCGGACCTCGGCGATGCCATCGATCTTCTTCGTCTTCGCCAGGTCGGCAATCTTCGCGACGAGGGTGGCCTTATTCACCTGGTACGGGATTTCCGTAAATATGATGCGGACCCTGTCGCCGCCGCGTTGCACCTCTTCGAACTCGTGGGTGGCCTGCAGCACGATGCGGCCCCTTCCGGTCGCGTAGGCATTGCGGACACCCTCCCGGCCCCAGATGTGGGCGCCGGTGGGAAAGTCGGGACCCGTAACGTGCTTCATCAAGTCGTCGAGGGTGGCGTCCGGATGCGCAATCAGATGCACCACCGCGTTGCAGATCTCGGTGAGGTTGTGCGGAGGGATGTTCGTCGCCATTCCAACCGCGATGCCGGACGCACCGTTGACCAGGAGGTTCGGAAGCGTGGCGGGCAGAATGGTCGGCTCCTTGAGCGAGGCGTCGAAGTTGTCCGCCCAGTCCACCGTTTCGCGATCGATGTCGCTGAGCATCTCGTCGGAGATGCGTGCCAGGCGCGCCTCCGTGTACCGCATTGCGGCCGGCGGGTCTCCATCTACGCTGCCAAAGTTGCCCTGGCCGGCAACGAGCGTGTAGCGCAACGAGAAATCCTGCGCCATCCGGACCATCGCCTCATATACCGGCGAGTCGCCGTGCGGGTGATACTTGCCTAGCACCTCGCCGACAAGACGGGCGCTCTTCTTGAACGAGGACGTTGGGCGCATGCCCAGTTCCTGCATCGCGTACAAAATCCGGCGCTGTACTGGCTTCAGACCGTCCCGCACGTCCGGAAGCGCCCTGGAGACGATGACACTCATGGCGTAATCCAGATACGAAGTCCGCATCTCCTCGTCGATGCGAACCGGACGAATCTCACCAATGTCCGTTGTGGTCATGAATGCCCTCTCAATAAAGGCCCTTTGGGCAGGCGGTCTCGGCATGGGATGGCAGCCGGTTTTGCCTCGCGCGCGCGCCATAGGCAAACAAACTACCGGGGAATGAAGAAATTATACCGTTTTTCGAGTTCAGCCTCAATGCTTCAACGGCGGAAAATCATCGCGTGCGCCCGCGCACGCAGTCGCGCGAGGGGTTCGAGGGGCCGATTTGTCGATTTCGCCATTTGCGGACGGCGTCTGGAGGGCCAGAGGGAACCAGCGGGAAATTGATGGGAGACCGAGGTAGGACGACTTGCTAATGGGCGCCGGCTAACGCTCAGACGAGATCCCGACGAGCGCGTAGAACAGGTTGTCGAAGCCCGAAGGCTGCTCGTCGAGCGCCTGGGCGCGCCATTGGACGCCGATCACCCATCCCGGTCCCGGCACTTCGATGGCCTCCAGCACGCCGTCTTCCAGCGCATATGCGCATGCGAGCGTGCCGGGCGCCTGCAGCGCCCTGGTAACGCCGTGGGTGTGATCGCCGGAGGCCGTCACCGACCCTGCGCCCCCTATCGTCTCGGCCAGCTTGCTGCCCAGCGCCATGAAGATTCCGTGGCGAACGGGAGATGATTCTCCATTGGCAGGGCGGGAGTGGCCGGCAACCGGGACCGGCGAGCCTCCGCCCAGGGCGATGTTCAGGGCCTGCATGCCGGCATCAACGCACAATACCGGGATGCCGGCGTCGAGCGCGTTCGTCAGGGCCGGGGGCACAGCCTCTCCTGACGCGCCGAACGGGCCGCTTCCGGATACGCATAGCCCGGCCGCGTCCGTCGGCAGGCTTTCTCCACCGCCTAATACAGCCACGCGGCCACCGGCCGACTCTATTGCGCGAGACGTCGCCAATGTTTGTTCATCGCCAACGGAAAGAAGCGCGATTAGCGGCTGAGCCTGATTCAGGGGCGTCACGAGCGGATTTGCGTGCGGACTGTTTTCACTGGCCGATTCGGCCGAATTGCGAACTTAGAACGGAATGCCCCAGATGGGCCGCCACTCTTCGAGTTCTTTCTCTACGGTGACGTTGGCGCGGCGCATCAAGCGGCTGATCTGCATCTCGCCAGGCCGGTTGCGTTCTTCTTCGCCTTCGGGAACAAACGGGTAGAAGCGTTGCCTGTCATACCTGTACACCCAGTAGCCGATCGTCCCGGGTGCCCAGTCGTTCTCGTCGGAGTCCAGGCCGCCGCCGCGGTAGAACTCGAAGACGGCCGCAATCCGAAGCGGGCCTGCATCGTTGTGGACCATCGCGTTGCCCACGGTGTACAGGGAGCTGACCAGGTCTTCGAAGTTCCCATCGTCCAGCACGACCCAGCTCGTACCGTGATCGTCCGTCTCGATCTGGCCGGCGGTCTTCGTCGCGCCATCTCCCTCGTTGAGGATGTGGATCAACTCCCGATCAAGTCCCTGGAGAAATTCGTTGTTCTCGTCGGGCCGGTAAAGAAGACCCGCGCGGCGCGACGGCGATATCTCGTGCTCGCCATGAAGTTGTGTCTCGGCGCGCAGGATGGTCCTCATGACCTCCCAATCGTCCACCGGTCCCGATTTCCTACCAAAGAGACTCATCGTTACCTCTGTCTTGCCATCATCTCAGGAATGTCGGCATCTCGCGCTCCATCGCGCGGAGTCGCGCCACTCTGTCTTCAACGGCCGGGTGTGTGGAGAGCAGCTTGCCCATTCTGTCGCCGCGTAGCGCCGGAATGATCATAAAGGCGTTTGCTGTGGAGAGCTTCCTCAGGTCATCAGACGGGATCCTGGCGAGTGAGCCGCTGATCTTCTCTAGAGCCGAAGCGAGGGCACCCGGGTCGCCGGTCAACTCGGCGCCGCCGTGATCTGCGCCGAACTCGCGGTACCTGCTGAGCGACTTCATCAGAATCGACCCAATGAAATAGACAAGGATGGTTACCAGGAAGATGCCCATGATTGCGCCTCCCTGGTTGCCTCGGTGCCCGCCGAACATCCCGCCGAACATCATGCGCCACATGAACATCTGCATCAAGAAACTGGCCACCGTGACGAAGAAGCTGGCAATCGCCATCATCCGCATGTCCCGATTCGTCACGTGGGCGAGTTCGTGCGCAAGCACCGCGTTCAGCTCACGGTCGGTCAGCCGCTGCCTGATACCCGTGGTCACCACGACGAGGGCGTGCTGGGGATTGCGCCCGGTTGCAAACGCATTGGGCACCGGCGAATCGATGATCGCCAGCTTGGGCATCGGCAACCCGGCCGTCTCGGCCAGCCGCTCGACCATCGCATAAAGCTCCGGTTCCTGCTCCCTGGTCACCTCTCTGGCGCCGGTCGATCTGAGAACCAGCTTTTCAGACATGAAATACTGAATCGCCAGAATGACTCCGGCGATTATCCCGACGAAGATGATGCCGACTCCTGAAGACCAGAGAATCAGAACGAATGCGGCGTACAGGATGCCCATCAGGAACATCGTCAGGTACATCCGAGACATGAGTCCCTTGTCCCTAGTTAACTTATGGGGTCCGTATGTTGCCATCGTTTCCTTCGGAAGAGGGATGCAGACCGGCTACGGCCTCGCAGCCATATTCCTTTATGATGCGGCCGCCCGGCTGCGAGGCGTCTGCACGAATCAGACGCATCGCGCCTGCCACGATTGTAAGCGAATGGCTCTGGCCGTTCCATGATCCGATACTTGAACGGTACTTGCACGCTGAACCGATTAGTCCCAGAACCGCTCGTTCAATTAACTGATACGACTGCGAGAGGATACGCGGGTTGATTCAACCGCCTGATTTCACGCCGCTCCTGCAACAGATCGATCTCGACGAGCAGTTGCTTTCGGAACTGGAAAGCGCCGCTATCGCCGCCGCGGAGCGGGCGGGCGCATACGTGGCCGGTAAATTCGGCGGCGTTCTCACCGTCGAGGAGAAGGATGACGCAACTCGCAGCCTGGTCTCGGACGCAGACCGCGAGAGCCAGCGCATTATTGCGGAGCTGATCGCGGAACGATTCCCAGATCATCAAGTTTTGGGCGAAGAGGATCCGCCGGCAACGGAGCCGCCCGCGCCCGATTTCGTATGGGCGGTCGATCCCATCGACGGCACCACGAATTTCGTGAACGCGCTGCCCACGTACGTCGTGTCCATCGCCGCGCTGTACAGGGGGAGCCCGGTCGCGGCCGCCTTGTACTTGCCGTGGCCGAACGAGGCCGGCCGCGTACTCTTCCACGCCCGTACCGGCGGCGGCGCATGGATGGGTGATGAGCGTATCTATGTCAAGGGCCCGCTTTCGGGTTCCACGCCGCAGCACGGCCGGGTTACGATGATTCCGATAGGCCTCACCCGTATGTTCACGGTAGGGAGAGAGCTTGGCCGGTCACTGGGCGAGCCGCGGGTCACCGGAAGCCTTTGCTACGATCTCCTCATGGTGGCTTCGGGGAGGGCCCAGGCGCTGATCGGCAGCCCGGCGGCGGCGTGGGATTACGCCGGCGGGATGCTGATGGTGAAAGAGGCGGGAGGCAACGTAGTCGTGTCCGACGTAGCCGAGACCGGCGGTTTTCTTCCCACCTGGTCCGCGTTCACAACGTTCGACACGGCCTACGATGAGACGCCTGCAACCATGAAAAGGCTCAGGGCATGGCGCAGGCCGGTCATCGTCGGGGCACCCGAGATCGTCGGGTTTCTCGCGAGCAACATCCAGCCCGGCAGGCGCTCTCTCCTCGACCGTATCCGGCGGTCGCTACTCGGCGAGCGGCACGGGTAAACGGGCTGAAACGGCCTAACCGAACCCGTTCTCTTCCGCGTGGCGGACCAGCCAGTACTCCATGCTGTCGGCCAGCGCCAGCCAGCTTGCCTCGAGGACGTTCGGCGATGCGCCCACGGTTTGCCACGTTTCCGTGCCGTCTGAAGTCTCGATGACCACTCGAACGGTGGCGCTGGTGTCGGTTCCGGCCGATACGACCCTGACCTTGTAGTCGGTCAGGCGCACCACTTCGAGCTTCGGATAGGTCTGCAGGAGCGCCTTGCGCAGGGCCTGGTCAAGCGCGTTTACCGGACCGTTCCCCTCGGACGCAGTGTGGAGCGTCTCTTCTCCGACGCGGACTTTCACGGTGGCCTCGGACGTCACCTGTGAGCCGTCGGCGGCCCGGCCGTGGCCGCGATTTTCGACGAGCACCCGGAAATCAACGAGTTCGAACGGCGGCTCGTAGTTGGGGAGGCTCCGTCGGATCATCAAATCGAACGACGCCGCCGCCCGCTCGTACTGAAACCCCTCGTTTTCTTTCTCTTTGACCAAATTGACTATATTGCGGGCGTCTTCTTTCGTCAGGTCGTCGCCGAATCCGAGTTCCCGGACCCGTTGCAGCACCGTCCCCCGCCCTGCCAGCTCGGAGACCACGAATCCCTTCGAGTTTCCGACCAGATTCGGTTTGATGTGCTGGTAGGCCTCTTCGACCTTCTGCACGGCCGCGGAGTGAAGGCCGCCCTTGTGGCTGAAGGCGTTCAGGCCGACGTATGCCTGGTAGGCGTGGGGCGGCATGTTGACCACCTCGGCGACGAAGTTGGAAAGCTCGGTGAGGCTCGCCAGCTGCTCGTCTGTGATCACGTCCTGGCCCAGCTTGAGCTTCAGGTTTGCGGCGACGCTTATCAGGTTGGCGTTGCCGGTGCGCTCGCCGTAGCCGTTCACGCAGCCCTGTACCTGTAGGACGCCACCTTCTACAGCCGCCAGCGCGGACGCCACGGCGGTGTCGGTGTCGTTGTGCGTGTGGATGCCCAGCTTCACGTCCACCGCGGCCTTCACTGCTTCCACGATGGGTTTGATTTCGCCGGGCATCGTCCCGCCGTTCGTGTCGCACAGAATCACCGTCTCGGCGCCATGTCCGGCCGCTACCCGTACCGCCTGCAGGGCGTAGTCCGGGTTCTGCTTGTAGCCATCGAAGAAATGCTCGGCGTCGAAGAAGACCGTCCGGCCCGCTGCCTTCACGTACTCGACCGAGTCGGCGATCATCGCCAGGTTCTCTTCGAGCGAGGTCTCCAGCACGTCCCGGACCTGCATTTCCGAGGCTTTGCCGACAAGCGTCACGACCTGCGCTTCCGAAGCGAGCAAGGCCTTCAAAGTCGTGTCGTCCTCGGGCCGGACATCGGCGCGCCGGGTGTTCCCGAACGCTGTGATCCTGGCCTGATTCAGGTCCAGCTCGCGGACCCGGCGGAAGAACTCATCTTCCTTCGGGTTGGCGCCTGCGTATCCACCTTCGATGTAGTGGAACCCGATCTCATCGAGCCGCTTTGCGATGGCCAGCTTGTCGTCTACTGAGATGGAGATGCCTTCCATCTGGGCGCCATCCCGCAGCGTCGTGTCGTAAAGCTCTATTCCGGTCATATTTCGACAACTCCCCGGCGGCCACATCACGGACAACAAAAAACCCGTCCTCACAGGGACGGGTCATTCAACTCCGCGGTACCACCCTGAGTTCTCCCGATGCGGCATCGGGAACGCTCTGCGAGGCACGTGTTCATGCCTCAGCGGTGATAACGGGCCGCTTACCCGTCCAGGTCTACTGTCCCGGCGGTCCATTAGCGGGCCCCTCGGGAGTTCGGCTGGCGGCTTCGGAGGGATCTTCACCCGGGTGCTCCGCGCCTGCTCGCACCAGACCAGGCTCGCTCATCGGCATAACCGGGCTACTCGTCTCCGCATCGTGGACTCCGAAGAGGCCACATCGCCTGTACAGGGAGAATTTTAGCACGGGCGCGCCCTGATAACCCTGAGCAACCCTCAGCAGCCCGCGAGTGCGATACTTCACATCCCACTGATTTGACCGACCCTTCTCAGTGCCAGGATAAAATTGACACTCCGAATCGGCTCCAACCTCGCAGATCCGCTACAGACGGCGCAGCACGCCCGCCTCTCAGAAGACACCGGCTTCGATTTCGTCGGCGCCGGCGAGCACGTCTTCCGGGACAATCGGCCCGGCGCCACGCAGATCGCGCTCTCGGCCCTCGCCACCGCGGCCGGCGCGACCAGCCGCGTCAGGCTCCTCACCTCGGTTGTGATCGTGCCGCTGCACCATCCGGTAATGCTTGCGAAAGAGGCGACTATCGTCGACGCCGCATCCGGCGGCCGCCTCACCTTCGGACTCGGTGTCGGAGGCGAGTTCCCGGGCGAATGGGACGCTCTGGATATTCCCACCAGGGAGCGCGGCGCCCGGACCAACGAGTCGCTCGAGTTGATGAAACGGCTCTGGTCCGAGGAGGACGTAACACATGCGGGCCGCTTCTTCTCGTGCAATGGCATCACCCTCTACCCGTCCTCGCCACAGGCGGGAGGTCCGCCACTGTGGGTGGGCGGCCGCGCCGAACCGGGGATGAGGCGCGCGGTGAAGTACGGCGATGGCTGGCTCCCATACCTCTTCCGGCCGTCGCATTACGCCCGCTCCTTCGAGACGCTCGGCAACATGCTTGAAGAGGCGGGAAGAAGCGCGGACGGCTTCGGATGGGGGCTGCACTTGATGACCGCCATGGGGGATTCGCGAGAAGAGGCCGTTGCCACGGCCACCGCGGGTCTTGAAGCCGGCTACAACTACGACGGCGACTACTCCGAGCTGGCCGAGCGTTACTGCCTTCTGGGCACACCGGATGAGTGCGTCGAGCAGCTCAAGGCGTTCGAGGAGGCGGGGGCGCAGGACATACTCCTGAGCTGGCTCGCTCCGGCCGAGCGGATCTCAGAGCAGATCGAAGTGGCCGGCCGTGAGGTCCTGCCACGTCTATAGCGGATAGCACACCGCCATGAGACATATAGAATCACCACATTGCGGCCCGGAAAGATGAATCTAGTGCTGCACTTGCGCCGGAGGGAATTTCAGGGCCCTATGGCCAGGAGCTAAGACGCCCCTCATGGAAGACGATCGGCTCGACCTCGGACTCGTTGACACCGTGGAAGCTACGGATGTTGGCGAGCCCGGCCAGCGGACATTCAAGATCACGGTGGCAAGCCCGCGTGGCGAGGCAGTGATTTGGATGGAGAAGGAGCAGATGTTCCAGATCGGCCTGGCGATCAAGCAGTTCATTACCGTGGAAGAGCCGCCCTCATCGCCGACTCCATACGAACCCGAATATCCTGCGCCGCCTACGCCCGGAAAGTCCGAATTCAAGGCATCGGAGATGCGCATCCGGCATGATCTGCGCTCCGACGTATTCACGGTGGAGGCGACGGATCCGGACTCCGAGGCCGAGGACGATAACGAAGAGCCGGCCACGACGGTCCAGTTCTCGTTCACCAGGGAAGTGGCAACGGGCCTGTCGGAGGCGGCCCTGGAAGCCGTCTCGAAGGGCCGGCCGCGTTGCGAGCTTTGCGGCGGGCCGAAAGATCCGGGTGGCCACGTCTGCCCGAAGACGAACGGCCATCACAAGGGCGATTTCGAGCTGGCCTGAGGCCGGCCTGACTTATGACCGATGGGACCGGCGGCAACTCTGCCAGCGAACTATCCCTGGGTGAGACCCTTCAACTGCTGCGAACTGCGGAAATCGACGGGCTCGGCCTGCACCCCGAGGGCTCGAACTACGTATTCATCGTCAGGCTGCAGCCGGACGGCGGCGGTGAGCCGGTTCTCGCCATATACAAACCAACCGCAGGCGAACGGCCGCTCCGTGACTTCCCGCGCCAGACTCTATATCGCCGCGAAACGGCGGCCTATGAACTGGGCGTCGGACTGCGATGGCCAAGGATTCCGCCAACGGTCATTCGCGACGGGCCGCACGGCATTGGCAGCGTTCAGCTGTTCATCGACGGCCAGCCGGACGCCAACTACTTCAGCATGCGGGACGATCACCTGGAGCGGTTCGAAGCGATAGCCCTCTTCGACATCATCACGAACAATGCCGACCGCAAAGGCGGCGCGGTCTTGCTCGACGACGACGACCGGCTGTGGGCCATCGACCACGGTCTGACCTTCAATCCGCATGCCCGCCTGCGCACCGTGATGTGGGAGTTCTGCGGGAAGCCGATCTCGGACGCCCTTATCGACGACCTGAAAGAGCTTGGCCCGGCGCTTGGCGTCGGCGCGCCACTCGGCGCAAGGCTCCGGGAGCTGCTTTCCGACGAGGAGGTCGAACAGCTCCAGGCCAGGGTGGAGCGGGTGGTCCAGGATCCCGTGTTCCCAATGCTGGACCCGGATAGAAACGTTCCCTGGCCGTTCCTCTGATCGCGTCCTCGCGATCCGGTCCCCGGCGTGATGAGCCAGCCTGACTGATTAGCCGGTTTCGAGAAATACTTCCGTTACCTGCGCGTCTTCGGTAATCCAGAAAGCCCGTACCACCGGACGTGTCTTTTCGACGAGGGAGATGACGATGTAGTGGTAAGGCACCCAGCCTGTCTCAATGGCCGTCTCTATGTCTGTCTCCGATGGGTAGCCGTGCGTATAGGTGTGCGAGTGGTAGATGGCAAGGAGGTCCTGGCCAAGCGCATCGGCGTCTCTCTGGACCTTCTCCACTTCCCGGTAGTCCATGAAGAACCGGGTCAGCTTGTCGTCGTGGACGTTATCCATGCGGCGGGTTTCCGTCGCAACGCCGTCCTTGCCGAAAAGGAATCCGCAGCACTCGTTCGGATCCGATTCGAGCGCGTGAGTGAGGAGTTCGGATATGAGCAGCTTGTTTACGTGCAACACTTGTTCGCGAATTTCTCCCTCAGCACCGGCCGCCGGTTCTGGCTCCGCGGCATGTTCGTGACTCCCTCGATTATAAATATCCTGACCTGGCTACAGCAGCGCGTCCCGAAACCGGTTGTTTCCGCAACGGCTTTATCGGGGATAAGATGCGCGGACTCAATTTCGTCTATAGCTCCCGGTTCGTTTGATGTGGTCCGCGGTGCGGGCGATTCATCCACCTCACCTGATCGGCAGAGACGGAGAACCCCATGAAGATCACCGGCGTTACCCCGCATCTCCTTCACCCCGGCGTTGGAAAAAACCTTCTATTCGTGAAGATCGAGACCGATGAGGGCATTCACGGCTGGGGTGAAAGCTATACGCAGTCAGATCGCGATATGACCGTCGTGGCGCATATCGAGCAGCTCACCCGCTACCTGATCGGCCGCGATCCAATGCACATACGCCACTTCATGCGCTGGGCGTACGAGGATTTCGCGACCAAGCGCAGCGCCATGGACTTCTGGTGCGCCGTAAGCGGCATCGAGATCGCGCTCTGGGACATTGCCGGAAAGGCGATGGATCAGCCGGTATACAACCTGCTTGGCGGGCCGGTCCGGCCACGCATTCGCGTCTACGCGAACGGCTGGAGCGGTGGCTCAACGCCCGATGAGTATGCGAAGGCGGCCGTGTCGATCGTCGACCGCGGCTTCACGGCAATGAAGTTCGACCCCTTCCCCGGTCCCTGGCGGCCATACGTCGATCACGCGGAGCTTGAGCAGGCCGCGGCGGTCGTCAACGCCATAAGGGAAGCCGTTGGGCCGCATATCGAGCTGCTGGTTGAGGTCCACCGCCGTCTGGCGCCAATGAACGCTATCCGGGTGGGCAAGATGATGGAGGCGGCGCGGCCGTACTGGTTCGAGGAGCCGGTCCCGGCGCACAACCTGGCGGGCATGCGCGAGGTCCGTGACGCCGTCAACATCCCCATCGTCACGGGCGAGGCGCTATACGGAAAGGAAGAGTTCCGGCAGGTCTGTGTGGAGCGTGCGGCAGACATCCTGAACCCGGACATCTGCAACTGCGGCGGAATACTCGAGCTGACTCAGATCGCCTCGATGGCCGAGCCGTTCCAGATCGCCGTCTCCCCCCACGGATGGAACAGCACATCGGTAGGTGCCGCCGCGGCGATTCAGGCTTCGGCGGTGATGCCCAACTTCCTGATCTACGAGTACATGGTTCACGTCGAGGCTTTCTCGCAGGACATCTCGAAAAACCCGATCCGGCCGGACGGCGGGTACATCGAACTGCCGACCGAACCGGGCATCGGCATCGACTTGGACGAGTCGAAGTTCGAGAAGTACCCGTACAAGCAATTCCCGGCCCGCGATATCCGAACGGTTGAAGACGAGCGCCAGTATCAATGAGAAAACATCCAAAAACCCCTCTCCCGGTGAGAGAGGGTTGGGGTGAGGGAGCATCCCACTCTCACACCCGCGCTCGTAAACGTGTTTTGAGATAGTAAGGCGGCCGAGTAAGCTACCAGCGAATGGCAAACGAAAGGGACCGGTGTAGTTGCCGGTCCCTTCTGATTTCCGGCGGCTTTCCCGCCGGCTCCCGGTCCGCTAGTTCTGGTCTTTTGATCAGTGGGGCTGCCGTGTATTTTCGGCTTTCAGCCCTCTGTGTGTTCAGCGTTGCGGACTCTGGAGGTCGATGAGCCCGGACTGGCGGTCAACTATGTTGCCACTCCGGGCCGGCACAAGGCTCGTGCCAGGCATGGAAAAGTACGTGCAGTCGAACCATGCCATCCTCCTTCAACGCTTTTCAGACCAGCGGGCGAGCGCTTCCAGGCCATGCCCGAATGCTTTCCATCGCTCGTGACCCCATTATACGCGATCAAATTTGTGATTTCCTTCACATCGTGGGAGTTATATCACAACATAAGATTTGTTACCGACATAGATATTATGTTTATCGTCTGTTTCTTTACATATCACAACGATATCAGCCATATACTGCTGGGTCCTTATACCCAACCGTCCGCGAGGCGAAGAATCGAGGTTAACGCGCCAGCCTCACGGACCTGTTTTACACAGGCTCGAGCCGCTGTTTCGTCGCGGCGCGATCGGCGATCTCGTCCCAATCCCAGAGCTGGGGTATGTACTCCACGTTCGACCACATCTCCGCCTGGTCGGCATAGTGCGGGCTGCCCGGATTGCCGGAGGAGCCGAGCGGCGTGATCCACCTGGAGTTGGTCCAGTCCGAAGGGTCGAAGATGTACCGGTTCACGGAAAGTCCGGTAACCGTGTACGGCAACTTCAGCAGGTGGCTGCCAGCCAGTGGCGTATCGCCATCGCCGTGTGCGGGCACAGACGGCGGGTCCAGCAGTTCGGCCATTTTCGGAAAGACTTCCGAAAGCGGATGTACAGGCGCGGTGAAGTGGATGTCGCCCCACTTCCACGACGGCATGTCGGCGCCCAGCCTCTCCGTCAGCACCGCCACAGCCTTCTGCAGCGCGGCCGCCAGGATGCCGGGCCAGTCGTGGCCGTCCGGCCATACGCCGTCGTCGCCGTTTTCGAGCGCCTTCAGCCACGCCTGAACGACGAGCCTGCGGTGCGCATCGGCGCCTGCGACGCCATCGTCGAACAGGCGCGCGCTATCGCCGAAAACATGTTCAGTCTGCCATTCGGTAATGAATGAGCGCGCGACCGCGTAGACACACGGTGCGGCCTGCTCTCGGTCCATCGATCCATCCCAGGCGCGCAACACGACCTGCGCAGCCTTCGAAGCATCGTCCCGCGGCTCCACCGCGCAGAGGGCGTCTTTAACCAGGTTTGCCGGATTGGATATGCGCTCGGCGTGGATGCGGGCCATGTCATCGACGGTCGCGGAACGAGGAGTCATCTCCTTGATTCGGGTGATGATCCGCTCCGCCCGGTGCGGGGCCGAGAAGTAGAGGCCGACGAAGTACGGATACTCGTGGCCAACGACGCGCTGGTTGCAGGTCACGGCGTATCCCTCGGGTGGGTTAATCGCGTTCGGCAGCTCGGAATGCGGGATGTATCCCTGCCACTCGTGCTCGCCGCTCCAGCCCGGCACTGCCCGCCAGCCGTTCGATTCGCCCCTGATCGGAATCTTCCCTTCGTGGAGATACCCGAAGTTGCCATGCACATCGGCGACGGCGTAGTTGTTCACCCGGTCCACCCACTCGCTGAACGCCTCGTGCAGCTCAGGGACCGATTTTGCCTGCATCGCGTCGCGCGCCGAGTCGACCCACTTCATGCCGGGGTCGAGTCCGGGGTCACCGATTGTCACTCCCCTGCCCTCGGCCGGGTCGCCGGCGATGACCGGGCCGTGGTGTGTCGAGGTAACTTCGATCTCGACGTCCTGCCCGCCGCGAACCTTCAGCGTCTCGCGCCACACCTCGGCGGGCCGCCACTCCCCTTTGAACTCATACTCGCGGCCCGCCCCGCTCTCCCGGAAGCGCTCAAGGAACAGGTCCTGCGTATCGGCGCCGCCGTGGGTCATTCCCCACGCCACGTACTCGTTGTGGCAGAAGTGAAGCGCTCCCGGGAAGCCCGGGACCGAGTGGCCGATTACTGTGAACTCCGGACACGAGAGATGGATCTGGTAGTAGACGCTGGGCGTGTCGAGCGCGCGGTGGGAATCGCCGCCCACAAGCGGCAGGCCTGAAGCTGTCAGATCGCCCGATATCGCCCACCCGTTCGACCCCGCGTCGGTCTCGTTCAGCCAGTTCGCCTCGCTGGCCGCTTTGATCAGATCGTCCAGCCCGTCTACCGGCGGCCCTTCATAGACTGCGCCCGGCGGGACTGTCAGCAGGGCTCCCTGCGGATAGCCGGTGATCAGATCGGCCAGCTTCTCCGGCCCGATCAGGCCGGCGAGCCTTGTCCGAAGCAACTTCGCCTCGAACGTTCCGAGCAACGTGTTGCGCATCTTGTAGACGGTCAGGCAGTGCCAGTTCTCCCATGGCTCCGGGCGCTCATCCAGCAGGGTGTACTCCACCGGCAGCACGTCCGCTGTATCGACATAGGCGTTCACTCCGGCGGCATAGGCGTCCACCATCGCCTTCGCTTCTGGCGACGCCGCCTCGTAGTCGAGCTTCGCGATGCGCCCCATCCCGGCCGACCGCAGCAGCCGGTCTCGATTGACACCCGACTCGCCGACCCACTCCGACCAGCGCCCGAGCGCCCTGTGCCTGTCAGCATCCATGTGCCACAGCCGGTCCTGGGCTGTCACGAATCCCTGCGCGAAAAAGAGGTCGCGCTCGCTCTCGGCCTTGATATGCGGTATGCCCCACTCGTCCCGGAACACCTCCACGGGTCCCGACAGGTCGGGAAAACGGAGCGTGCTGGTAACGTCCGGCAGGGCGGCATCGAGGTCGGAACGGGATATCGACGGGCTCATGCAGATGCTCCGGGACTGGTTTGTTTGGCCCTGGGCAGGGCCACAATCGACCCGAGCGGGCACTCTGTCAAGGGACTGACACGGCCTGGATGGCCACGAGCACGTAATTGATAAGGCATCCTGAGCAACTAATACGGCTGCGCGCCATCAAATGTACTGATGAGATTAACGCTGCCGCCTAAGAATCGCCGCCGCGGCGCGGCCACGATTGCCGCGATGACCGCTCTGGTCGCCGTTGCCTGTTCGTCCGCGGCTACGGCGATACCTACCGCGTCGCCCGTGCCGCCAACTCCCGCGCCGCCGCGCCCCACCGCGACTCCACTTGGCATCCTGGACGAGAAGTTCACCGCGCCGTTTGAGAAACTCACCCCGTCCGGCGCACGCGACATCGACCCCGACGAATATCGCGCGCAGACCGACGTCGACAACATCGCCCCCATCTACGACCCGAAAATAGTGAGGGCAGACCAGGTGGACCTGCTCCCCGAGGAGTTGGTGCTGGGGGTTGAGATCAACGGTGAAGCGCGCGCCTATCCCCACCGCCTGATGCAGTTCAGGGAGATCGCCAACGACGTCGTGGGCGGCGTGCCCATTCTGGTTTCGTGGTGCCCGGTATGCTTCACAGGCCTCGTCCACGACCGTCGGCTCGACGGGACCCTGAAGACGTTTGGCAACCAGGGCGCATTGTTCATGAACGCCCTGACATTCTGGGACCACGAGACGAAGAGCATCTGGGCGCAGCCCTGGGGGACGGCCATCACGGGCGATCTCAAAGGGTCCGCGCTCACGCTGCTGCCCTTCTCGCTGGACACCTGGGGCGCGTGGCTGGAAGCGCATCCCGACACAACGGTAGTGGAAGACGAACGCGGAAAAGTCTTTCTCCCCGATCTCATTCCCTACGACTATGTGATTGGCGTATCGATTAAAGAGGACGCCAGCTCGTACTACGTCAACTCACTCCTTGAGACCACCGTGCTCAATCACAACGTTGGGGAGAATCCGATAGTCGTGATAACGGACCCCGATACCCGAAAAGTACGGGTGTTCCTCAGGCAGACCACGGGCACACCCGCCGACAAAACAGCCACAGTGCCGGACCTGTTCACGTTTGAGACAGCGGGCGATGAGCGCATGAGGGATCTGGAGACGGGGACCATATGGGAGGTCGAACGCGGACTGGCGCTGGAAGGACCGCTGAGAGGCGCCGTCCTGCAGCAGGTGCCGTACATAACGTCGTTCGACTGGGCATGGGCAGACTTCTTCCCGGAAACCGCGGTTTGGGGCGAGGCAGGGCTGACCGGGTTAGGTGAGGTCATAGAGTTGGGCCGGGACCGATGATCATACGGCTGTTCGGGCTCCGCGCTTCTATTGGCGCGACTCTGGCTATCGCCGCTATCGCATGCTCCTCGGCGGCAGATGGGATCATCACATCTACCGCGCCGCCGCCTACAGCGACGCCGACTGCGGCTCCCGAGCCGGCCGGCACGCCCGTCCCCACCCCGTTTGTCGAGACCACCCCGGCGGACCCGGACGCGCCCGCGCCAACGCCGACACCAGAGCGGATATTCGCGGCGCCGACTCCGACGCCGTTCCCGGTGGCCCATTTCGACACCGACTTTACAGACCCGTTCGCAATATTGAATCCACTCAACGCCGATAAGCCCGTAGACGAGCGCGAGTACCTTCGCAACACTCCGCCGGACGCCGTGGCCCCCGTTTACACGCCCGAGTATGTGACCACCGGAGAAGCCGATCTGATCCCGGATGAGCTGGTCATGGGCGTTTCCATCAACGGCGAGTCAAGGGCATTTCCTATCGGGTTGATGCGCAACCGGGAGATGGTCAACGACATCATCGGCGGTGTCCCGGTACTGGTTACCTGGTGTCCCATCTGCTTTACCGGCCTGGTCCACGACCGCCGGCTGGACGGCAAAGTGCTTACGTTCGGCAACGAGGGTGTTCTCTTCATGAACGCCATGACCTGGTGGGACCACAAGACCGCCAGCGTCTGGTCGCAACCCTGGGGTACCGCTATCACAGGGACGCTCAAGGGCAAGTCACTCACACAGATTCCGTTCGAGTTCACGACGTGGCAGTCGTGGCTCAACATGCACCCGGACACGCTGGTCATTGTCGACGAGCGCGGTTTCGAGTACGGCCCCCAGATGATCACCGACGCCTTCGTCATCGGCGTGGCGATACAGGACCAGGCCCTTGGCTTCTACTACAAGTCGGTCGAGGAGATCGGCGTCCGCAACGACACGCTCGGCGACTTCCCGATTGCCGTGGTGGTGAACGCGGAGACCCGCGAGATATCCGTGCTGCTCAGGAACGGCATCGGTACGCCGGCCGACGACGACGTCGAGATCCCGGAGCTGCTGACGTTCGAGAAAAACGCGGATGGAACGCTCACTGACATCGAGACAGGCTCCACCTGGGACCCCCATCGCGGCCTCGCCCTCAGCGGCCCGTTGCGCGGCGCGCCCATCCAGAAGATCCCGTTCCAGTCTTCGTTCGACTGGGCCTGGAACGACTTCTTCCCCGGCGCCGGGTTGTGGGGGGATAGGAAGCGCTAGCGGAGCCGGTCCCGGTAATCTACTCGTATCTTCTACTGGGAATCTTTCATATCGTGCACAGACTCATTACACGCAAATTACTGCTACCTGCAGCGGCGCTGCTCGGTCTTATTGCGGTCGCCTGCGGCGAGAGCGCTCCGGTCGATCTGGCGCCCGGCGCGCTGGTGGACCCGGACGATTCGCAGTCTGCCGAGGCCTCGGCAGACGGGTCCGAGCTGGCGGCGATTGATCCCGACCGTGAGGACGACTTCTCCGCTCCCTTCGCTCTGCTCAACCCGACGGGTCAGAAGACCGTCAACCCGGACGAATACAGGAAGCTGATCGCGCGTGACGTCATAGTGCCCGTATACGAGCCGAGGTACGTCGGTCCGGAAGAGGCCAACCTCGTCGATCAGGAACTCGTTTTAGCCGTAGAGGTCAACGGCGATGCGAAGGCGTTTCCGATCGGGCTTATCAGGAACCGGGAGATCGTCAACGACACGATCGGAGGCGTTCCTCTCCTCATCACCTGGTGACCGATCTGTTTTACCGGTCTCGTGCATGACCGGCGGCTGGACGGGCGGACCCTGACCTTCGGCAACGAAGGCGCGCTGTTCATGAACGCCATGACGTGGTGGGATCACGAAACGGAGAGTATCTGGTCGCAGCCGTGGGGCACGTCGATTGCGGGAGATTTGCGGGGCCGGTCCCTGACGCTGATTCCGTCCGAGCTGAGAACCTGGGGTAGCTGGATTGCCGAGCATCCGGACACTCTGGTGCTTGCGGATGAGCGCGAGGTGGACGGCTTCCTGTTCCCGCAGCGCAGACAGCTCTTCAACGAGCGCTTCGTGATTGGCGTCTCGATTCAGGATGACGCGGCCGCCTACTACTTCCCTTCAGTAGGAAACGTCGGCGTCAGGAACGATACCCTCGGCGAATTCCCGATTGCCGTCTTCGTTGACGATGAGACGAACGCCATCTCGGTTCTGCTGCGCAACGGCGTCGGCAGACCCGCCGACGAGGACGCCGCAGTGCCGGCTGTCCTCACATTCCAGATCGACGCTCAGGGCGTCGCCACGGACGTCGAGACCGGCACGGTCTGGGACGTGGAGCGCGGTCTCGCAACGGCCGGGCCATTGCGCGGCGCGGCAATCCAGAAGGTGCCCTACACCCCGGCCTTCGACTGGGCATGGGAAGACTTCTTCCCGCACTCGACGTTCTGGGGCGACAACAACGGCAAGGTGCCATCGCCATAGTAAAAATGCCGGGATTTCTTCCCATATCAACGGACCCTGCGCGCTCTCAGACCGACCGTTCTACCCGTTCGCCACGCCCCATGCGAGAACGGTATCCGCCATGAACTCGATGTGATACCTCTGAAGGTCCTGATGCACGGGGAGGAGCAGGCTCTCTCGGGCCATCCTCACCTCGTTGACGAAGCTTTGCTGTGGCAGGATGTCCGGCAGCACGGGCCACGCCCAGGCGCCGATGCCTTCCGCCAGGAGCACCTCCAGAAGCTCGTCCCGCTTCTGGACACGAATCGGAAACGCCCAGGGGCAGTCCCCGATTTCCAGCTCAGGCCGCATGAATGAGATTCCGCGCGCTCCGCGCAACGCGATCAGAAAGCCCTCGTAGTTCTGCCTGCGCCTCTCGCGAATCTGCGTGACCCGTGGCGCAAGCCGGCTCATCAGACGCCTGGAGAACGGATCGATCGCCGCTGATGTCACCCGTTCCACCCGGCCTTCATCGGACAGCGCTCCTGCAAACTGGCGACGCATGATGGCTGATCCACTCTTGAATAGCGCCCACTTCAGAACTTGCCGGAACACGAACGTGTTGCTATTCGAACGGTTTGGTAACGGCTCCGGAACCTCCAGGCCGCCTGCAGAGTAGTATCCCGCGCCGGTCCTCAGTGGCAAAATCTTGCGGTAGCTGAAAATCCCGAACGCGCCCGTCGATCCGAGAGGCTGGCCCTCGTGCTGCGACAGGAACGAGTGCGCACAGTCCTCGACTAGTGACATGGAGGCGTACCGGCAGAACTCGATCGCCCGGTTCAGATCGTTCGCAAATCCGAAGTAGTGGACCAGTAGGAGCGCCGTGTCATCCGGCCTCCGGTTGGCGTCCAGCCAATCCCAGTCCGGCGTCAGGTCATCGTTGACCGGGTAGAAGCGGACAGGGAACCCCAGGGGCGGCAGCACATCCACTGCCGTGTCGCAGATGAACGCCGGCACAAGCAGCGACCCGCCTCGAAGGTTCCGCATGCCTGCTGCGAGCGCCTGCCGGGCATATCCGAAGAGCTGGACGTCGGACTGATCGCCCGCGCCGTCCTTGCCGCCCTTCAGGGCGCGCAGCCCATCAAGCGGTGGCATAAGCGGTTCTCCGGAGACGTTCACGGCCCGATTTTACTCGCCGTACCGCCCAACTATGCGCGGGGCCTCGCCCTACCCCACGCGGCCGGCGATCAGGTCGCCGAACGCGATGGTGCCGAGCGTCTTTCCGCCGTCTGTGGCGATCTCGGCGGTTCGGTATCCCTCGGTAAGAACGGCCTCGATCGCAGATTCGATGGCGTCCGCCTCTTCCTGCAGGCCGAATGACCAGCGCAGCATCATCGCCGCGCTCAGGATTGAAGCGCAGGGGTTGGCGATGCCCTGTCCGGCGATGTCCGGCGCCGACCCGTGAATCGGCTCGTAGAGCGCCGGCTTGCCGCCGCGGCGGGGCACCCCGTCGGCACGCGGCAGCGACGAAAGGCTGGCGGACGGCAGCATGCCCATCGACCCGGCGAGCACGGACGCCTCGTCAGACAGGATGTCGCCGAACATGTTTTCGGCGACGATGACGTCGAACTCCGCCGGTCTGACTATCAGTTGCATCGCGGCGTTGTCTGCGAGCATGTGGATCAGCTCGACGTCTGGATACTCCTCGCCTATCTCGATGGCGACCTCTCGCCAGAGGCGGGACGACTCGAGCACGTTCATCTTGTCCAGGGAGTGCAGCCGTTTGCGGCGATTGCGAGCAAGCTCGAAGCCGACCCGCAACACGCGGGCGATCTCCTGCTCCGTGTATTTCAGCGTATCTACCGCGCGCCGGCCGCGGGACGTGTTCCAGCGCTTCTTCGGCTTGCCGAAGTAGAGGCCGCCGGTCAGCTCGCGCACGATGATGAGATCAACGCCCTCCAGCAGCTCGGGCCGCAGCGGGCTGGCGCTGATCAGCTCCGGATATACCTTCACGGGGCGCAGGTTTGCGAACAGTCCCAGGGATTTTCTCAGCGCCAGAATCCCGTCCTCGGGCCGGGTCTTTGCCGCCGGGTCGTCCCACTGCGGCCCGCCAACCGCGCCGAACAGGACCGCGTCGCTCGCCAGGACCACGTCTTCCGTGGCCTTCGGCAGCGCCTCACCGAAGTCGTCGATGGCGTTGCCGCCGACGGGGCCGGTTCCCCACACGAACCTGTGCCCGTAGCGGCCGCCTACGGCCTCCAGCACCTTCATCGCCTCGGCCGTTACATCAGGGCCGATGCCGTCTCCCCCCAGAACTGCAATCTTTACTTCCAATTTGTTCTCTTCTTCCTGTGTGGCGTCTCTAACGGTAGTCGAGGGGTTTGCCTCTCTCGTCCCCATGGCTGGTGCCAGGCTCTGGAGGGGCACCCCTCGGCTACCGTGTGGGGGCGGGCCGTGCGCATTGGGGCCGCCCAACGTTCAATAACCGTCGCCATCAGACCCCCGACTACCACCTCGCCGGGTGCGTTGCCTCGAACGCCGCGATCAGGTCTTCCTTCTTCAGCGTCTGGCCTATCTCGTCGAGGCCCTTGAGCAGCGACTCTTTCCTGAACGGGTCGATCTCGAAGCTCGCCGACCAGCCGCCGTCATCCGTTACTGTCTGCGCCTCCAGATCTACAGTTGCCGAGTAGCCGGTGCGCTGGAGCGCCTTGCCCATCATCGTGTCGACTTCGTCTTGCGTGAGGACTATCGGAAGCATGCCGTTCTGGAAGCAGTTGCCCGTAAAGATGTCGGCAAAGCTCGGTGCTATGAGGGCCTTGAAGCCAAACTCGCCAAGCGCCCAGGGCGCGTGTTCCCGGGACGAGCCTGACCCGAAATTGGGGCCGGCGACGAGGATGCTTGCGCCCTGGTATCGCTCCTCGTTGAGCACGAACTGGGGATTTGGGGCGCCGTCTTCCAGGTACCGCCAGTCGAAGAACGCGAACTCGCCGAATCCGGTCCGCTCAATCCGCTTGAGGAACTGCTTCGGAATGATCTGATCGGTATCAACGTTCGCCCGGTCCATTGGCGCCACCAGGCCTGTCATCTTTTCGAATGGCTGCATCTGTTCGATTACTCCCTCACAGCTTCAGCCCCTTCACAGGCGGTACCGCCAGGTGAGGGCCTACGATCTCATGCCGCTTCTCTTGCATCTCGTGAATCGCCGTCATCGACTTCAGCGCCAGCACGGCCGGGACGATCATGAATATGTCTGAAACTATGATCAGCCAGGCCAGCGTCAGCCTGGCATCGATTTCGTTCGATGAGAACTGGGTGCGGAAAAGGATGTTCAGCATTATGACGAGGGCCAGGGTGAACCACCAGACATCGATCCACCATTTCGAAGAGCGGGATTTCCACTCCTCCCCGCCGGAAGTGTTTCCTTCCGGGTCGCTGCCCCGCCAGATCTCCCCGAATATCTGGGCGCCTTTGAAGAAGTTGAACAGCGGAACGAAAAGCCACAGCATCGCCCCTGTGGCGGAAAATTTCTGTCCCTCTGTCTTCAAAGTCAGGAGATTCCGATTCGCCTGATAGGCGAACGACGCGACCATTACCGATATGACCACGAACAGGAACAGAAATCCCGAGAAGAAACCGAACACCAGGTCCTGAGCGCCGGTCAGATCGTGGGCGAAGTCGAACAGTCGGTCGCACGGCTCCGGCAGCGAACCGTCCTGGGAATCCGGCGTACAAGGAATTCCCTGCTCCGCGGCGTAGTCCAGCAACCCGTTGACGCTCTTGTCCGCCGGCGCTTCGATGAACCCGCGATCAGCCCAGCGATCGAGCACCCTGCGCTCGTTGAACTCGGCCAGCGCGCTCGCGATGGCCAGGATAATCCAGAGCGCCAGGACTATCTTAATAATCAGTATCTGCCGGCCGTTGGAGTCGTAGCGATACGGCTGCTCCTCTTGCTCCCTGAGCGAGCGCCCGACACGCTGTCTTCCGCCAACGTCGAACGGATTCAGGTAGCCGATACCGCGCCCTCGCGTTCGAGGGGTTCTGTCCCGGCCGCCGCCTCTTCCCGCGCCGCGTCGCGGTATCGGACGCCGCGGGTCTCTGCCTTGATTCGAGTTGGGATTCGAACTGGGATTACGCCTCGGCATGGCTACTGGTCGCGGTACTCCCAGTCCCGAATATCGACGAAGTGGCCGGCGACGGCTGCCGCAGTGGCCATCTCGGGGCTCACCAGGTGCGTGCGGCCGCCCTTGCCCTGCCTGCCCTCGAAGTTGCGGTTGGACGTCGACGCGCAGCGCTCCCCTGGGCTCAGAATGTCTGGATTCATACCCAGGCACATCGAGCAGCCGGCCTCGCGCCACTCAAAATTGGCGTCCTTGAATATCTTGTCCAGCCCCTCTTTTTCCGCCAGGATCTTCACCGCCGCGGAGCCGGGCACCACCATCGCACGCACGCCATCGGCGACTCGATGGCCCTTCGCCACCGCGGCCGCGGCGCGCAGGTCCTCCAGTCGGCCATTCGTGCATGAGCCGATGAACACGCGGTCAAGCTTCAGATCCTGTATCGCAGTCCCTGGCCGAAGGTCCATGTACTCAAGGGCCCGCGCCGCGTTCTCCGCCTGCGCCGGGTCTTCGTAGTCGCCCGGGTCCGGAACGCTGCCCGTGATCCCAACGCCCTGGCCGGGATTCGTGCCCCAGGTGACCGTTGGCTCAATCTCCTCTGCGTTTATCACGATTCGCGTATCGAACTCCGCACCATCATCTGATGCAACCAGCTTCCACTCCTCGACGGCGCGATCGAAATCGGCGCCCTTCGGAACGTGTCTCCTGCCTTCAACGTAGGCAAAGGTCGTATCGTCCGGACGGATCATGCCGGCGCGCCCGCCGCCTTCGATCGTCATGTTGCAGACCGTCATCCGGCCTTCCATCGACATATTCTCGATTGCCGGCCCCGTGAACTCGACGGCGTGGCCGGTCGCCCCTGCTACCCCCATCTGGCTGATGATGTGGAGCATCAGGTCTTTTGGCCCCGTTCCCGCGGGCAGGTCTCCATCGACATGGATCTCCATCGTTTTTGGCCGCGCCTGCACCACGCACTGAGAGGCCAGGACGTGTTCGACCTCTGACGTGCCTATGCCGAAGGCCAGCGAGCCAAAAGCACCATGCGTTGCGGTATGGCTATCTCCGCATACGATCGTCATTCCGGGCTGGGTGTAGCCCTGCTCCGGGCCGATCACATGGACGATGCCCTGGTCCGGGCTGTTCATGTCGTAGAGGCGGATGCCGAAATCTGCCGTGTTCTTATCGAGTACGTCGAGCTGCTGCTTGGCGATCTTGTCCGCGAACGGAAGGTGCCGGTCGCTTGTCGGCACGTTGTGATCGGCCGTCGCGATGGTCAGATCCGGGCGGCGAACTTTGCGGCCCGCGAGTCTTAGTCCCTCGAACGCCTGCGCGGAAGTCACCTCGTGCACGAGATGGAGATCGATGAATAGCAGCGCGGGCCGGCCTTCTGGCTCTTCGACAACGTGAGAGTCCCAGATCTTCCTGAACATCGTCTTAGGCAACGGCTTCCCTTCCCTCCGCGCTGCTGCGTCCCGCGTTTTCGCACGGCGACACCTTGCAGCTATTTAACTGGATTACCGGCTTGAGCGCCTTATCCTCAATCCCGCATCAGGCAATCAATTGTGCCACGGGCCGCTGATCGCGGCCCGTGGCACTCTAATGCCAACTACGAATCAGACCGACTGCTCGGGCGGGGGGCCAACGTCACCGGCCATGGCGAGAACGCGGTTTATGGCGTTCACGTACGCCTTTGCAGACGCCACGACTATGTCCGTCGAGCTGCCGC
Organism: Chloroflexota bacterium; assembly: GCA_022567135.1. GTDB lineage: Bacteria > Chloroflexota > Dehalococcoidia > Lucifugimonadales > Lucifugimonadaceae > UBA1151. The sequence continues at coordinate 32,658 of JADFHP010000002.1, forward strand.
GACCGGCGTATATGTGGCCATCCTGCCCTCGTACTCTGATCGTCACCTCGCCAAGCGCATCGATTCCTTCGGTCACCGAGTTCACGGCAAACTCGGTTAGCTCGATCTCTTCATCGACCATGCCGTCGATGGCCTTGCATACTGCGTCTACGGGGCCGGTGCCCTGAGACGTGTTGGAGCGCTGATGGCCGTCCGGCGCTGTCAGGGTGATCGTCGCCGATGGCACCTCGACGTCGCCCGCCGTTACCTGGACATTGTCCACCCTGTAGGCGCGCTCGATATCGGCGAAGCGGTGCTGCTCCGACATCAACGCCTCGAGGTCGCGGTCCGTCACCTCTTTCTTTTGATCGGCGAGGTTCTTGAACACAGTGAAGGTGGTAACCAGCTCCTGGTCGGTCAGGTGGTAGCCGAGATCGGCAAGCCGCGACTTCAGCCCGGCCCGCCCGCTCAGCTTGCCCAGTACGAGCGCCTCTCCGCGCCAGCCGACCGAATCCGGCTCCATGATCTCGAACGTCGTTCGCTCCTTGATAAAGGCGTCCTGGTGGATGCCCGAGGAGTGCCTGAACGCGTTCTGGCCGACTATCGCCTTGTTGTACTGGACGGGGAATCCGAATATGTCCGCAACGAGCCGGCTGGCGGGCCCGAGGCCCTCCGGATTCACACCGGTCGTAACACCGTAGTGGTCCGGGCGCGTAATTAGCGCCATGATCACTTCTTCGATCGCCGCGTTGCCGGCCCGCTCGCCAAGGCCGTTTATACAGCCCTCAACCTGCCGCGCCCCGGCTTCGACTGCGGCCAGGCTATTCGCCACGGCCATCCCGAGGTCGTCGTGGCAGTGCACGCTGACGACGGCTTTGTGGATATTGTCGACGTTCTCGAAGACGCCCTGGATCAATTCTGCGAACTCCTTCGGGTTCGAGTAGCCGACGGTGTCCGGAATGTTGACCGTTGTTGCGCCCGCGTCGATCACAGCCCTCAGCACCGCGTAGAGGTACTCGGGATCGGTTCGCGTGGCGTCCATCGGAGAGAACTCCACGTCCTCCACGTGGCCCTTCGCCCTGCGCACCGCGTCAACGGCCATCGACATGATCGCCTCGCGATCTTTGCGCATCTGGTGCATCATGTGGATGTCTGAACTCGAGAGGAACGTATGGATCCGCGGCCGCTCAGCGTCTTTCAGCGCTTCGGCCGCGGCGTCTATATCGCCTGCCACGGCCCGCGAGAGCGAGCAGATCACTGGGCCCTTTATCTCCCGCGCAATCTGCTGTACGGACTTGAAGTCGCCCGGCGAGCTGGCGGCGAAACCCACCTCGATCACGTCCACCTTGATCGTCTCGAGTTGGCGTGCTATCCGGAGCTTCTCGTCAGAGGTAAGACCGGCGCCGGCGGTCTGTTCGCCGTCGCGCAACGTTGTATCGAAGATGATTACCTTTTCGTTATTCATCGTCGTATCCTTTCGCCGCTCCGGAACGATTGTCCTGTCAGACTGCGGTTCCCCGTAGGGGCAATTCATGAATTGCCCCTGCGTCGTCACGCGGTCTGCGGCCCATCAGATCGTCTCCTCAAGCCAGGGCATCATGCCCCGCAATTCGCGGCCGATCTTCTCCACCGGGTGGGCGAGATCGTCTTTCTGGAGCTGGCGATAACGCGGCAGGCCCTCATCGTTCTCCGCGATCCACTCTCGGGCGAATTCGCCGGACTGGATCTGTTTGAGCGCCTTCCGCATGTTCTCCTTTACGTGCTCGTCGATGATCTGGGGGCCCCTCGTGTAGTCGCCGTACTCGGCGGTCGTGCTGATCGAGTACCGCATTCCCTCGAGTCCGCCCTGGTAAATCAAATCGACGATTAGCTTCAGTTCGTGCAAAACCTCGAAGTAGGCCGACTCTGGCTGGTACCCGGCTTCCGTGAGTACCTCAAAGCCGGCCTTGATAAGGCTCGTCACGCCGCCGCAAAGAACGGCCTGCTCCCCGAAGAGATCGGTCTCCGTCTCTTCTTTGAATGTCGTCTCCAATATCCCCGCCCGGCCGCCACCCACTCCGTGGCCGTATGCCAGTGCGCGGGCATGCGCCCGCCCGGTGTAATCCTGGTGAACGGCGATAAGGCACGGCACGCCGAGGCCCATCTCGTAGATCTTGCGGAAACGGTGCCCCGGCGCCTTTGGCGCAATCATCGTCACGTCAATGTTGCCAGGCGGGGTTATCGTCTCGTAATGGATATTGAAGCCGTGGGCGAACATCAGCATATCGCCCTCGTTCAGGTTCGGCTCGATGTCCTCTTTGTAGACTTTCGGCTGGACCGTATCCGGAAGGCACAGCATCGTCACGTCCGCTTTTGCCACCGCATCGGCGTTCGAGAGCACCTCGATGCCGGCCGCCTCCGCTGTCTCCTTGCTCTTGCTGCCTTCGTAAAGGCCGACCACAACGTCAAAACCTGAATCTTTGAGATTCAGCGCGTGGGCGTGTCCCTGGCTGCCGTAGCCCAGAATCGCAACCGTCGATTCCTTCAACGGTGCAGCGTCGATGTCCTTGTCGTAGTACAGAGTTGCCATCTGTGCCTTTCCTGATCGTCCGACTGAGGCGGATTGTGCGCCGTCTGGGGGGCGCCGTTTTTGCTTTATACGCCTGATTTACCGGGTGGGGACCGCTAGACCGAGCCTGTCCGTTTCTCGCCTGGCGAATCTGGCGAATTCGGGACCCAGAATTTCGCGTCCTTGTCTCTCACATTGTGGCCATCTTTACCGCCGACCTCGAGCGATGCGCGCGGCATTGCCACGCGCCCGGTGCGCATGACCTCCCTGAGCCCAAACGGCCTGAGCAGCGTGATCATCGAATCGATCTTGTCCGGATCACCGGTTACCTCGATTCCGATTGCCTCAGCGCCGACGTCCACTATCGTCGCCCTGAAAATCTCCGTGAGCTGCATGATCTCGCCGCGCGTCTCGGCTGTGGCCGACACCTTGATCAAGGCCATCTCGCGCCAGACGATGTCCCACTCGGTAACGTCCTGCACCTCGACAACCTCGATCAGCTTGTCCAGCTGCCGTGCGACGTGGGAGACGATCTCCGGATCGCCCTCGACCTCGAAAGTCATGCGCGACATGCCCTCTCGCTCAGATCGGCCGACTGCGAGCGAGGCGATGTTGAAGCCGCGCCGCCGGAACAGCCCGGCCACCCTGGCCAGGACTCCCGGCTGGTCCTGTACGAGGGCTATTACCGTGCGTTTGCTGAGGCCGTTTGCACCCTTGCCGGGAGAAGAGCCATTCATACTCATACCGGTTCCTCTATCAACTCACTTATGCTTTCACCGGCCGGAATCATCGGGTAGACGTTCGCTTCCTGGGAGATCTGGAAGTCGATAACGACCGGACCGTCGTGTGCCATCGCCTCTTTGATCACAGATTCAAGCTCGTCCTGGGAAGTTGCCCGAAGGCCCTTTATCCCGAACGCTTCCGCCAGCTTCACAAAGTCCGGATTGCCCGTGTACGCGTTGGCGTAAAAGTCCTTGTTGTAGACGAAGTCCTGCCACTGGGTGATCATGCCAAGCTGGTTGTTGTTCAGAATGGCGTACTTCACCGGGATGTTGTTTTCCTTGAGCGTGGCCAGCTCGGCCATCGTCATCTGAAAACCGCCATCGCCGGCAATTGACCACACCACCTCATCCGGAACGCCGACCTGGACGCCCATTGCCGCCGGCACCTCGAAGCCCATGGTTCCGAGTCCGCCGGATGTGTGGAAGCGGTTCGGCTTGTCGAACGTGCTGAACTGCGCCGCCCACATCTGGTGCTGGCCAACACCGGTAACGATATGCGTGCCGCCGCCGGTCGCGTCTGCGATCGCCTTCACCACGTGCTGGCCGAGGAGTTCATCCGTCTCCCGAATCGACAACGACGGATGCTCCGCCTTCAGGTGCTCGATTCGCCGCAGCCACTCGGTGTGCCTGTTCTTCTTCAACGCGGGCACAAGCTGGCCGAGCACCATTTTCAGGTCGCCGATCAACGCAACGTCTGCCTTGACGTTCTTGTCGATCTCCGCGGGATCGACGTCCATGTGGATTTTTTTAGATTGCAGCGCGAAACGCTTTGTATCGCCGGTTATCCGGTCGTCGAAACGGGCTCCGGCCGCGATGATCAGATCGGCCTCGTCCAGCGCAATGCTGGCGTATGCCACGCCGTGCATGCCCGGCATTCCGACATGCAGCGGATGATCGGTAGCGATGCCGCTTATTCCCAGGAGGCTTGTTATCACAGGAATCTCGGCGCGTTCCGCGAACTCGCGAAGCTCCTCCGAAGCATGCGAAATCAACACACCGTGGCCCGCCAGGATCACAGGCCGCTCTGACTGGTCGATCAGCTCGACTGCCGCGTCAATATCTCCCGTGTCCGCCTCGCCAGGCGGGTTGTATCCGGGAAGGTCCATCTCGGCATTCCCGGTATACGTCGCCATCTCCTGGAAGACATCCTTGGGAATGTCGATCAAAACCGGTCCGGGCCGGCCCGTGCGGGCAATGTGAAATGCCTCTTTGATCGTCCGCTCCAGATCGCCGGCATGCATAACGAGGTAGTTGTGCTTGGTCACGGGCAGCGTCGCGCCTGTGATGTCGGTCTCCTGGAAGGCGTCGCGGCCAATGGCGGCGCGGCCAACCTGGCCGGTGATCGCAACCACGGCGGACGAGTCCATCATCGCGGTGGCCAGGCCTGTAATGAGATTGGTTGCGCCGGGGCCGGAAGTCGCGAAAGCGACGCCGACCTTGCCGGTGGCGCGCGAGTAGCCGTCTGCGGCATGCGCAGCGCCCTGCTCGTGCCGCACCAGTATGTGGCGAAGCGGGTACTGGCCCAGCACGCCATAGAGCGGCAGAATCGCGCCGCCCGGAAGGCCGAATACGACGTCGACGCCTTCCCGAAGGAGTGATTCGCAGACTATCTGCGCCCCGGAAAGTTCTCGACTATCGGTACTCATCTTCTTGTCTCCATCTCCCGTACTGCTCACTAACTCGATTGCGTCGAACTAATGCGGGTAATAAAAAAACCCCGCCCAATCTGGTCGAGGTCGTTGCTTACCTGTTACCGGTACCCCGGTTCGCGCTTCAACCCCGCCCGTCGAAGGACGAGGCCAATGGCCCCGCGGTACCACCTTCGTTGCCCGCCGACACCTTACACATGCCACTGACGGACCACTCTTTGTGTTCGCTCGCGGACGAGTTCGCGGGGGACTGGGGCGCCGGACTTCCACCTACTCCGGCTCGCTGCTGCCCGCCACACCCGGTACTACTCCCGGTCATAGCGCTATTCAGTTTTACGAAAGGACAAGTCTACCACCTGGGCTTAACTGCGTTCAATTGGACGATAAGGCGCCGAGACACCGCTCTCCACTTTTGAGATACCCCGAATCCCTCTTACGAGAGACGTTTATCACACCTGCCCCCGATAAACTGCGGGCATGCTTGAGCGCCTCACACACAGTTACCGTGATCCGGCCAACGCGCAGCGGTACAGACTCGCCGCTCTGATCTTCGCGACAGCCGCATTCGTATTCATCGGCGTCGTTAACGCCGTGGATCCACCGGAGCCCGACAGCGTCTATGAGAAAGAAGACGCGATCGGCATCCTCCTCGTCGTCTTGACAACACTGCCGATCGTGATCGTATTTCGCAACCCATTGGCCGTGCTCATCATGATCATGGTTGCGTTTACGGTTCACACCGGCCTGGGCCACGAACCGATCTGGGTGGTGCAGCTCACGGCCCTCTTCTCATTCTTCATTGCTACCACCCGGGGTGGCGGACGACAGTCTCTTCTCGCACTCCTGGTGGTCTACATCGGCGTCATCGTTTCATTCGGAATACTCATTGATGATCCCGAGGCGGGAGATGTCTTAATCCAGATCCTGCTTTTCGGCGGTCTCTGGGTCGTCGGCAATCTGTTCCGCACTGGAAGAATTCGGCTCGAGTCGACAGAACAAGTGGTATTAGAACTGGAAGCTGAGCAAGACCGGATGGCACGCGAAGCTGTTCGGGACGAGCGCGCCCGCATCGCACGCGAGCTCCACGATGTCCTGGGACACACGCTAAACCTCGTCGTCATCCAGGCGGGCGCCGCCCAGCGCGTGTTCGATGCGTCACCCGAAAAAACGCTTGAGGCCGTGAAGTCGATCGAAACGACCAGCCGCCAGGCTCTCTCAGACGTCGACAGAATGCTCGGCATACTCCGTAATCCAGATGACGCCGACGATATCGAGCCTTCCCTCAAAGCCAGGCCTTCAATGAGCCGGCTGGACTCGCTAGTGGAAGATCTGCGTACGACTGGCCAGACAGTTGATCTGGTGGTGTCGGGAACCCCGGCTTCGCTCACTCCCAGCATCGACCTATCTGCATACAGGGTAGTGCAGGAAGCGCTAACCAATGTGATGACGCATGCCGTTGGGGCGAAGGCCCATGTCGAGGTCGAGTACTCGGAAGATCTCCTCTCAATAACGATCACGAACGATAGTTCCGGCGACGAGGCGGTCACAGGCCGCAGTGGCGGCGGGCGCGGAATTGTCGGCATGCGGGAGCGGACGGCGCTGTTTGGCGGGGCCTTTGAGGCAGATCGCACCGATGACGGTGGCTGGAGGGTACATGCGACGTTTCCCATCGGTCCGATTAGCCCCGGTGGAGGGTTCGAATGACCATTCGACTCCTGCTGGTAGACGATGACGCCCCGGTCCGCATGGCTCTCAGGATGCTCCTGGAATCCGATGGCGATCTTGAAGTTGTCGGGGAGGCGGGCAATGGCGCTGACGCCTTGGCCATGGCCGAGCAACTAGATCCAGACATAATTCTTATGGACATCCAGATGCCTGAGATGGACGGAATCGAAGCGACGCGCCGGATCAGTGAAAAAATGTCTGGTGACGAAGGCCCGCGAGTACTGGTACTGACAACGTTCGAACAGGACGAGTATCTCTCCCAGGCACTGCAGGCAGGTGCCAGCGGGTTTCTCCTCAAGCGTATGCCCGCTGATGAGCTGATCGCCAGAATCAAGGCCGTAGCGTCACCGAACGTTACCCATCGCCGTCAGTGAGGTATGGTGCGAACCATGTTCAGCTTCAATTCGGTCGGCGGTCGCTACCAGGCTCTGCATCGCCAAAATCTTTACGTGACGCCCGGCATTGCCACCCTGTTCTTCCTGGCGTTCCTCATGCTGGACCTTCGGATCGAGCCGACAGAGGACAGTGGATTCGAGCAAGAAAACGCCATCGGAGTGCTGCTTGCACTGGCTCAAGTATTGCCGCTGGTTTTTTTGCGGAAGGCTCCTTTGGCCACATTAATGGTTATTCTCGTAGCTTTCGTCGCCCATTCCACATTCGACTACCAGGTTCTGTGGGTCGCGCAGTTCACCGCGCTTATTGGGCTGTACCAGGTGGCCAGCGCGACCAACAATCGTCAATCGTTTTTCGCAGGAGCGGTCTGCTTCGGAGTCATCGTGGCGGTATTTGCGATCATCCGACAAGATCTGGATGCCGTGATCGCCCTCACTCTGCTCTTTGCCGCCGTGTGGCTCATCGGAATCTTCGTGCGATCGCGCCACGCCCGTCTGGAGATCGCCGAGCTAACGGTCGCAGAGTTATCGGATGAGCAGGCGCGAGCCATGCGGGATGCCACCAATGAAGAGCGCGCCCGCATCGCCCGCGAGCTTCACGACATCGTTGGACATGCTCTCAACCTTGTGGTGATCCAGGCCGGCGCCGCAAGACGCGTGTTCGAGGCGTCGCCTGAGAAGGCGCTCGAGGCCCTGGAGTCGATAGAAACGAATGGCCGGCAGGCTCTTTCGGACGTCGATAGAATGCTCGGCATACTTCGAAGTTCAGATGGCGCTGCTGCACCGAGATCTCCCCTTGAAGTTAGGCCCTCAATGAGCCGTCTGGGCTCTTTGGTAGAAGAGCTTGGCGCAACCGGCCAGCCGGTCGATCTAAAAGTATTAGGGACCCCGGCTACACTCGCACCCAGCGTCGATCTTTCGGCATACAGGGTCGTGCAAGAGGCGCTCACTAATGTGATGACACATGCCGCAGGGGCGAAGGCCCGCGTCGAGATCGAGTACTCGGAAGACCTCCTTGCGGTGACGATCACGAACGATGACTCCGGCGTTAATAAGGCCGGCGGCCGCACCAGCGGCGGGCGCGGCATTGTCGGCATGCGGGAGCGGACGGCGCTGTTTGGTGGTGAGTTCCAGGCAGCACGCACGGACGACGGCGGTGGCTGGCGGGTTTATGCAACGTTTCCTATTGGTCCCATTGGAGGCCGCGAGTGACCGTTCGACTTCTGCTGGTAGACGATGATGACCTTGTCCGCACAGGCCTCAAGATGATTCTCGACTCGGACGCAGATCTCGACGTGGTCGGCGAGGCCGCCAATGGCGTTGAGGCGCTGGATATGATCGACGCGCTCAACCCGGACGTGATTCTCATGGACATCCAGATGCCAGAGATGGACGGAATCGAGGCAACACGTCGGATAAGCGAAAAATTTCCCGATGACGAAGGCCCGCGGGTGCTCGTGCTCACAACGTTCGAGCAGGACGAGTATGTCTTCCAGGCCCTGCGAGCGGGAGCCAGTGGATTTCTCCTTAAGCGCACGCCCGCGGACGACTTGATTGCCGGCATCAAGATCGTCGCGGAGGGTGATTCGCTCCTCTCGCCCTCGGTCACCCGACGCCTCATCAACGAGTTCGCGAACACCTCCATTTCTCCCGCGGGGGCCGATACGTCAGGCAAGCTGGATTCCCTCACGGCACGCGAGATGGAAGTCCTGCAACTCGTCTCGAAGGGCCTCTCGAACCAGGAGATCGCCGACGAGTTCGTGCTCTCCGAGGGCACGATCAAGACGCATGTGAAGCGGATCCTGGCGAAGCTGGAAGTCAGGGACCGCACCCAGGCGGTGATCTTCGCCTACAACGCCGGGATTATTCTGCCCGATGCCGGGACGCCGGACGCCGATAGCCAGTAGCGCCATGCAGCGCCCCCGCACCCCCGGGAGATACCCCTCACTGACGGGTCGGAGCACGGGCCGCCGCAGATTGGCTCTGCGGTTGTGAAACCATTTCAGGCACACCGCAATAGGGACCGGAGGATATACTCACCGCTGATCGGCGAGACCATCGGATGGATCAAGACTAAATGAGGCAGAGGAGATGACCATCTCCGGAATGTCACCCCTGGCTGCAGGCGGCGCCGGTGAGATGAGAGATGGAGCCGGGGAGGAACTCCTCAGCACCGCACTGGAGGTTCACGACCTCGTCAAGTCGTTCAACGGGCGGAGGGTCGTGGACGGCGTTTCGTTCGATCTGCACCGTGGAGAGATCTTCGGATTTCTCGGCCCGAACGGTTCCGGGAAAACAACGACGATGCGCATGGCGCTAGACATCATTCGGCCGGACTCTGGCGTCGTTGGGTTACTTGGCGGAACGCCAACCCGCGAGGCGCTGCGACGGGTCGGATATCTGCCCGAGGAACGGGGACTGCTGCAGCAGGCGCGCGTGCTTGATGTGCTCCGCTACCTGGGCCGGCTCAAGGGGCTCGATGCATCGATTGCCGAAGCCAGGGTCAAAGAGATGTTGGACCGAGTCGGCCTCGTCGAGCACCTCAACGCGAAGGTGCAGGAGCTCTCGCGCGGTATGTCACAACTGGTCCAGTTCGCCGGCGCGTTGCTCCATGAGCCAGAGTTGATCATCCTCGATGAGCCGTTCTCGGGGTTGGATCCGCTCAACGTCGTGTTGATGAAGGACATCATTCGCGAGGAGCAGAGGCGCGGCGCCTCCATCATCTTCAGCACGCACATCATGTCGGATGTCGAGGAGATGTGCGAGCGCGTGTTGCTCATCGACAACGGTAAGGTCCTTGTGTACGGACCGCTCATGGAACTGAAGCGAGCCCGTGGCACGAGCACCGTCTCCATCACAGCCGAACGCGAGCCGACCTCAGTCCCGGGCGTCACGGCCCTGAAAGTGGCAAATGGCGCCTACCAGTACCACCTCGGTCCGGGAGCGGAGCCGAAGGCTGTCCTGCGGTCGTTCATCGATGCCGACATCGATGTCCAGCGTTTCGAGGTGGCGCTACCGACGTTGAACGAGATCTTCATCGAGGAGGTCAGCCGTGCGCGAAACCTTATATGAGGCTCGCATCGTCTTCGAAGAGGAGTTCCGCCGCAACATCAGGCGGCGCGCCTGGCAGATAACGACCGTTATCGTACCGCTCGCGCTTCTCATCGCGCTGGTCGCGATACCGGCTATCCGGTCCATCACGGCGAGCGACGAAGAGCCGAAACCGATCGGCTACATGGACCTGTCCGGTGAGATCACCGAGGGACAGTTCCCTGAGCTGGCAGCTTTCGCCAGCCTCGAGGCAGGAATACGGGCGCTGGTGGATGATGACATCGAGGATTTTTTCGTTGTGCCAGCCGACTTTCTGAAATCCGGTGAGATCGAGTGGCTCACCAACAGGTCCGGGATCTTTGCCGGCGACGACAACAGGGCAAGGTTCGACCGGTTCCTGACGGTTTCAGTGGTCGCCGAGAGGCTCGAGCCAGACGTGCTCAATCGCGTCCTCTCCGGATCCAGCTTTACCCGCGTCCGCGTCGCGGACGATGGGACGGCATCTGACGAGGATACGGAGATCAACGAGTTCTTCGTCCCTTTCATTCTCGCGTTTCTCCTCATGATGTCGCTCTTCTTGAACAGCCTCCCACTGTTCCAGAGCGTCTCCGAGGAGAAAGAGAATCGCATGATGGAGGTGCTCCTCACTTCCCTTTCGCCGATGGCGCTGTTGGCAGGCAAGGTTCTCGCCCTGGGGATCAGCGGGCTGATCCAGATCGCAGCGTGGATCGCTGCGATCGCGCTGCTTGGCCCGCGGATCATCGAGCAGATACCGAATGCCGGCGACCTACAGTTCGCCCCCGCGACGTTTCCGGTAATGGTGCTCTTCTTCATCGTCGGGTACTTCCTGTTCGCGGTGACGCTCGCGGGCATCGGCGCTGCCACGACGTCCGCGCGCGAAGCGGGCCCGATCGCGGCCATTGTCACTATGCCGGCCGTCATTCCGGTCTGGCTTTCGAGAGTCATATTGAGTGACCCCGATGGGGGTCTCGCCCGCACTCTGTCGTTTATTCCGCTCACGGCGCCGACGACGATGATTCAGCGAATCGGCTCAGGGGGCGTCTCCACCGTTGAGATGCTTGGCAGCCTGGCCGTCACCGCGGCGGCGGCCGGGGTAATGCTGTTCATCTCGGCCCGCATCTTCCGGGCCGGACTGCTGATGTACGGCCAGCGAATGACTCTGCGCGCAGTCTGGCAGGCGGTGAGGCAAGCGGGATAGCCCGAGCGCTCAGAGGGCGGCGGGCTCTTCGGGTTCGGCGACGCTATCGTCACCCGGAAGTTGAAAAGACAGATCAAAACCGACGCGAATAATTTCAAGGATGGGCTGGAAGTACAAGCTCACGTCGGTAGCTGATACGGCGTCTTGAGTGCCGCGGGCGGCCTCTCTGGCATGTTTTGGGAAGCCTGATACGAATACCGGGCGCTCCTTCGCAGCTGCGCCATTCTGTGCCAGCCAGCCGGCAGCGCCCGGCCCCACGGCCACATACCCCCTGAGAGATACCCCCGCGGTCCCGGCGTCTGCCCGAAGAGCACAGCCGTCCGCCAGAAGAGTACAAGCAGGTTCACCCCTGAGTGGACTGCGAGCGCCCCCCTGGTGTGACGACGCCGCTGAGGAACGCCCCTAACTTGGTTTGCAACGACGGGCTCTCCCAACGACCAGACGGTCGGCGGGGCAGCTCCGAATGACTGAGAAGGGGTAAACCAATGACTAGCAAGAACCTGACAGGCAAACTGGCGCACTTCAGCGCCCGCCGCCGCTGGACAGTGCTCGGCGCATGGGCAGTAATCCTGGTGGCGGCATTCTTCGTCGCCGGCAGTATCGGCGAAGTGACAAGCAATGACGGCCAGTCGAATCCGAATGTTGAGTCGGATGTCGCCCGGGCCCTCATCGACGAGCGGATCAACACCGAAGATAAGGCGGAAGAGTTCGTCCTGGTCGAGTTCACCTCCGGGACGGTGAATGACGCCGACAACAGGGCGTTCGTCACCGCGCTAGTTGCCGACCTGGAAGAACTCGAAGACGTGACCAGCGTCGCCAGTTACGTTGACGGTAGCGAAGGGCTAGTGACTTCCGATGAGAAGGCGGCACTGGTCCTAACCACGCTTTCAGTCGACGACGACGACGCCATGGACGTCATTGAGCCGTTGCTGGCAGTCATTGAAGATGCCGATGCCACCACCGGTTACAGAGTGACCACCGTTGGCAACGGCAGCGTGAGTGTGGAGTTCGAAGCTCTCGCTGAGGAGACCCTGGCAAAAGGCGAGATGATCGGAGTCCTGTTTGCGCTCGTCATCCTACTGGTCGTATTCGGCGCAGCAGTCGCAGCCGGCCTGCCTATTCTGCTGGCCATCTCATCCATCCTCGTCGCCGTAGCACTCAGCGCGATCATCGGCAGGGTGATGGATCTCGACCCGTTTGTAGTGCAGATCATCACCATGATCGGCCTTGCGGTCGGCATCGACTACTCGCTCTTCATCGTGAAGCGATTTGGCGAGGAGCTTGCCAGGGGTCGCGACAAGATGGACGCCATCACAGCCGCCGGCAACTCCGCGGGCCGAACCGTGATGGTCTCCGGCATGGCCGTCATGATCGCCCTCACGGGCATGCTGATCATGCCTGACATCACCTTCCGCAGCTTTGGCATGGGCGCCATCCTTGTAGTCATCGCCGCGGTCGCCGCAGCCACCACGCTGCTCCCGGCCATCATCAGCATCCTGGGCCACCGAATCTACTGGCTGCGAATACCGTTTATCAGCCGCAAGATCGTGATCGGCGAGGACCACTCCCAGGATAACGCCGGCACCGGCGGCTTCTGGGACAAGATCACCAACGCGGTCATCGCCCGTCCTCTACTCAGCGTCATCGTCACAGGCGGCGCATTGGTGGCGGTGTCATCCGCAGTCTTCACAATGAACCTAGGCGCGAGTGGATTGACTTCGCTCCCCGAAGACAGCCCATCACGGCACGCTTTCGAGATCGTGATCGAAGAGTTCAATGACGGCCTGATCACGTCCGAGATCGTGATCGACGCAACCGACGTCACGACGGCCCCGGTGCAGAGCGCTGTTGAGCAGCTCCTAGCAGACCTCGCGACAGACTCCTTCTACGGCAATACCGAGGTCACTATCGCACCCGGCAGCGACCTGGCGGTGATCAGTGCGGTGCTGCAGGGAGACTACTCAGGTCAGGAATCCGAGGATGCACTCTCACGGTTGCGTGATCAGTACATACCTGCGGCGTTCGATGGCGTAGCAGACGTGTACGTAACCGGAGCTACGGCGGAGACGGTCGACGCGGTGGACCTGATCAAGAGCTGGATGCCGCTCGTCTTTGGACTGGTCCTCGGCAGCAGCTTCCTGCTCCTGCTGATCGTCTTCCGCAGCATCGTGGTGCCGATCAAGGCGGTCATCATGAACGTCCTCTCGGTCGGCGCCGCATACGGACTGCTCGTCCTGGTCTTCCAGCACGGCATCGGAGCAGACCTCCTGGGATTCCAGCAGGCGCCGGCCATCGAGTTCTGGCTCCCGCTGTTCCTCTTCAGCATCCTGTTCGGCCTCTCGATGGACTACCACGTCTTCCTGCTCAGCCGGATCAAGGAGCACTACGACGAGACCGGCGACAACAAGGCTTCCGTGGCCTTCGGTCTCCGCTCAACGGCCGGCATCATCACCGGCGCGGCGCTGATCATGGTCGGTGTCTTCGGCGGCTTCGCCATCGGCGACATGGTGATGATGCAGCAGGTGGGCTTCGGCCTGGCAGCCGCAATCATCATCGACGCCA
>JADFHP010000058.1 GCA_022567135.1 Chloroflexota bacterium
CCTGCCGACGATGGACACAGAGCGCGGTCAAGAAAACGCCGCAGGGCAGGGAGGAGCACTGCCTCCCGAGTGCCAGCCGAGAGTTAAGTCCACACCATCTAAGCCGTCTTACCAGCAGATACGCCCCTGAGGCTAGTGAGAGTGGGGCGCACCGTCACTCCCGGTCCTTGGGTTGGTCGATTCGCAATACAAGCCAGACCAGATATTCCGGATATTTCACCGTCTATAGCTCGGCTGTGGCGATAAATGACGGCAGCAGCCTCATTAGAGCCGGCATTCCCAGATCGTCTGCAGTCTGGATACCAGGGAAACCAACGGACAAGTTGAGTACACTCGAGTGTAGATATATATGCGCGAACTGTACGGCAGCAAGCAGCGTGGTGAGTGGTCCATCGGACAGATCGATCCAGGCGCGTCAGTTCCGAGCTCTCGGCGCGCCAGAAGGAAGGCTTGCGCCTGGTTAACCGGCTCTTTTCATGGTTTGAGCGGCAGGTTGCCAGCCGCATTTCGGATGCAGGAATATGAAATATCGACGGAGAGGCCAGATATCGCAGTTCACAGCCGCACATGACTACTAACTGCCAGCAGCGATGCACACATGGCAAAAGACGTTTGTGAGTTCGGCTCGGCCCCTCATTCCACAGATCAGCCGCCGTGAACGCCGTCACTCCCGGCTCTTCCAACGCTCGATCAAGCGTGCGTGGGAACCGGGACTGCGACAGAGACTGGATACATAGCGAACGATTATGAAGAAAACACTATAGCAAATTTATTATTTCGATGAGCCGGTACCACGCTCTCGTGAGAATCTCCACCGGTTCGAGCGTTCGGACTGTGCCCTTTCACCAGTTTTTGATAGCAATGGAAAGATTTCGGTCACATTGGAAGGGTGGTTCGTAAGTGAATACTATGTAATGGCTCTTCGGGATCTGATTGGAGTCGTGCGGGCGCAACGCGATGTTTGGCTCTTTAATGAGAGAAGACTCCCTGGTGCCGGTGGAAGCCGTGTTCAGGGATCAGCACCGCAACGCTCAGTGGCTGGCGAGGCGGTTGATGGTGCTAGCGCCGCGCACGGGCGCATACGCATCTTGAAACGGGGAGGGCCTCGCTACCGTCGATTCCAAGACAGGGAGACACACGGCGGCGGCAGCGGCGCTGGCGGACGGTGGGCGACTGTTCGAGGTGTCATGGGTGCTCGTCGAAACAGTGATGAGCATCACGGCCGATCGCTACGGCACACGATCCCTGTGTCCCCGGCCGACGCGGCTAGACGGGTGGCCGCGGTGCCTGCCATGGACAGTTAAGCGTCTCAGGTAATTGCCGTAAGATGCCCTGACCGCCATTTACTTACAGCAGAAATAGGAGGGCATGATGATTCTTGTAACTGGAGCAACCGGCAACGTGGCGAGCTTGCTAATCCCGGCATTGCTGGAGGATGGCCAGCAGGTCAGGGCATTGATCCACGACGAATCGAAGGCCAGGTCTCTGAGTGACCTGGGGGCCGAAGTGGTCGTCGGCGACATGGAGAAGGCAGAAACGCTGAAGGCAGCAGTAGCCGGTGTGGACAAGATCTACCTGATCACCTCCAACGGCGAGGCTGGGGCCCAGCAGGCGAGAAACGTGATCAAAGCCGTTAAAGGGTCGGAGAAGCCTCACATAGTGAGACAGTCGGGCTACGGCACTTCCAAATGCCGGATGATCGCGCAGCATGAGGACATCGAGAGGGAGCTGCAGGACTCTGGACTGCCCTACACCATAGTCAAGCCAACTTTCTTCATGCAGAACGTCATGATGTCGGCCCAGACGGTGGTTTCGGATGGCGCGATGTACATGCCGCTTGGGGATGGTCGTATCGGGATGGTAGACGTAAGGGATGTCGCGGACGTGGCGTTCAACGTCCTTACATCCGAGAGTCACGAAGGTAAAACCTACGTGCTGACTGGCCCGGCAGCCATATCTCACCATGAGGTGGCCGGTGAGCTTTCCAAGGCGATCAGCAAAGAAGTTACCTACGTGGATGTGCCATCGCAGGCTATGCGGGACGCACTGCTTGGGATGGGCATGCCGGACTGGACGATAGAGGCGTATGTCGAACTGTTTGAGGGGTTCAAAGAGGGCTATGCCGACTTGACGACGCCTTCGGTCGAGCAGCTTACCGGCCATCCGGCCCGGTCCTTCGAGACGTTTGCCCGCGACTTCGCCGATGCGTTCCGAGGTAACTAACGCCTCGACGTGTGCCGAGACGAATTATGCAAGACACTGAGTTAGTGATGCACGTAAGCGATCTTAAGGCCGGGGAGGCCCTCAAACCGAGGGCCTCCTTTCGTATTGGATTTAGCTATGGAGCCAACGACAGGAATCGAACCTGTGACCTGCTGTTTACGAAACAGCTGCTCTACCTCTGAGCTACGTTGGCAGATGGACCGTCCGCCCCGGGCGGGCCGGCCACCCCATTTTATAGCGGCTGCATCGCGTTTCGCCCGGTTCCTCTGCCGTGAGTCTCATCGGCCCCATCGATCGAGTGACATTGACCCGTCGACCGCCAACGGTTCCGTCGCTAGACTCGACGCCCAACTGAACACCAATTATTAGGACTAAACGATGCCACAGGTCGACTCACACTCCCACGGCCACCCCTCATGGGCCGATCTCGCAACGACCGACCAGGACGCCGCAAAGTCTTTTTACGGCTCGCTATTCGGCTGGACCTACCAGGACAACCCGATGGGTGAGGGCGTCGTCTACTCCATGGCCCAGCAAAAAGACCGGTTCGTCGCCGCCATCTACGCCCAGAACGAGGATATGGGGCAGAGCGGCATGCCGCCGATGTGGAACGCATACGTCACCGTCGATGACGTCGACGCCCGCGCCGCGGCGGTCGCACCCGCCGGCGGCACGTTGATGGCCGGGCCGTTCGACGTCTTTGACAGCGGACGCATGGCGCTGGCGCAGGATCCGTCTGGCGCCGTGATCGCGTTCTGGCAGCCGAAAGCGCACATCGGCGCAGGCCTCATCGGTGAAGTGGGTTCGATGGTCTGGACGGAACTCGCATCCACAGACGCCAGCGCCGCAGGCCGGTTCTACGCCGATGTCCTTGGATGGGAAGTCGGCAAGGCCGAAATGGACGTCGGCATGGACTACTGGATGGTCAAACTCAACGGCACGGACGTCGCCGCGGGCATCTACCAGATCACAGACGACATGCCCGGCATGCCGTCCCACTGGGCCATCTACTGGGCGGTGGAGGACTGCGACGCCACCGTCGAGAAGGCGAAGTCCTTAGACGCGAGCGTGATCGTGGAGCCCACGGACATCCCGCCCGGCCGCTTCGCAGTCCTTTCGGACCCCCAGGGCGCCGCATTCGCCGTCATTACGCTGGCAAGTTAAGGGGCAGGGTAGGGCGGCTGGTCCACAAGACTACGTCAGCAGGCCGGCTCACCGAGCCGGCAGTCGTTTTGACACCAGTCTTGACGCCAGCCAGCGGCGGTGTGAAATGCGGAAATAACTTTGCGCCTCCGGCGTTTCAGGCCTGCGGGCCGTAGACGTGTTCCGGGACGACTACCACGACGGCGCGGCGCTCTTCGACCATGACGCGGTCGTACTCATCCCAGTCGGGATGCTCTCCGCTGATGCGGCCGTAGACCTCGCGCAGTGTGTCACTCAACTTGTCAGCATCTGTGTTGTCAGCCTCCATGATCTTCGCCCGGCCTTCGAGCACCACGTACCCCCACCAATCGTCCTGCGACACGACGAGGGTGCAGCGAGGATCTCGGCGCAGGTTCCGCAGCTTCGCTCGATCCCCCGGCGTCGTGAACGCAACTCCATCGTCATACGCCGCGCAGAGAATCAAACTCATCTGAGCGGCGCCGCTCTTGCGGAACGTCGTCAGTACGCCGTGATGGTTCTCTTGCACGAACGTATTCGTCGACTCAGAAAACACCTCTTCCTCCTTCGGATATGAGCCAGTACGTCAACACCGTAACCGATCGGACTAAGGCACGTAATGTTCGTATGGAGCCAACGGTAGCAATCGAACCTGCGACCAGCTGTTTACGAAATGGCTGCCCTACCTCTGAGCTACGTGGCAAGTGAACCGCCGGCATTGAGGGCCGGCGACGCTGTTTCTTAGCGGCTGATTCGCATCGCGCCCGCGCGTGACCGCGCGCCGTTCCACGATCGATTCGTGATGATGGGGCAGGGGAGCGGTACGGGATAACCGCAATACAGGCGGGGAGATACCGGCACTCGGTTCGCGGGCGACCCCGACGCTAGATTCACTCACCGTCCCCATCATAGGTACACGCATACCCACCGCGTGCGAGTCCGCGCGCCCTCCGCGAGAGCCCCCAAATAGCGAAAGGTCGTTCCACTTTGACATCCGTCCAGGACCGTACAGAGCAGGTCGTTGCCACTGGTCGCCACGATGAGCCCGAAATCAGGCCGGAAGAGCTGGAACGATTCGCCGATGACGTTCAGCGGCTCTCCGAAAACATCTCCAGCGTAGTGGTGGCAGGCGGCGACACGGTAAAGCTGGCCCTGCTCGGCCTGTTCTCGGAGGGACACATCCTGCTTGAGGACTTGCCCGGCGTCGGCAAGACCCTCCTCGCCAAGTCGATTGCGACCTCGATCGACTGTGTGTTCAAGCGGATCCAGTTCACGCCCGACCTGATGCCGAGCGATATCACCGGCACAACGCTCGTCGACATGCAGGCAGCGCGCTTCGATTTCATCCCCGGCCCGATATTCGCCAACATCGTCCTCGCAGACGAGATAAACCGCACCGGCCCAAGGACCCAGGCGGCGCTGCTGGAGGCGATGGCAGAGCGCCAGGTCAGCGTGGAGGGCGACGTGCGCCCGCTGCCCGCACCCTTCCTCGTTATCGCGACGCAAAATATGGCGGAGACCCACGGAACCTTCCCGCTTCCGGACAGCCAGCTCGACAGGTTTCTCATCGCCATGAACATGGGAATGCCGTCCCGGGACGACGAGGCCGAGATTCTCCTCCGCTCGCAGCGCGGCATGCCCACGGCGGAGACCATCATTTCCGGTGACAGGGTGCGGGCAATGCAGCGCACCACCTCAATGGTCGACGTTGCCTTGCCTGTACGCCAGTACATCGTCGATATCGTCGCGGCCACCAGGTCGGCCGAGGGCGTCGACTACGGTGTCAGCCCCCGCGGTGGCGCCGCGCTACAGCGGGCATCGCAGACCTGGGCGGCAATGAGCAAACGGGACTACGTGGTGCCGGAAGACGTACAGGCCGTCGCACCGTTCGTCGCGGCGCACCGGCTCATCATGAGCCCGGCCGCAGACCGCAGCCCGGCAGAGGTCATAGAGAAAGTCGTGCAGTCAACGGAGATCCCGGCCTAACCCATGCCGGCGCTCTTCTTCCCCGAACCACACAGGGTCGCATCTTGATCACCAGGCGCGGAATCGGTTTCGTCGTCATCGGCGTCTCGGTCTTCTTCGTCGCAAGCGCGACGCGGGTAGGCTGGCTCCACGTCGCAGACGCGCTGCTCTGGGGCATCATTGCCCTCAGCGCAGTATTGCCGTGGATCACCGTGCCGAAACTGCACGTTGACCGGCATATCTCCACACCGAGAAAGCGCGGAGACACAGTCTCACCCGTCGTTGGCGAGTCGGTCGACGTGAAGCTGACAATCTCAAACGCAACGCGCTGGCCCAGGTTCTTCGTCTCCGCCCACCAGTCGTCATCCACCGGCAACACGCCCGCGAGCACCCAGCGATTCTTCTTCGCCACCCTCCGCTCGCAGACCGCCAGCAGCGCAACGGGACAGGTCGAATGCGACATGCGCGGCTGGCGGGACTTCGGCGATGTGATGCTGGAGTCACGCCTACCGTTCGGGCTATTCCGGCGTCGAAAATGGGTGGGCGCGCCCGGCAGGGTGCTGGTCTACCCGCGCTGGTTCCAGATGGAGCGCATCGGGCTGGTCGGCGCGGCCTTTGGCGATGAAGCCTCTCGCAGGCGCGCCCGCCGCGGCGACGAGATGTCCGGCTCGCGCCGCTACGTCGCAGGCGACTCACTGCGGGACATCCACTGGAAGAACACGGCCCGCACCGGCCGCGCAGCCGTGAAGCAGTACGACGCAGGCGCCGAAGAGTCGCTGATCGTCGGCTTCGACTCAGCCATGGTTTACGGCGCCGAGGATGAAAGCGCCGACACCACGCTCGAGTACGCCGCCAGCGTCCTCGCATCGGTCTGCAGGGCAGTCACCAGAAGGGGCGGCGCTGTTCGACTGGCAATTGACGGCCAGATTTCGCAACCGTCCATGGACTGGCCCGAACTCATGGGCCGGCTTGCAACCGTCGAGCGCAACCCGGACGGCGGATTCCCCGCGGCGGCTCGCCGCATACTCCCTGATCAGCGGGTGTTCGCAGTTATTTCCGGGCGCGACCGCGCATCCGCGTCGGCCCTCGAGTCGCTGGCAAGGCGGGGCGCGTCGGTAGCGGCCCTGGTCCTCGAGGGATTTGCCCCAGGCGATGATGCCGCTCCCGTCCTCCGATCGCTTCAAGCCGCTCGCATCCGGGCCGTCGCAGGCCGGAAGGGCGCCATTGAGGACGCCATTCGGCTAATCGAAACCGGCGGCCAGTCACGGGTCGCCCCGCGACCTGTAGGGACGGTGCCAGAGACGGTGGCAAATACCGGCACGACCAGCATCGGCAGCGAAGCGCCCAGATCTGAGGAATCGGTGGACGGCGCGCATCCTCAGGAGCTGGCGGCATGAACATCGCGAACACGATTCGAGTGCCGTTAGGCCGCACTGCGAAGCCGGTCGCAACGCCGTCCATGCAAAAGCCTGCCCGGACGAAATCGCTGTTCAGGCGGATCTTCAACGACAAGCCTGAACACTCCCTCCGGCTGCGCGTGATCTCACTGCTGGCCGGGCTCTGGGCTGCCATCGCCGTTGTCGCGGTCGGCGTCGACCCGCTCGTGCCGTTCGCCGCCGCTACCGGGATGGTCGCCGGCCACGCGCTGAGCTGGAACCGGCGCAACAAGCGCACTCCCGCCGTGTCCGTCGCGGTCGGCATCTTCATCATCATCGTCGGCGTATGGATGCGGAACGATCTCGTCCTCGCAATCCGGGGCGACCGCATTCCCGTCGCCTTCTTCCTGCTCGCGACGACCGCCGCGTCATCGTTCGATCTCAAGACCCGCGCCGGCCTCTACACGCAGATCATCGCCGCCGGAATCATCATGTTCTTCGCCAGCGAAATCGCATTCGGCAGCGGCTTCGCGCCACTCGGCATCGTGTTCGGGATCATCGTCCTGACGTTCCTCGCGCTCGCCTATCTCGAAGACGAGTTCGCCGATGCCGAGGTGGTCTGGTTCAAGTCCCGTGCCGCCGCCGGCGCATTCTGGGGAGTGACCGGAGCGGCGGTGCTGATCGTCTCCATCCTCGCCTTCTTCCTGCTGCCATGGAACGCCGCCCAGGCGCCACAGGCGCCCCGGTTCACCATCGTGCCGTTTTCCGGAGGCGGCGACGGCGCCTTCCCCGGCATGACGCCGGAACAGGCCAGGAAGGCGCGTGAAGAGCGGGCGAGAAACGCTCCGGGGAGACTGGGAGAAGACGGAGAATTTACAGAAGGGTTTGCAGGCCTCCCGGCAGACCTGCTCACCGCAGAGCTAGACGGCGATCTATCGTCCGTAATCGAACTCGGCAACGACGACCTCTCGCTCTCCAGCCGCGTCGGCGTCCCGCTCGATCCGCCGCAGTTTGACGACGCTGCAGAGGCGGTGCTGTACGTACGGTCGGCCGTCTCCAGCTACTGGCGCGGCCGGACATACGATCAGTACGACTCCAACGACGGGCCCGAGGGCTTCGGCAAGTGGTACGCCACCGTGCAGGACTCGCTTGGCCCCGACAGGCTCATCGCGCCGCGCGGTGACGACTCCGACGCGTCCGACCGCTATCTGCAGACCTTCTTTTCGAAGACCCACCTGGGCGATGAGGTCCTGACCGGATACGAGCCGGTCGCCGCCGCACTCCCACGCGACGACAACTACCGGCCGTTCATCGAAGCCGGAGACACCTATCAAATCGTCTCTAAAGAGCCAGGTTTCGATGGCGACGAGCTGGCGGAGGACCGCTCAGTCTGGAAGGGGCAGGAGTACGCCCAGATCCCTTCCGAGATCCGCTCGATCCACGCCCTGACGAGCGAGATCACGCGGGGTGCCGAATCCGATTTTGAAGAGGCCGCGCGCATCGCCTCCTACCTCCACCAGCTCGAGTACGAGCCCAACGCCGTCAGCCAGTTGCAGCCGAACGCTCGAATCGACGATTTCATCTTTGGCGAAGCGGCCGGTACGGCCGTCGACTTCGCCACCGCGATGACGCTGATGGCCCGCTCTGCCGGGCTCACGTCACGCCTCGCAACCGGGTACCTGCCCGGCGAATACAATCCGCTTTCAGGCGCCAGCAAAGTCACGCCGGCGGACGCGCACGCCTGGTCGGAGATCTACTTCGAGGCCGCCGGCTGGGTGCCCTTCGACCCGACGCCGCGGCCCGACCTGCCGTCTCCGTCCGGCGCGCCCGCGGCAGCGAACTTTCTCGGCCTCGCCAATCTCCTCGATCTGCGCATAGGAGACTCCGTCGCATCGGTTGCTACCGGCGCCCCCGGCGCGATTTTCGACGCGCTGCGCAAGATAGTCGAGCACTCGCAGATCCTTCTGATCATCGTCCTCGCAGCGCTCGCCATCGGCGGCTCGGCCTACATGGTTCTACTGCGCATCAACCCCGACCTCGTCAGGAAGCGCAATCCGCCGCGCTTCGCGATCCTCCCAGGCGAGGCCAGACGCCGCGTGCTGGACACCTTCAGAGAAGCGGAGACCATGGCCCGATCAGCCGGATTCCGCAGACGCGAACCAACCGAGCCGATCGCCGTCTACGCATCATCCGCCTCGGTGGCACTTGGGACCGGCGAAGCGCAACTCGAATGGCTCGCCGGCGCAGCATGGCAGGCCGCCTACAGCCCCACACCACCGCCAGCCGGCATGGCGCTTGAGGCCGAAGTCCGCCTGCTATCCCTCAAAGCAGACCTGCGCGCCCGCGAACCCTGAGCTGCCCGTCGGCACCCTGCACGTATGTCATCCCGAGCGAAGTCCCGATTCCGATCGGGACGCCGTCGAGGGATCTCAGCCAACGGAGAGTCCACTCCCGCCGGGGCCGCAAACGCCACGATCCCTCCGCCTCAGGCGGATCCAGAGACATCTGGCCTACAACCCCACCCGGCTCTTCCCCAGCACCGCCGGATTAACCACGTTCTCCGGCATCTCCCCGCTCAGCACACGCACCACCTCGCGCGCCGTGCGGACCTCAAGCTCGTTGAGCGACTCCAGCGAATGAAATGCCGTATGAGGCGTGAAGATCACGTTATCCATCCTGGTCAGCGGATGATCCCTCGGCAGCGGCTCCACCGGCGTCACGTCAAGCGCCGCGCCCGCGATGCGCCCCGATTGCAGCGCCTCCACAAGCGCCTCGTCATCGATCAGCGGCCCGCGCGCAGCGTTCACCAGGAACGCCGTCGGCTTCATCGCAGCAAGCGCATCGCGGTCGATCAGACCGGTCGTCTCGGGGACAAGCGGGGTGTGCAGCGACACGAAGTCCGACTCCGCTAATAACCGCTCGAACGTCGCGATCTCCACCCCGTCCGGCCTGTTCTCCTCGGTCAGCAGGGGGTCGCTGCCCAGCACCCGCATCCCGAACGCAAGCGCCCGCGTCGTCAGCGTGCGACCGATGCGGCCCATCCCGACGATGCCGAGCGTCGTTGTGCTCAGCCGGCGGGTATGCATCGGCAATCCCGCCGTCCCCCAGCCGGTGGCGCGCACCGATTCATTGAGGGGTATCAGATGGCGGTTGAAGGCAAGTATATTGGCCATCACGTGGTCGGCCACCTCTTCCAGAGAGTAGTCCGGCACGTTGGTGACGACGATCCCCAACTCCGTGCATACGGCCTGATCGATATTGTCGACACCGATGCCAAAGCGAGACGCCACAACGCACTTCTCAGCGGCCCGCAATACGGACGCCGAGATCTGCGCAAAGCAGAACATGATGGCGTCGGCGTCAACCGCCAGCGATCGCAGCGTCTCTTCACTCGAGTCCGGCGCTGCGACTACCTCAACCCCGGCGGCCTCGAGAATCTCCCGCTCAGCCTCGATCGACGGCCAGGTGTAATCGGTAATCAGGGCCTTTTTAGTGAACTCGGGCACTCTGTTTCCTCATCCGAACGCGCACAGTCAGACCAAACAGAATGTCATCCTCATGCGCCCCGATCCCATCGGTACGACATGGGGATCTCAGCCTCGCCCGCCGCCGCGATCCTAATCACGTCGCCCGGATTCTAGCGGGTCGCACCCGCCGGCGGGCCTTCCAACCCTGGGGCGATTCGTGAATCGCCCCTACGCGGTCATCGGCTTGAACTGGCAGCCCTCGACGAACAGGTCGAAGAAGTCAGGCTCGGTTTCCAGCTCGACATGCTCGATCTCGCGGACAAGCTCTTCGATCTTTTGCCGTAGCGGACCCGAGAGCAGCATGATCGTCGCTCCGGCGAGCGAAGCGTTGCCTACCTTGGCTATGCGGTCATCCTCGACGTTTGCGATGAACCCGATTTTCGCTGCGCTCCGCACGTTTATGTAGTTGGCAAAGCCGCCGGCGAGGTAGAACTTCTTATATTCGCCCAGCGGCAGACCATAGCGCGCCAGCACGATACTCTGCCCGCAATAGTTCGCCGACTTCGCCTGCGCAAGCGCGCTCAAGTCGGCGCGCGACAGCGTCAGCCGCGCATTCGGCTCGAACACGAACTCCGTTGAGCCGTCCTCGAATACGCCCAGTTCGTTCATCCGGCCGGTGCGTCGCAGTTCCGAGATCAGATCTATCAGGCCCGAACCGCAGATTCCCTGCGGCTCTGCATCGCCGATGACCCGGGTCGACTTCACGCCTTCGTCGTCCAGCTCGATCGCTTCAATAGCTCCGTCATACCCCGGCATCGAATACGTCACCTCGCCACCCTCGAAGGCCGGCCCTGCGGGGCACGACGCCGACAGCAGCCGGTGCTTCGTGCCCATCACGATCTCGGTATTCGTTCCCACGTCGATCAGGATGACGGGCTCCTCGGCCTCATCCATGGCGACGGCCAGCAGATCAGCCGCGATATCCGAGCCGACGTGGCTGCCGATCAGCGGACCCCCGTAGATCAGCGCGTCAGGGTGTATCCGGATGCCCAGCTCACCCGCCTTCTCCATCAGCGTAGTGGTGCTGCGCTTCCCCGCCCGAAACTCCTCTTCCACGACGGACCGGTACGGCTTCTCGCCCATCGACTGCACATCGAGCCCGAAGAAGATGTCCCGCATGGTGGAGTTGCCGACCACGACCATCTCGTAAATTTGCCGCCGCCGGATCTTCAAGGCCCGCACCATCTCGCCGATCTCAAAGTTGACCGAAGAGTGGATTACCTGTTTCAACTCGCCGCCGAACTCGCCGCCGTCGTACGAAATCCGGTTCATGATGTCGCTGCCGCCGAAGCGCTGCGGATTCTCGAACGACGCCGTGTGTATCGTCTCGAACGACTCCAGGTCTACCAGGTTCATGACCACGGTCGTCGTACCGACGTCCACCGCGATGCCCAGGACCGCCCCGCGATACTTGTCGATAACTCGGCCATTGCCGCCCCCGTGCAGAGAGACAACGTAGTCCCCGCGCCGCACCGTCAGGGGAGACGGCTCGAAATCGCGGGCCACGCCGTGCTGCAGGATCTTGGGCTGGCGTCTGAGGATCGCGAACTCAACCGGCGCGTCCGGGTCCTCAACGAATGCCTGGCAGGCGAGCCGGTAGTTTCCTCGCAGGAACGACTCCGCTTCCGTAGCAGGCGAAAGCGCGTCCAGGCCCTGGCGAACCTCCACGATGCACTCGTGGCACTCGCCATCGCGCCGGCATGACGTCGGCACGCGCACGGACAACTCGTCTGCGTACTCGAAGAGCGTCTTGCCGCGGGTCAGTTCCAGCTCGCGATCACCGTGAACCAGAGGGGTCATCGGGCTCCATTCGGAATAGGTCGGTTGTGCGGGAAGAAGAAAACCTGGCCAGAGAACTAATCGACCACCCACGCCTTCCGGTAGTCGAGTTTATCGCTGCCGGTGCAGATGGCGAGCTCTCCCGGCTTGTCAGGGACAAAATACTGATTGCGGCACTCGAACTTGGCGGTGCAGCGCGATCGGGAATCCTTATACGGGCAGCGCCCGGTCGCAACCTTGTCTGCAGTCCCCGAGATGTCCCGGTAGATATCCATCAGCCGCGCGAAACTTGCACGCATGCGCTCGAGGTCGACAGGATGACCAGCGGGCGCGCCTTCTTGCGTTCTTGATTTACGACCGGTCTCGTCCGCCATGTATAAATTGTCTCAGAAGACGGGCGTCGATGTCGGAAGGGCCTAATCGGGGTTGACGCCGTCTTCGCTAAATGTGCCGACGAACTCCTTGGCGCGGTCGACAGCCTCAATCGCGTTATCGCCGTAGCCGTCGGCGCCCATGTCCTCGGCGAAGGACTCCGTTACCGGAGCGCCGCCAAGCATCACCTTGATGTCCTCTCGAAGCCCCGCCTCTTCGAGCGCCTCGATAGTCACCCCCATGTTGGGCATCGTCGTCGTGAGCAGCGCCGACATGCCCACGATCTGGGCGTCATGCTCCATGACGGCATCGACGAACTCATCCGGCTTCGTATCCACGCCAAGGTCATGCACGATGAATCCTGAGCCGCGCAGCATCATGATGCAAAGGTTTTTCCCGATATCGTGCAGGTCGCCCTTCACAGTGCCCATGATTATCGTGCCCAACGGCTCCACGCCGGACGCCGAGAGAATCGGCTCCAGGTGCGCCATCCCGGCCTTCATGGCGCGTGCAGCTATAAGAACCTCTGGGACGAAAATAAGGTTGTCCCTGAACTTCACGCCAACTATGGCCATGCCGGCGATAAGGCCGTCATCGAGGATGGCGTTCGCCGTGTAGCCATCTTCCAACGCCTGCTTCGTGAGCCGGTCCACTCCTTCGTGGTCGCCGTTGATCAGGTCGTACGCAATCTCCTGCATGAGCGCATCGCCGCTTTCGAATAGCTCGCCGATGTGCTTCCGTTCCCCCTCGCGGGTAACGTGCTCAAACTCTTTCGCCAGTCCGTCATGGACAAAGTTCATCTGTGTTGCTCGTGCTCTTGAATCGAATTGGTCAGGGACTAGATAAGGGACTGATCTGGGACTAGAGGTTTTCCTCACTCCAGTCTTTCACAGCAGCCGGTATCTCCAAAAGGTTCTCCAGCTTGGTTCGGAGCGGAATAGCGCACTCCGGCGCAATCATCTGCACTCCGGCGTCAAGCGCACGATATACCTCTTCCCGCACCGCGTCCGGCCCCTTCGCGTACAGCGTTTCCGGATTGTTCAGGTTGCCGACCAGCGTGATGCCGCCGTCCACAGCCTCCATCGCCTCCGCCGGGTCGTTCTTGGAGTCGAAATGGAATGCGGCCATCCCCGTCTCCGCTATATAGCCCATCCGGTCCAGCGTCTTGCCGCAGATGTGCAGAATCAGCGGCACCGGCAGCTTCTCGACCATCTCCACGTGGATGTCCTGGAGAAACCGCCTGTAATACTCGGCGCTCACAAGATCGCCGGTGGCGTGGTCAGGCAACGTCAGTATGTCCGCGCCTGCATCAATCTGCGCCCGGCCGAAGAGCACGGTGACTACCTTGAGTTTGTGCAATATCCGAAGCGTCAATTCCGGATCGTCAATAGTCATCAACAGGAACGGCTCAACGCCGAAAACGTGGTATGCCAGCGTCCACGGACCCATCGTCTTGCCGACGATGGCAACCTCGTCCCCGTACTTCTCTTTAAGAATTCTTATCGACCCGATGATCGCCTGGTTGTCGGGATGCTCGAGAAAATCGTCCGGAACCTCGATGTCGTCCTCGTCCTTCCAGATCGGGTTCGTCATCCTGACCGTGGGCCAGTTGTCCTTCTGCTCCCACTGCATGTCGCAACCCAGCGCCGAAGACTCCTGGATGATCGAGAAGTAAGGCGATATCACATCGAATCCAAGTTCCGTATAGCCGGTTGCGGCGAGGCGGGCGTTCATCTCCGGGTCGCGACAAGCATCGGGGAATGGCGCATCGACCATGTCCATCAATTCGACCGTCATGACGTTCGTCGGATTCGCGACCGGAGGGCGATCAACCGGCTTTCCGGCGAGCGCGGCCATAACCCGCTCTTTTGAAGTCATCGTCTCTTTCAGTGTCATGATCGATTCTCCGGCGTGTCAGGTTTGGGAGAAGCCCAGCGTCTGCGTCGTGAGCTGGCCGCGCATGTCTTCCGCATCGAGCGCATCCTGAGACCCGCTTACATTCCTGGCATACGGCATGAGGGTTCGCACCAGCGCGTCATGCCGGGCGCCACAGTGGAAGCTCGCCGTGTCTGGTTCGATGCGCTCCAGGTCCCCGTAGCGCATGAATCCGCCGACCATCGCCTTGATGCGGATCTCCGGACGCTTGAACTCGCCCTTGGCCGTGACCCGGTAAGTCCATCGACCATCCACCTCTGAAGGGGTGGCCAGCATGTCCATCTTCGACTTGATATCGCGGACCGTGAGCGGGCTCGTGTCCGGCTCGCTGATAGGCGCCTTCTCGACCGCGTTCCTCAGCAGGAACCTCATTGGCCGATCATGGAACATGCCACAGGCGAAATGCGCCTGGTTGGTCGTGCCCGAAACCGCCTCCATCGAGCCCTTTAAAACGAGCTGGTCGCGAATCTCCTCCAGACGCTTCTCGACGCCGTCCTTTTTGCTGAACGTCCAGACCGTCGAAATGCCGTCCTTCAGGTACAGGCCGACTGAGATATCGTGAAAATTTGGGTCTATCCCGATCAGCTCGAGACAGCGACCGTACTTCTCGATCACTTCCGCCGATCTCGATGGCTTTTTTTCAGTCGCCTGTGCCATTTTCGTCCTTGAATCAAGTATTTGGGAATCAAGTATTTGGGAATCAGGTATTTGGGGATCAGGTA
>JADFHP010000059.1 GCA_022567135.1 Chloroflexota bacterium
TTCAATAGATACCGTCTTAAAAGTCAAGGGGCCAGAAGCAACATTTTGTTAAGATGGGGGTCGAAAGGCTGCTGGGAAGTCCAGACGCCCCAGACGATGTGAAGCAAGTGTTTCATAGCGACGCCGGTGGCGGACATGGCACAGTTGCCGCGCAGGATATGGCGTTCAGCAGCGGCGCGGACAATGGGATTGTGACGTTTGGCGACCATGGCGGGGAAGAAGAGAGCTTTGCGCAGCCTTGCATTGCCGAGCTTCGACATACGAGATTTGCCGTTGATAGAAGAGCCAGAAGTGTACTGTCTGGGGTTGACGCCCGCGTAAGCGACCAACTGTCTGGGGTGCTCGAAGAGCGAGATGTCCTGGATTTCGGCGATAAGAAGACAGGCAGTCGTGTGGGCAATGCCCTTGATAGATACCAGCAGGTCGTGCAGCTGCGTGAGTTGAGGGTGTTGTTTGACATGCTGCTTAATCAATAATTCAACCGAGATAATATGTCTGTCCAGATAAGAGATGTGTTGCCGGGTATCCTTGAGCATGGCCTTTGAGTAAGCGCCGGACTTGAGACGATTGCGCTCCTGTTGGCGCATGGACTCAAGCGCCTCCAGACGGCGTACCATTGAGCGTAAATCGCGAAATTCAGGCGCAGGCGGCGACCAGAGCGTCGGCTTTTGCGTCTGGCAGAAGTCAGCAATAATGAGGGCATCCAGCTTATCGGTCTTGTTGCGCCGCAGCTGGCTCTGGCCGTAGCTCTTGATGCGAAGTGGATTGACCACGCTGACCGCGTGCCCGGCCTGATGCAGGCACTGGGCCACCGCCTCGAAGTACGTCCCGGTAGCTTCCATACAGGCGTGCAGCGACTTGACTTGGTGCTTGCCCAGCCACTTATGAAGCCGGGCGAAACCAGCGCGCTGGTTCTCAATCTGGATGTGGTGCGACTGCTCATCGTGCAACAACACCACGTCCAACGTAACTTTGGCAACATCAATGCCGAGAATGGATTTGGACATTTTGCACTCCTCTGGTACAACTGGCTTACCTTGTAATTGTCAGGCGCGGTCAGGGTCACCGGTCTACCTTGTCTATGCAGGCTCTATGGCCTTAGATACCGTTCGACCTCAAACTCTGGCCGGGGGGAAGAGGATCTGCTCTACGAGACAGGCTCTATGGCCTAAGGGGCGACACAGATTCACTCTTCCCCTGCCTGACCCAAGGCTTTTCCCTAGAATATTGCTCATTTTCTATAATACAAGGGGCAGTTCGTGAACTGCCCCTACCAGAGGTTTGTGGTTGTGTTGTGTGGGTTAATTATGGGCGGACGCGGAGAATTGCGCACGTGGGGTGGGAAGGGAGCCGGCCTTGTTCTGAGCTGCGCTGCGATCGCGGGGAACGAAGTCCGGCCAGGGCTAGGGCTTGTTGTCGAGGCCGAGGACGCGGTCGAGGCCGACTACGAGGCCTTTCGTCTCGACGACCTGGCGGATGGCGAGCATTACTCCGGGCATGAAGGAGTCCCGGCTCGTGGAGTCGTGGATCAGGGTGAGCGTCTGGCCGGTTGCGCCGAAGACTACTTCGTGGCGTGCGACGCGGCCCGGCATGCGTGCGCTGTGGAGGTTGATGCCGCCGAAATCGCCTCCCCGGGCACCCTTGAGAGTCTCTTTTTCGGCAATGTTCTGTTCGAACGGCCTGCCGCGGCCATCGATCATGGCCTGTGCGATAGAGAGGGCGGTTCCTGATGGTGCGTCGATTTTCGCTTCGTGGTGGCTTTCGATCAGGTCTGCGTAGTCGAAGTATGCGGAGGAGATGCGTGCGAGGTGGGTGAGCAGGATTGCTCCGAGAGCGAAGTTGGGTGCTGAGATGATTCCGATCCCAGCGTCGTCGGCAAGTTTCGCGGCTTCCTGGAGGTCGTCTTCGGACAGGCCGGTAGAGCCGGAGACGGCGGAAACAGCTGCCGCGGCGGCAGCTCGGAACGTGGCCATCGCGCCGTCTGCGTTGGAGAAATCGACGACGACGCGGGGGTGAACCGCTGCGATTGCCTCGGCGATATCGGCGCTGAGCGGAACGGGCGATGTTCCCGGCGCGCTCACCGTGGAGTTGGAAGCGGCGGGGTCCGCGCCGGCGACCAGAGCGAGGCCCGGCTCCGCCTCAACGGCGGACATGACGGTCTGGCCCATCTTTCCGAGTGCGCCATTGACGGCGACTGTTATTTCAGAGAGTTCCGTCATGGTTGAGTTCGTGCCCGTGGCCGTGTGTTTCGCCGAGCCGGGTGTCAGCCGGTCCGTCGATTAGTCTCGACGCGGCGGCCTGCGCCGCCGGTCGCCGCCCGAACCGCCGGGCGACCTGTCGCGGCCTCTACCACCGCCGCCGCCGCTGTAGCTTCCGACCTGGCGTCTTGGGCCCCTGTCGCGGTCACCGCCACGATCTCGGTCGAAGCTCGGGGGGCGGCGGTCCCGGGTTTCGTCGTCTCCGAAATCGTCATCGTCACGGCCTGCTTTGCCTGATCTGGAGCCGTTATCGCCGTCTCTGAGGTTGGCGGTCAGGTTGACTCTGCCCATGCGGTCTATTTCGATGACTTCGACTTCGAGTTCGTCGCCGATTTCGACGACGGATTCGACCGATTCGACGCGATGGTCCGCCAGTTCACTGATGTGGACGAGGCCGTCTTTGCCGGGCAGCAGTTCGACGAATGCGCCGAATGCCATTAGCCGCACCACTTTGCCTTTGAATCGGTCTCCGACGGTCAGATCCCGTGTCATTCGGTCGATCTGATCGCGGACTTTTTCGCCTGCCTCGCCATCGGTTGCGCCGACCACGACGGTGCCATCGTCCGAGACGTCGATGGTGACGCCGAACTCCTCGATCATGCCGCGGATTACTTTTCCGCCCGGTCCGATGATGGCGCCGATCTTGTCCGTTGGGATCTTGATGGTGATCATCCGCGGGGCGTACTGGCTCATCTCGGCTCTTGGCTCGGAGATAGTCCCGAGCATGTGATCGATGATCTCCATGCGGGCTTTCCGTGCCTGGGCCAGAGCCTCTCCCATGATCTCGAAGGTTATGCCTTTGACCTTGATGTCCATCTGGAGCGCGGTTACGCCATCCGGGGTGCCGGCGACTTTGAAGTCCATATCTCCGGAGTGGTCTTCGGCGCCCTGGATATCGGTAAGGATTGCGGTCTCGCCGTTCTCGCCTGTGATGAGGCCCATGGCGATGCCGGCGACCGGTTTCTTGATCGGCACGCCGGCGTCCATGAGAGCGAGGGTGCTTGCGCAGACGCTGGCCATGGATGTGCTGCCGTTTGAGCTGAGGGCTTCGGAGACGATTCTGATCGTGTAGGGAAACTCTTCTTTGGATGGAATCATGAGTTGGACTGCCCGTTCTGCGAGGATTCCATGTCCGATCTCGCGGCGTCCGGTGCCCAGTCGTCGCACTTCTCCGACCGAGAAGGGTGGGAAGTTATAGTGATGGATGAATGACTTGCTGGTCTGCGGGCTGAGTGAGTCGAGTCTCTGCGCCTCGCCGGTGGAGCCCAGCGTGAGGATGCTCATGATCTGGGTTTCGCCGCGCGTGAAGATGCCGGAGCCGTGGGCGCGGGGCAGGTATCCGACCGAGGATGAGAGCGGTCTAATTTCGTCAAGGCTTCGGCCGTCCGGTCGGCGGCCTTCCTTGAGTATTCCTTCGCGTACCGCGTCGGTCTCGATATCGTCGAAGGATCGTTTCAGGTGATCGCCATCGTGTTCTTCGCCAAGTGCTTCGGTAAGTTCGGCCTTTAGTCCATCGAGGCGCTCGCGCTGTGTCTGCTTATCCCCACCTTCGGCGAGGCCGTCGTAGACGCGCGATCCCAGGAAGTTCCGGGCGGCTTCCAGTGTTTCGTCGTAGGTCGAGTCGACTTCGAGTGTCCACTTCTCTTTGCCGACCTCTGACTGCATCTTGCGGATGAGATCTACGACCTGTCCGTTTATTTCCTGGGAGAGTTTGAGGGCTCCGACGAGAACGTCTTCGGACACTTCGTTGGCGCCGGCCTCGACCATCATGATGGCGTCTGCGGTGCCTGCGACTATCAGGTCGAGGGTGCTGTTTTCGCGTTCGGCATACGTGGGATTTACGACGTATTCGCCGTCGATGTAGCCGATCCGGCAGGCTCCGATGGGGTCGTCAAACGGGATGCTTGACATCGTGAGGGCGGCCGATGCGGCGATGATTGACAGGACGTCGGGGGCGTTTTCCATGTCGACAGACAGGATGGTCTGGATGAGTTGTACTTCGTAGAAGAAGCCTTTTGGAAACAGCGGCCGGATTGGCCTGTCGGTCAGGCGGGCGATGAGGATGGCATCTGTGGTGGGACGGCCTTCTCGTTTGAAGAAGCTGCCGGGGATTTTGCCTGCCGCGTACATTTTTTCTTCACAGTCGACTGTGAGGGGCAGGAAATCGGCGCCGGCTCTGGGAGACTTGCTTGCGTTGGCGGTGCCGAGAACAATCGTGTCGCCGGTTCTGACGGTGAGTGCTCCCTGGGATAGATTCGCCAGCCTGCCTACTTCAAATTGCAGCGTGCGTCCGCCGATGTTGGCTTCATAAACTGAAATCATCTGGGGTGGTTTTCCTTTTTCTTACTCGATCTCTCCTCTGCGCGTATGAGAGGAGGGGGAATCAGCAAAACTAACGCCCCGATGCGGCATCGGGGCGAAGCGTCTGGTTACTTCCTGAGACCCAGACGGGCAATCAACTCTCTGTAGCGGGCCACGTCCTGGTCATTGAGATATCGGAGGAGTCTGCGCCGCTGGCCGACCATTTTGAGGAGGCCTCGGCGGCCGGCGTGATCGTGCCGGTGAACGCCGAAGTGCTCGCTAAGTTCTTGTATCCGGCGGGTGATTATGGCGACCTGTACTTCAATGGAGCCTGTGTCGTTATCGCTGCGGCGATACTCTTCGATTACTGATGCGCGTGTTGCCTGGTCCAATTCTGGTGGCTGCTCCGGTCAGGAACGGGGAACGGGTGCGTTGGCACCCGGTTTCTCGCGTCTGCTCTCTGTCTATCTTTAGTCTTCGCTAATTCAACGGAAAGTATAGCATCGTGCTATTCCCGCTCCGCGGGCGCGCGGCTAATCCCCGTGTCTTGCGGGACGTGGCTATTTCACGGACGTGGACCGCGCGGGAGCGGGATCGGGCTGTGAAGAGTGCTTCTTTGGGTAACGTGCCGGTAACAAACCGTCCTGTAAACAGTATTCCGTATGACCGAAATTGCCTTGACAGGCTGGAAATATGGCGAATACGATTGCGGGCGGTTCGCAGAATGTCGCGCCGCGTTAGTGGCGCGCGCGAGTTACGATATTCACCAGACTTGCAGGGGCCTGAAGGCTTCTGAAGTCCAATTATGACGTTGATAACGAGAGGGCGGGTCTCAAATGACACTTTCGTTGCGAGGCAGGGCACGGCCCATTTTTATGCTTCTCGCCGCGGTGAGCATGGTTGCGGTAATCGCCTGTACAGGCGACGACGGAACAAGCGGAGCGGCGGGCGCAGCGGGTAATGCCGGCGCGCCGGGCGAATCGGGCGTAGCGGGTGCTGCGGGCGTAGCGGGCCAATCGGGGATTGCGGGTGCGCAGGGTCCGCGGGGTCCGCAGGGTCCGGCTGGCCCCGATGGCGCGATCGGCACGGCGGGTTTTACCGGTGATGCCGGCGCGGCGGGTTCCGATGGTGAGACGGGCGCCGTTTTGATGATAAGCGATGCGGGCACGGGCATAGTCGGGGTCGTCGATCTTTCATCTTCGGGAACTCGGATAAACATCACTGGAGCCGGCTTTGACGCTGGCGAGTCTGTATCGATAAGCATCGGAGGGTCTGAGATCGCCACTGCCACGGCCAACGCGGGCGGGGCTATCGCTTCGCTGGGCCTCGCATTGCCATCGGGCTTGAGTCAGGGCAATGTGGTATCGGTCCTGGCTACAGGCGGCAACGGCACCATAGGCTGGGGTGTTCTGCTTGTGACGGATAAGGACGCCCAGAACTAGTCGTCACAAGGCTGAGTTGCCAACACAGATAGTGAAAGTGGAAGAAGCCCCGGTTGTGCGGGGCTTCTTCTAATTGATTAGTCTCTTTCGCCCGCCCGGAGCCGAAGCATGGGGCGCATGGGCGGGAGCCATTGAAGAAGCCGCCTCGCATATGATTCTGTGGTCTGGCTATCTTCCGGCCGAACATGAAAAGCTGATTGCCGGGGAGTAATAGTTGGGAAATGAACAGGCCTGCGGAAAATCTCACCACCTGATTTTCCGAAACGTCTGTAACGGTTTGAATATGGTTCGCTCTATGGCACAAAGGTGCCGTGTTTCTACCTTGACAGGTACAAAAATTCAAGAATAAGATGGCTTGCGGTCCGTATAGTCGCGCGCTAACGACGCGCGCGGGTTGTATGTGACCAAAGGCGCGTGAGAAAACAGCCATGTGTTCCACGACGCCATCAGAGATAGAAAAAACGGAGGACGGGGCCCAATGACAGTATGGTTGCGACAGAGGCGGCGAGCCCTCCTCATCCTGCTCACATCGCTTGCTCTTGTAGCATTTATCGCCTGTTCGGGTGATCCCGGCACCCCCGGATCACCGGGTGCGCCGGGGGTGGCGGGTGATCCGGGTTCGCCAGGGAGCGCGGGCAATCCGGGTGAGGCAGGTATTTCCGGCCCGGTAGGGCCTGCCGGTATTCCCGGCGTTCCAGGGCCGGCCGGCGATGATGGCGCGCTTGGAGCCAAGGGCGGCGGCGGCTCGGACGGCTCGGACGGCGCAGACGCGATTGCTGCGGCTGTGGTGGTGCACGACTCTGGTGGCACTACTGCAGGCATCGTTGCGGATGGAAATACTATCGACGTTATCGGCGGTGGTTTCGCAGCAGGTGAGGCAATTACGCTGCAGATCGCACACGACGGCGGCACGGACACGCTGAATGCAGGTTCTCTAACTGCGAATAGCGGTGGCGCTTTCGCAGCTCTAAACTTGTCGATTCCCGCCAGCCTCAGCGGCGGCGATGTGGCCAGCATATGGGCGACGGGCGATAGTGGCACCGTCGGCGTCGGAACTTTGCGGGTGACGCCTAGCTCGCTCACGCTCCGAATAGCTGAGCTTGGTGGTTCCGGCCAGACTGGGTCAGCGGTCCTCGTTTCTTCGGGATCGAAGACCAATGTCGTGGTCAGCGTTGGTGGGGGTGCGGCCGGTGTTGGGCAGCCAATACACATACACACCGGGACCTGTGAGGATCTGGGTGGCGTAGAGTACCCCCTCACGGCCCTTTTGGACGGTCGCTCGGAGACCACAGTGGATGTTTCATTGCAGACGTTGCTTGATGGCCGATTTGCGGTCAACCTCCACGAGTCCCCGACTAACGCCGGCAACTACACTGCTTGCGGTGGAATCTAAGAACGGAGGCGTGGCCAGACGAATCGGATGGCACTATGAGGCCGCCGATCAGCCGGGCACCTGACTGAGATGAAATAGAAGAGCCCCGCCAAGTGCGGGGCTCTTTTCGTTTGGGGTGCGAGCATGGCGCCCGTTGCGTCCGCCCTGGGCGGACGGCGGTTGCCCATGATGTGTGGGGATCAGGACGCGCGATGCCTGCGGAGGGTTGAGGCGGGGTGGATAATTTCGCAGGGGCGGATGGCCGTGCCCCTATCGCGTGGCGGTGCGCCTGGCTCAGGGCGTGGAGTCTATGGGGGCGAGCAGTCGCCGCACGCGAATGTTTCGAATCCGGCGGCCCATTGTTGACTCGACCGTTAGGCGGATGCCTTCGATCGCGACTTGATCTCCGGGGGAGGGCATTTTCCCGAGCTCCCGGTATACGAGGCCGCCGACGGTGTCGAAGCCTTCAGATTCGATTTCCACACCGAGTTCTTGCCGGAGGGTGTCGAGTGGCATCCTGGCATCCACGCGTATCTCTACGTCGCTGATACGCTGCATTTCGGGCTCATCTGTATCGAACTCATCAACAAGCTCGCCGACGATTTCCTCGATCAGATCCTGAACTGTCACGAGGCCGGAGACGCCGCCATACTCATCGATCACGATTGCGATCTGGGTCCGGGCGCGCTGGAACTCCCGCAGGAGCTGGTCCAACATCTGCGCTTCGGGGACGAATAGCACCTGCCTGGCAAGATCTTTCACCGCGAGGCCAGTGTTTCCGTTGTTCTGGACGCCGGCCCGGAGTAGATCCTGGGCATGGACAACGCCAACTATTTTATCGATGGTGTCATCGTAGATTGGGATTCTGGAGTGGCCGTGGTCGGTCATCAGGAGGACCAGGTCTGCAGTAGTGATGGTTGATTCTGCGGCGACCATGTCAACGCGTGGCTGCATGATCTCTCGCACACGGGCCCTATCGAGCCGCAGCACGGCGCGGATCATTTCCAGTTCTCCGGGGTCGGCGGATACTCCTGCCGCCTCCAGGAGGCTCAGGCCATCGTCAAGGGCGTCATCCTCAGATTTCGGGTCGAGTTGGTCTGCGCCGCTTGTTGTTGTGATGACTGCCCTGACGTATGGCAGGGAGCAGATTCGATGCAGTAAGCGGCCGACGGGGAGGACGGCTGCGCGGGTACGAGTACGGCCGGGAAGCTCGAGACGTGTCACGATTGCGGCCAGTGCGAGCATGCCGGAGGCCAGCGCAGCGCCCGCTATGGCGAGAGACGCGCTGAAGGAGAGGGAGGTTGTGCTGAGAGCGAAGGCCAGGGCAAACGACGCGCTTATCAGGGATATGGCGGCGATGGTTCTGGATGCCGAGGCGATGGCGCCGAAGTTCAGCCGGGCTACGTTTGGCGGCAGCCCCTCACCGGCGATTGCAGCGCTCGAGGATCCGTTTCCTGCCCTGGCCCAGGCGAGGGGGCCCGGACCGAATGTCGCGGCGGTGGCGGCGCCGGCAATGTAGAGGGCGATGGAGGTTCCGAACGCAAGCCAGGCTAACCAGGGTTCGACGGTCATTGCGATGTCCCCCGGGCTCTGCTGAGTCTGGCGAATCGGGCGTATCCGGGAGTTACGGGGTCGCCAGTGGGCCGCGTGCCGCGGCGTCTATCACAGGGTTCGTCGGAGTTCTTCATTTTCTCAATTTCCAGTCGCAGCGCCTGATTCGGATCGCGCTTTTGTCTCCTGTTCGACCTGTCCGGGCTGATCGGGCGTCAAATCGTCTTCCGGTCTGGCTTTTACGGGGCGGGCAGGAACGCCGGTCACTGTGGCGCCCGGGGGCACATCGTGTGTAACGACGGCGCCGGCCCCTGTTACGGCGCCATTGCCTATATGTACGGGCGCGACGAGCATCGAGCCTGATCCGACGAGTGTGTCGTCTCCGATCACAGTTCGGTTTTTCTGCTTGCCATCGTAGTTGGCAGTGACTGTGCCGGCTCCGATATTCACACGCCTGCCAAGATCGGCGTCTCCCACGTAGCTGAAGTGGCCGACATGGGTTCCCGAGCCGATGGTTGACTTCTTAATTTCGGCATAGTTGCCGATGTAGACATCGTCGTGGAGTACGGCGCCGTTGCGGAGTCTGCTGAATGGGCCGACGCTGACGCGTTTTCCGATGGTTGCGCCTTCCGCGTGGGACGACACAAACCGGCTGTCCTCGCCGATGGTGGTGTCGATCACGATGGAGTTGGGGCCGATTTCGCAGCCGCTGGCGATGGTGCTCGTCCCGAGGATGTGGCTGTTGGGGTGGATGGTCACGTCTGGCGCAAGGGTGGCCGAGGCGTCGATGTAGGTTGCGGCCGGGTCGATCAGGGTGACGCCCTGGTCCATCCAGTGGTCCCGTTGCCGTTGCCGCATGAGACCTTCTGCGACGGCGAGCTGTGAGCGAGTGTTGACGCCGAGGATTTCGTTGGGGTCGCCGACCGAGACCGAGGCGACGGTGAGGCTGGCGCGTACGGCGCTCTCGACTGCGTCGGTGAGGTAGTACTCGCCGCCTGCGGAGCGTTGGAGCGCGGTGAGGGTGTCCCAGATCCAGTTTCCGTCGAATCCGTACCAGCCTGCGTTAACTTCGTTGATGGCGAGGGTCTCGTGGTCCGCGTCTTGCTGCTCTACGATCGCGCGAATCTCTCCACCGTCGTTTCGGACGATCCTGCCGAGGCCGTCGACGGGCGCGGGGGAAGCGGTGGCGAGTGTGACGGTGGCATCTGATCTTTCGTGCTCGTCGATGAGCGAGCGCAGCGTCTCCGGGGTGATGAGGGGGGTGTCGCCGTGGAGGATGAGTACCGCGTCTGCGTCGGCGGCCGATTCTCTGGCCGCGAGGAGGGCGTCGGCTGTGCCTTTCTGTTCGGTCTGGACGACGAATCGAGCGTCTTTGCCGGCGGCGGCTCGGAACTCTGCGGAATCGGCGTGGCTCGGGGCGACGACGATGGTGAGGTCCGATATGCCGGCGGCGCGTGCTGCATCACACACATACTTGAGCATGGGAACGCCGGAGACGCGATGAAGCGGCTTCGGTGTTGCGGACTTCATCCGCACGCCGATGCCGGCAGCGAGGATTACGGCCGACCATTTCATCTGGTGTTTAACTCTTCCTGTAGTCACCGGCTGAGGTCATCTGTGGTCACGGGGGTGACGAGGGTGCCTTAATCAAAAAACCGCCCTGGCGCGATATAAGATCGACGCGCTAGGCGGCGTATGAGGGACAGTTCGGTTTATGTCTGATCATATTTAGTTGTGGAACAACTGTATCCATAGTAGGTACGGCCGGTTCAGGGTGTCAAGTTGAAATCGGGGCGCTATGCGGCGGTTTGCGGGACATCGCGGCGGCGGCTGAATCGAATGGGAGTGGCCGCTGATATACTCGAAACCGCCTGATTTTGTTCCAACCTCCTGGGAGAGGTGGCCGAGTGGTTGAAGGCGCCGCTCTCGAAAAGCGGTATACCGTAACCCGGTATCGCGGGTTCGAATCCCGCCCTCTCCGCCATGAGGTAGTTATCGGCCGGTGTCATGCGCTCAGACGTGCGGCCGTTTCAGGGAGGACGACCTCCGGCGTAGTATTCACGAAGAGGCGTCTTTTCTCAGTTACCGGGTAGGATTGGGCGCTTACGCGGAGAGATGCCAGAGTGGCCGAATGGGCGCGCCTGGAAAGCGCGTGTCTCGTTTACGCGGGACCGTGGGTTCGAATCCCACTCTCTCCGCCATCCGCCTCTTTATTGATCATTGCAGGTTGATCATTCTGGGATGTTAGATTCTCATATGAGTAGTTCGGAAACTTCATCCAGCGAGCCGGATCGCGAAGCTATCGACGATCTGAGGTACTGGGTGTCGCTGACTCGAATTGCGGGGTTGGGACCCAAGAAGTTCGAGACGCTTGCGAGCTCATTCGAGAGCATGGAAGCGGTCTGGCATGCTGATATTCGGGAGCTGGCCGATGCCGGCCTGGACCGGAGCACCGCGCAGAATATCGTTGAGGCCAGGCCCTCGATCGAACCTGACGAGGAGATGGAGAAGCTCGAGCGGGCGGGAATAAGGGCGATCTCTCGTATTTCGCCCGAGTATCCGTCTGCCATCGGTGAGACGTTCGACCCGCCTGCGGTGCTTTACGTGCGTGGCGAGATTCGAGATGCGGATGCGCGCAGCGTGGCGGTGATCGGAACCCGGTCGCCGACTGCGTACGGGCGGGAGGTCACGCGGCGGCTGGCGGGCGACCTGGCGCGCAATCAGGTCACGGTGGTGAGCGGGCTGGCGCGGGGCGTGGACGGCACTGCGCATCAGGCGGCTCTCGATGCGGGGGGAAGGACGATTGCGGTGCTGGGCTCGGGATTGGACACGATCTATCCGGCCGAGCATGTTGAGCTGGCGCGAGAGATTGTGGAGCATGGAGCGCTGGTATCGGAGTTTCCGCTCGGCACGCGGCCAGATGCGCGTAACTTCCCGCGGCGAAATCGGATCATTAGCGGGTTGACCCTGGGAACGGTGGTGGTGGAGGCTCCGTTCAAGAGTGGCGCCATGCTGACGGTGGAACATGCGGTTCAGCAGAATCGCGATGTATTCGCGGTGCCGGGCCCGATCATGTCGGAGACCAGTTCGGGTACGAACTGGCTAATCCAGCAGGGCGCCAAGCTCGTGACAGATGTGAGCGACATCCTTGACGAGTTGAATATTGTTGTATTAGGGGACCAGCTCCCTCTGGAGACTGTGTCGGTGGATAATGAGGTGGAAAAGAAACTGATTGACGCCATTGCCGCAGGGCCTTCGCACATTGATGATGTGACCCGGGCCACCGGTCTGGCTAGTTCGCTGGTTGCCTCTACGCTTTCACTTTTGGAACTTAAGGGACTTGTGCGCCAGACCGGGCCGATGCAGTATGTTCGGGCTCGTGAAATTGAGGCGGTATATTCGCCTGTCGAGTCGAAGCCGTTGGAGAAATAGATACTTTTGCCAAAAAATCTTGTGATCGTTGAGTCGCCCGCCAAGGCCCGAACCGTGGCCCGTTTTCTGGGCGCTGACTACGATGTGAAAGCCTCGATGGGGCATGTCCGAGACCTGCCGAAGGGGCAGCTTGGCGTGGACATCGAGGATCACTTCCAGCCAACTTATGTGGACGTGGAGGGCCGGGAGAAGGTGCTTCGCGAGATCAAAAAGGCCGCCAAGTCTGCGGAGAACATATATCTGGCGACTGACCCGGACCGCGAGGGCGAGGCGATATCGTGGCATCTCATCGAAGCCGCTGGACTTGCCAAGAAGCCGATAAAGCGGGTTGTATTTCATGAGATCACGAAGAGCGCGGTGGATGCCGCGTTTGCCGATCCGCGCGAGATCGACATGGACCTTGTCAATGCGCAGCAGGCGCGGCGAATCCTGGACCGGATTGTCGGCTATCGCCTGAGCCCGGTTCTGTGGGGAAAGGTGCGCCGGGGTCTTTCCGCCGGCCGCGTTCAATCGGTGGCGCTCAGGCTGATCGTTGATCGCGAGCGTGAGATCGAGGCTTTCAAGCCGGAGGAGTACTGGACCATCCGTGCTCTGCTCGCGCCTGAGCGTGATCCCGATTCGACGTTCAGGGCGACGCTGCATGCGATCGCGGGCCAGACGGGCCGGCTGCGGGTCGGCAACGGCGACGATGCGAAGGTGATCGTCGATGATTTGAACTCGGGCGATTTCGCGGTCGGGGAAGTGGTCAAGAAGGAACGGAAAACGAGGCCTGCGCCGCCGTTCATCACGAGCACGTTGCAGCAGGAGGCTGCAAGGCGGCTGGGGATGACAGCTGAGCGCGCGATGCGCGCCGCACAGGCGTTGTACGAGGGCGTCCCGATGGGTGGAGACGAGCCGGTCGGGCTGATCACGTATATGCGGACCGACTCCACGAACCTCTCGGCGGACTCGTTGAGCCAGGCGAACGCGTATATCAAGGCCGAATTCGGTCCGGAGTATGCGGATAAGCCGCGAACGTATCGGACGAAGAGCAAGTCGGCTCAGGAGGCGCACGAGGCGATTCGGCCGACGTCTGTGGAGCGGACGCCGGACAGTCTCAAGGACAAGTTGAATCGCGATCAGCAGCGGTTGTACGAGCTGATCTGGAAGCGGATGGTTGCGAGCCAGATGACGGATGCGGTGTCGGATGCGACGACGGCGGACATATCGGTGACGGGGACGGTTTCCGGCCAGGCATATACGATGCGGGCGACGGGGACGGTATTGAAGTTCGCGGGCTTCAGGTTGGTT
The DNA here is from genome assembly GCA_022567135.1 of Chloroflexota bacterium. Classification (GTDB taxonomy): domain Bacteria; phylum Chloroflexota; class Dehalococcoidia; order Lucifugimonadales; family Lucifugimonadaceae; genus UBA1151. The sequence continues at coordinate 13,647 of JADFHP010000059.1, forward strand.
TACCTTGAGGGCCGGGACGATGCCGGTGAGGACGATGAGGAATCGACCGAACTGGTACCTCTCAATGAGGGTGAAGCCGTCACCCGGAAGGACGTGCAGTCGGAGCAGAAGTTCACGCAGCCGCCGCCCAGATTCTCAGAGGCGATGCTGATCCGAACTCTGGAAGAACAGGGCATCGGGCGGCCTAGCACGTTCGCGTCCATCGTGGCGACAATCGAGAGACGGGATTATGTGGTGCGTGAGGCGCGGCGATTCAAGCCGACCAATCTTGGCGCTGCTGTGAGTGATTTCCTTACCGAGCACTTCCCGGACATCATGGATCCCGGTTTTACGTCCAGCATGGAAGAGAATCTTGACGCCATCGCCAGGGGCGAGTCGGACTGGGTAGAGGTACTAGAGGCCTTCTTTGGACCGTTCCAGAAGAAGGTGGAGTCCAGTAAGAATGCGGATCGCGTCGACTCGAACAAGCTCGTCGAGCCCTCAGATGAGGTCTGCGAGAAGTGCGAGCGGCCTATGGTCATCCGCGATGGCAGATACGGCAAGTTCCTGTCGTGCAGCGGCTTCCCTGACTGCCGAAATTCCAAGCCAATCCGTATTCTTGCTGCTGCGCCCTGTCCGAAAGATGGCGGGGAGCTTCTGCAGCGCCGCTCCAAGAAGGGCCGAACGTTCTTCGGCTGCTCAAACTATCCGGAGTGCGATTTCGCCACGAACAGGACACCGCTTGCGGCGCCCTGCCCTACCTGTAACGGGATGCTCATCGAGAGCGGTCGAAACGCCCAGTGCACCGAGTGCGACTGGCGCGGCCCCAGGCCTGCCGTTGAGGGGCAGGAGCCCCACGACCACGAGGAAGCCGAAGAGGCCGAGGCCGTCGAGGCATAGGTCGTGAGCGCCCCTGCTCGGGGGCTGATTCAGGGGCGAGATCGGGACGCGAGTTTATTGCCCTCTGGGCCGTTTCCTGAGTGGGCCGAGAGGGTTGATGAGTTCCGTTCGTATCTTGCGGATACCCGTCAGCTTGCTGCGCTCACCGTTCGGAACTATCTGACGGATATCGAGCCGTTCGGCGAGTACCTGCGCAAGGAGCAGCGGACCGATTTCCGCGCCGCGGACAGGCTCTTCATCCGCAGCTATCTGGCGTGGCTCATCAAGCTGGGCTACGTGAATGCGAGTATTTCTCGAAAGCTATCGGCCTTGCGATCGTTTTACCGATTCCTGAAGGACCGCGGCGTGGTGGATCGGGACGAGACGGATCTGGTCACGGCGCCGAAGAAGCCGCGCCGGTTGCCGGGCGTTGAGACTGCCGCTGGAATCG
>JADFHP010000060.1 GCA_022567135.1 Chloroflexota bacterium
TTGATGTAGAGCTTCGTCGCGTTCGGGTGCGGCGCGTTCCTCGCCACCGAGAAGGCGAAGTACATGACCGGTCAGGTTATAAGCGTTGACGGCGGCATGGCGATCTGAGCCTATCGGACGCGGTAGATGGTGACCTTGTCGTTTTGGAAAACGGTATCCAGGTCGTCGCTGAGCGCCGTCTCGAACTTGTCCAGGCCATCGTCAGGGTAGTAGAGCCTTTCCACATCGCCCACGTACACGTACTTCACGTCGTACTTGCGGAGGAGAGATAGCGCATCTTGAGGGCTTGTGGTGCTGTAGATGGTGTTCACGTCGTTGATGCGGTCGTCCACCGTGGAGCGATAGTCCCATCGCTGCTGCTGTTGATGCCATTGCCAGCCGATTACGCTCGGCAGGCCAGTGTTGATGGATACCCGGCTTCCCCATCTATAAATCGGCGTTACGCCCTCAAGGACAATCGGCGAACCTTGCACATTGTCCTGAAGCCAGCGTATGCCCTCGAAATCGGTCTCAAGGTCGATATTGCCTTTCGCGTCGCGGTACACCGTGTTCTCGACGTAGGCGTTTCCGTCCAGGGTAAACGCCGTGACCTGCCCGTTGAACCTGTCTCGTAGCCTGTCCTGCGTGCCGAGCGCCGGATATATCGAAGCGCTCAGTATTAACACAGTCAACGCGCCTATCCATACCTTCCGCGCCGGAGTCAGACGCCGCAGGGTTATGCGCTTGCCGTGTGCCATACGCCACAGCAGATAAGCCGACGCGAGCGCAAGCATTACCCAGATTTGAAGGTAGAACTTGAACACGCTATTCATGCGGCCTATGTCGTTCTCCACCCGAAAGATGTCCAGCCCGATGACCAGCATGAGCGATACGGCAATCATAATCGTCACGAACGCCACATAAGGCGAATCTGGGCGCGCCGTGAAAATCCACTTGAGTCCTACGGTTAGCACGAGCACGAGCAGTAGCGCAACGAACGGAACGGTGCTGCCGATTAGCGCGTCCTCTCGCGGCGACGAGAAGACGGCTGTCAGGCCGAGTCCTAGCACAAGCGCTCCGATTGCCAGTCCGACAATCCACCACGCTCCAATCTGAGGCCGTTCCACTGCTAAGGCGTCGTCGTCTTGCGATACGGTGTTGGCGATGAGCGATGTCTTCTCTCTCAGAGCACGGCCAATCGCGAGCAGCCACCCCCTCGACTCGCTAACGAAGAATGAGCCGATGATGAAGATGAACAGGCCGTTGACTACGAGGAATTGCCACAGCACCGTCGTTGTCGTTGTCGAGTCGAGGCTGCTGAAGAACGTCTCGTAATTGGCGATGAACGGGAAGAATACTATGTAGCCCGCGGCAAACACTATAACAGACTTGACGGCGGCTCTCGAAGCCATTACCAGCCCGAAGCCTCCGTGAGCGTAAGCCTCCGCTAGGAACACAGCAGCTACGCCGATTATCAGGTACGTCGGATAGTCCCAGGCGTTGATTAGCCTCAGCGAACCGACAGCGATGCCCAACAGCGCTAGCCTTGCCATCTCGCCGACGCTCCAGTTGACGCGGAGCTTGCGATTCTCCGCGGCGCTCAGCAGAACCGCCAGCGAAAGCCCCAGGGCGAGCAACGTAAACGGGAGCGCCATGAGGTGGGCGTGCAGGTCTGCGAACAGGAACGTGAAGAACGGGAACTCGGTAATCTCATGGCCCGGCGACCCGGCCGCGAACATGCGGGAGCTTCTCCAGAAGTCGAAATCCCCGAAGGGCTGATCCTGGAAAAGGGCGCGGCTCGCCCCCTGAAACACCTGGACCAGGCCGTCGAGATTGCCCGCGAAGAGGATGAAGACGACCCCGCCGATACCGGCGAGCACAGGGCCTCTGGTGAGCCGCGCCGCGCCGCCCATGGAGACTCGTGCGCCATCGACCAGCGCGTAAACGATCGCGAAGATGGCGCCCGCGCTAAGGGCGAACAGGAGCGGAATGGCCAGGTTATATGCGATCGCCGTCTCGATGCCGGTCAGCCGGATCATCATCGCCACGATGAACTGGCCGAAGTAGTAGTAGTTGAGAAACCCGCCGGCGAACCACGGATCGAACGGCGGCATGACGGTGGAGCGGGTGACCGCGTTGAGATACGCGAAGTCCATCGGCTTCTCACCGCCGCGGAAGGGATGCCAGAGGTCTGGATTCGCCATCCGGATGAACAGGAAGATGAAGAAAGTGACCAGGAATATCAACTCCATGATCACTATCAGGCGGCTATTTTCCCGGAAGTAGGCAGTGAGTTCACCACGGTTCCGCACCAGGATCACAGCGGAAATCAGCCCCAGGATGAGCATCGAAAACAGGACGGACCCACGGGAGAAGTCCATGATGCCTACGCTGGCCATGAACCATGCCAGGAACGAGACGACCAGCAGCCCGAGGACCTTGGATAGCAGATATCCTCTTCCCGCCAGCGGCTTGAACAGGAAGAAGCCGAGGGGCACGGCGAGGATTCCGATTATCTGGGCGGCGAGCAGCCAGATGATCCACGAGATCCCGGCTGTGCCGGTGCCAAAATCGGTGATGTCGGAGATCGTCCCGCCCGCGCGCTGCACCGCCAGATCTCTGTCCGACAGCATCAGCCCTACGACAGGCTCCTGCCGGGGCGCGATGGCCTGTATGCGAGCGAATATCTCTCTCTCGCCCAGGCGCTCCACGTTCTGGAATACCAGCGTCTTCGGGTGGTCATAAACGTAGAAACTCTCATCAGCCCAGCCGAAGCTGATCGTCGCCAGATCACCGTTATCAGCGTCATACCCCGCCGGCTCGCCCAGGTCGGTTCTCCCGAATGTGTCCTCGTCGTATGAGATGCCCAGAAATGACGGCACTGATCGCTCGGTGTGTACCAGCTCATACCCGAGAGTGCCGTCGAAGAGCTTCTCGTAGTACCGGGTGCTCAACGGATATCGCTCTTCCAGTCTTGGGAGGGTGGCGTAGAGCCGGTTGGAGTAGAAGACCAGGTAGTCGGCGCGGGCCAGTTGGGAAGAGATGCGGTCGAATTTGAAGTCTGTGTCCGGGTTATATAGCTCCAACTCCTCGCGGAAACGTGGCTCCAATCGCGGCAGGCCCTCTTCCCAGTGCTCTTTGAGAACCAGCGAATCCCGGGGCGTGTTCTCGATGATCCAGTCAGACGTAGCCTGCGCGGGATGCGGGCGGCTATAGATCGTCTCGTAGGAAATGGCGTAATGCGCCGTGACAGCGACCACCAGGCCGATGGCAACCGGCCCGGCATATCGCAAGTCCGGCCGCCAGTCCCGGACGATGTCCAGACCCCAGATCAGCACACGTGCCGCGTACAGAAGCAAGAACGGCAGTATCGGCAGCATGTAGCGCAGGAATTTGACGTCGAACCAGCCGGTGATCAGGAGATATGGCACGACGTATGAGAGGACGACGAGGTCAAATTTCCGGCGCTTCCTCAGCGCGTAGACGCCGGATATGAACAGCGAGCCCCACGCCAGCATGCCAAGAACCGGTCCGAGGCCGTATGTCCCGAGTTGCCAGAACTGGTAGAGGTATCTGGGCGTGTCTATGTACTGGCGGGTGAACGGAAGGTCCGTTATCCGCCGCACCATCTCACTCTCTCGAGTGACGCTCTCCCTGTACGTTCCCCAGTCAAGGAACATGTACGGCTGCGTCACGTAAAGGGCGCCGACAATCCCCGCGCCCGCGTACAGAAGCCGGCTGAGAACGCTCTTCGCACGCGCCCTGATCTCTTCCGGAGACCGGGATAGCCGGAAGAATTCGCCCGGCTCGGATGCGATGTAGAGCAGATGGGAGAAGATCAGCGGCACGAGAAGGACGGCTGCGCTTGCCTTCGTCGCGAGCGCCAGCCCGACGAGCACACCGGCAGCAAGCGAATCGGACTTCTTGCCGGTGTAGCCGACTCGGACCATGAAGAATACGGACGCCGCGCCGAACAGCGCCAGGAACGTGTCGACAGCGAAGAAGTGGCTGAGCTGAATCTCGATTACCGCCAGGGCGGCAAATAACGCGGCGAGCAGTCCAACCCGGTTGCCGAGCCAGGCGCGGCCGAAAAGGAATATCAGGCCGATGAGCGCCGTATCGGCCATTGCCGACATCACACGTCCCGGAAATCGCAGATCAAAGATGTTCAAGTCGGTAAACGGCGAGGCCGCCACGTCAACCCCCTTGAGCATGTACAGGGGGAGGCTGCCGTAGCTGAACCAGTTTGGATTCAGCGTGCTTTTATCGGCGTCCAGGAGGTCCGGGAGATCGCCGATCGATGGCAGGTCCAGTTCGGAGACCTTGGAGAGAATGGCACGCTCGTCGGGATGAAACAGCCCGCCGCCATCCCAGTCGATTCCGTACAGCCGCAGAGCCAGGGCAAGCGACAGGATGATGAATAGCACCGCCCAGACAACGCGGGCGCGTCGATGCCACGGCCGCTGTGACGCGGCCGCGGTTTCTGCCGGAGAGCCCTCATCAGGCTCCTGTCTACCGGCATCGGCGTATACCGAACTCATTCAGGAAATTCTATCCATTGTCGGCCGGGCGCCTCATGCTGCGGCGGGGCGGCCGGATGCGGTCGTATCGGGCCTGTTTCCGTCGCAGCGTGGGGATGTCTTCTCGCTTACCTACTGTTTTTACGAGCAGTCCGAGGCCGCGGACCGCTTCGATCTCGGATGATCGTGGCGGGTCTGATCGAAGCGGGTTTGACCGCGGCAGGCTGCATCCCTAGTCTTACCGGGACTGTCCGGGAAATCGTGCCCGAGACATTTTCAAACTACCTCGGAGCGAGTATGAGCCAGTCAGTGACCGGGACGCCAGTCCACAAGAAGACGACATTGGACTCCGGACTTCGCATCCTGACGAGTTCCATGTCCCATACGAATGCAGTCAGCATAGTGCTGTTGTTCGGGGCAGGATCAAGATACGAAAGCGACGAGCTGGCGGGCTCTTCTCATCTCTTCGAGCATCTTCTTTTCAAGGGGACCACCCGCCGCCCTACCCCGGCCTCGATAAGCGAAGTCGTGGAGGGAGTCGGCGGCGCGCTCAACGCGTTTACCGACCGGGAAATGACCGGTTACTGGTGCCGCGTGCCAAGGACGAGTTGGAAAGACGGCCTCGACGTGCTGACGGACATGGTCAAGGATCCCCTCTTCCGGGAAGACGACATCACCCGTGAGAAAAAGGTCGTCTATGAGGAGATTCGGGCCAGCCACGACTCGCCGGAGTCAAGGGCAGACACGATTCTTGATCAGTTGCTCTGGCCCGACCAGCCATTCGGACGGGACATCGCGGGCTCGGAGGCCTCGGTGGGTTCCATCAGCCGCGAGGCGATGCTCGAATACATGGCTACCCAGTACGTCCCCACGAACACCGTGTTCGCGATCTCGGGCGGAATCGAGCACGATGAAGTCGTCGAGGAGGCGGCCCGGCTCATGGAAGGCTGGCCGGACCGCGAGCCGATCGAATGGGCTCCGGTCGAGGACAGTATGGACGGGCCGGTCGTGCATGTAGAGAACAGACCCCTGGAGCAAGGCCACCTTGCAATGGCGCTGCATGCGCTGTCCGCGAGCGACGAAGACCGCTACGCGCTTCGCCTTCTATCCGTTACGTTCGGTGAGTCGATGAGCAGCCGTCTTTTTGAGGAAGTTCGTGAGAAGCGGGGGCTTGCTTACGCCATCGGGTCGAGCGTATCGGCTTATGCGGACGCCGGCGCGCTCGGGATCTACGGCGGAGTCGACCCGGAGCGCGCAGAGGAGGCGGTAAAGGTGATCGCCGAGGAGATAAGCCGCCTCCGCGACGGCATTACAGACGAGGAGTTGGAGAAAGCAAAGGCGTTGAGCAAAGGCCGGACCATGTTGCGCATGGAGGAGAGCCGCTCCGTAGCGATGTCGATGGGCGCCCAGGAGCTGATCAAAGGCGAGGTCGAGTCGATAGACGACATGCTCGCCGCGGTGGATCGTGTTACAGGGGAGGATATCAAGAGAGTCTCCAACCGGATTGTGAATTCGAAAAAGCTCGGCCTCTCCATCGTCGGACCGTTTGACGACGAAGAGATCTTTCTCAAAAACCTCGACATATAGGCAATTATGAGCGGCTGGCTGACGCGTTCTGGGGGGCGGGAAGTCAGAATCGCAAATGGGCGATTGCGCCGCGATCTCTGAAAAATCCCAGAATCCGGTCTGAATTGTGCTTTGGGGTGGTCTCCTAAACGGTTTAGCGTGGATTCATGGCTACTGCACTTACGCCCCACACGGATTATCACTGGAACTCCGAAACCATCCGCGGTCTCAGGAAATTTCTCCGGCTGTCTCAAAGCGCCTTTTCAAAACAGTTGGGCATCAGGCAGCAGACTGTCAGCGAATGGGAAACCGGCGTTTACGAGCCGCGTGGGGCGTCGTCGACGCTTCTCAACATGATCGCCTCCGGCGCTGGATTCGGTTTCGCGGGCCGCGCCGAAAGCGCGCCGGTGCCAGAGCCCGAGCCCAAGCCTGAACTGCCGGTCCCGGCACCCAGATTTACTGAGCAGCGCGTGGAACCGATGACCGATTCCCGCATCGTGCACAGCTACGGCCGCCCATTTCCACCGCATGCGCCGTCCACTGAGCGAGGCGTAAGCGCAGATGGCGGCGCCGCAGCGTTCAAGGCCGCATCGGCGATCTACTCAGATTCCGCGCCGAGCGGCCCGATAGCGCGGCGCGAAGTGCCGATGTGAAGAACTGATTCTCTGCACAATGTGATTGACGGGCGGGGGGAATCCCCGCCCGTCTTCGCGTTGACACCCTTTTTCCCGCAACCTAGTATGAGCGCCCATCATCGGGCAACGTTATCCGGTTAACCGCCCGGTAACTTGGGCAACCCGGGTAACTCGGGCAATTGGGTGCACATCCATCCGTCCGTCCCGGGTCAGGCAAAGAGCAAGGTAGATCGCCAATGGCCACGCGTGCCTACATCCTGATCGAAACGATCGTCGGTCGCACCGCCGAGGTGGGCGCCGCTCTCGAAGCCATGCCCGCCATGAAGCGCGTCGACATAGTCACCGGTCCGTACGATGTCATCGCGATAGTGGAAGCTGAGGATCTGCCCAGTCTCGGCAACTTGATTAGCGACGATATGCACAGCATCGCGGGAATAGTAAAAACCGTCTCGTGCCTGTCTGTTACTGCCTGATGCCCGGTTCACTGTCCGGCCCGTAAGCGGCGACGAGAACCCCGTATATGAAGCATGCGATACGAATTCACCGCTGAAGAAGAGGCGTTCCGAGCCGAACTCCTCGAATGGATCGAAAACGAGGTCCCCGAGGACCTTAGAGGCATCGGAAGGGCCGCCTCCGATGAAGAGTGGGAAAACGAACTGAGGGTCCGGCGTCAACTGGCCGATAAGGGCTGGCTGACCCTCGCGTGGCCCACGGAGTACGGCGGCCAGGGCGCACCCATGATGCAGCAGGTCATCTTCAACGAGGAGATGGTCTACCACCGCATTCCCGGCCGCGAACCATTCGGCACACGCATGCTGGCCCCGACGCTGATGGTGCACGGTACGGAAGAGCAGAGGCGGAAGTATCTGCCGCCCATCGCGAGAGGCGAGGTGCAGTGGTGCCAGGGCTATTCGGAGCCTGACTCCGGATCAGATCTCGCATCGCTGCAGATGCGCGCCGTCGACGATGGCGATGATTTCGTTGTAAACGGCTCGAAGATCTGGACTTCTCTTGCCCATCGAGCGGACTGGATATTCTTCCTTGTCCGGACCGACCCGGACGCGCCCAAGCACCGGGGCATCAGCTTCCTCCTCGCGCCCATGGATACACCGGGTATCTCAGTCGAGCCCATCATCAACATGGCCGGCCATCACTCGTTCAACCAGGTTTTCTTCGAGGACGTGAGAGTCCCGAAGGAGAACCTTGTCGGCGAGTTGAACAGGGGCTGGTACGTGGCGGCGACGCTGCTTGATTTCGAGCGATCAGGCGTCGATTACCCGGCGCAGGCGCGCAGGACGCTCGACGATCTGATCGAATACGCCCACAGCACACTGGGCGCCGATGGAGAGCCGCTGTCGAAGGACCCCGACATCCGGCGCAAGTTCGTAGAACTGAGCATCGAGACGGACGCCGCCAGATCCATCGCATACGAAGTTGCAGACATGCAGGCCCACGGAGAGATACCCAACAAAGAGGCCTCCATGAGCAAGACGCTGGGCACGAAGCTCGTGCAAGACGTTTACGGCTTCGGCGTAGACCTGCTTGGCATGTACGGCCAGTTGCGTCCCGGATCACCTCGGGCCGTTCTCGAAGGGCGCATGCTGGACATGCAGTTGACTACGGTCGCGTTCACGATATTTGCCGGTACGACGGAGATCCAGAAGAACATCATCGCCACCCGCGGCCTCGGTCTGCCTCGTGGCTGATTTCAGCGCCCGAAGACCAAACGCTCGAAAAAAGGTTGTCGAAACGTGGATCTGAGCCTTGACGATACACAGCAACTGGTCCGGAATTCGGCGCGGGATTTCCTCGCCGAATCGGTCGATCGGCTGTATGTCCGCGACATGGAGGACGACGAGCGCGGCTACACCGACGAGTTCTGGAAATCGGTGGCCGAACTCGGATGGACCGGAATGATCGTCCCGGAACAGCACGGTGGGGCGGGAATGAGCCTCATAGAGCTATCGCTGGTGCTGGAGGAGATGGGCGCCGCCGCCGCGCCCGGGCCGTTCTTTTCGACCGCCGTGGTGGGCGCCCACGCTATCTCAGCGCATGGCAATGACGATCAGAAGAGCAAGTACCTGCCCCGGCTTGTGAGCGGGGAGCTGATAACTTCGCTGGCAATACTCGAAGGGGGCGCCAGCTGGGAAGCCGGTGGCATCAGGATGTCCGCCCGGCGTTCGGAAGATGGCTGGCGGCTGAACGGCGAAAAGGTTTTCGTAGCCGATGCGGGTGTCGCCGATCTCTTCATCGTGGCCGCCCGCACAGGTGAAAACGGTCCGCCGGAAGAGTCGATTACCCTGTTCCTGGTCGAGGCCTCGACCATTGAAAACAATAAGATGGAACGGCTGGAGTCGGTCGCGGACGACCGCTACTACGTAGTCGATTTCCAGGATGTCGTGGTGCCGCCGGACGGCGTGCTTGGCGAAGTGGACGGCGGCTGGCCACTGCTCAAACAGACGCTGGACCTTGCGGCCGTCGCGAAATGCGCCGAGATGGTCGGCGGGTCCCGGAGGGCCGTCGACATGACGCTCGAGTACGTGAAGGAGCGCGTCCAGTTCGGACGGCCAATTGGGACCTTCCAGGCCGTTCAACACCGGGCTGCCGAGATGGCCACGGACCTGGAGATCGCGCGTCAGTTCACTTATCGGGCTGCATGGGCTCTCTCCGAAGGCAAGGGTGACGGCACGGAAGTAGCCACGGCGAAGGCGTTTTTGAGCGAGAAGTTTTCCGAGATCTGCGCATCTGCCCATCAACTACACGGAGCAATCGGGTATACCCAGGAGCATGATCTCCAGATCTACTCGCGTCGGGCCGCTTCCGCGAAGGTCGCGTTTGGCGATGCAAGGCACCATCGCGAGGTACTCGCCGAATTGATGGGTCTCTGAGCCCGCCGGTAGCGAAAGCGGACTCTCATGGCCCCAGATCCCGACTGCATCTTCTGCAAGATCGTCCAGGGCGAAATACCTTCTGCGGTGGTCTACACCGACGACAGGGTGATCGCGTTCGAGGACATCAGCCCGTCAGCGCCGGTGCATCTGCTGGTCATACCGGTCGACCATGTCACGTTTCTGACGGGCCTCGATGAGTCGAGCGAGGCGCTCATCGGGCATATGGCCCTGGTCGCCGGCAATCTCGCGATCGAGAAGGGAATCGATGACTCGGGCTACAGACTGGTGCTCAACCAGGGCCCGGATGCCGGCCAGATGGTCGACCATCTGCATATGCACCTGCTGGGCGGCGGGCCTCTGGGGGGAGTTGCCACATGACCGGCGCCGCAGCGAGCGCGTTTGACGCAGCCGAGTACCTGCCACTGGTCGAGGCCCGGTTATCCGACCTTCCGGAAGGGCTGCAGGAGCATATCTCCCGGTCGCGAGCCGTCGGCGTTGATCTGTGTGAGATTCACGGCGTAGATCCGGACGTGGTCGACCTGTCGCTTGCCGCGCACGATCTCTACAAGGCAATGGATGGTGATGAACTGCTTGCTGAGGCCGGCAGGCGCGGCTGGGAGGCAGACGCCGTCGAGCGGGCGTTGCCATTCCTCCTTCACGGCCAGGTGGCCGCCCTGTGGCTCATGCAGGAAGCCGGGATAGACGAGCCGTCCGTCATCGAAGCAGTTACCTGGCACACGACCTACGCGGCAAAAATGGGCCCGGTCGCCGCGCTGACGTTCCTGGCGGACAAGATCGATCCCGTCAAAGTCCAGGAATGGCCGGGGCTCCAAGAGGTGCGCGATCTCTCGTACAAGAAACGGGCCGAGGACGCGATCGAGCTGTATCTGTCCCGTCTGATTACCCGGCTGGTCGAGAACGGCGATATAGCTCACAGCCGGACCCTGGACGCCCTCAACTATCTGAGGCTGAGCCGGCAGGCGCTGCTCTAGGAGCGGATGTGGCGCGCGACGTCCGCTAGGATCAAATCTTGACGTACTTGCGCATGCGCTGGCCATGGCCGGGCTGGCCGATCTCGGCCACGAAGATGTTGCCCTTCGAGTCCAGCCAGATGCCGTGTGGCGCCTCCGTGCCATTCTCGGCTCCGCGCCACCGGGTGACGATGCCTCCATCGAGATCGAATCGTGATCCCGGTGGGTCTCCCCTGCTCTACCAGGAACACGACTTCGTCCTGCATAAAGAAGTCGCCGGGGCCGCGCACATCGTCAGCCCACTCGGCGATGAATCCGCCGTCCTGGTCGAAAATCTGCACCCTCTGGTTTTGCCGATCTGCAACAAAGACACGCCCGCGGCTATCGACTCCGATGTTGTGCGGCAGGGAGAACTCTCCCGGCCCCATACCCGGCGTGCCCCAGCTGTGCTCCAGCTCGCCAGACGCGGAGAACCTGTGAATCCGGAAGTTGCCGTAGCCGTCCGAGACGAACATCTTCCCCTCGTCGTTGAGGGCGATGCCCGACGGCTGGCAGAACGGGTCGCCGAAGTTACCGTGGTTGTCGACTGTCACCTGTGCGTAATCCCGCCTGCCCATCTCAATAAGGATCTCACCGTTCGGCGTGTGCTTGGTGACGACGTGCGCCTGGCGATCGGTCAGGTAGACAGAGTCGTCCGGGCCGATGTATATGCCGTGGGGTTCCTTGAAATTGCCCTCGCCCCACGAGGTGAGAAAATTCCCCGTTTCGGCGTCGAAGACGGCTATCGTATGAATGCCGCGGTTGAACACGAACACCCGATCACGCGAATCAATGGCTACGTCCGAGCAGAGTTCCAGCGTCCATCCCTCCGGAATGTTGGGCCAGGTCTCGTCAAGCTCATATCGAAAATCGCCGTCGCCTACAACCGTCATTGCCGTATCCTCCCCCTGTGTTGAGTATCCGGCGACAAGCTACGCTTCCGGCGCTGGCCGGTCAACACGCGATGGAGTTCGACTTGAGGATTGAAATTGGCTGATCTGACGCTGCCGGACTATCTGCGAACGGGACTGGACCTCGTGTTCGTCGGGATCAATCCAGGCCTGTCCTCCGCGAGGGCCGGCCACTACTTCCATAACCCGTCGAATCGGTTCTGGCACGCGGTTACCCGGGCCGGCATATTCGACCCGCCGCTGGGTGCCGAGACTGACCGCGAGGCACTCTCGCAGGGAGTGGGGTTCACAGACCTCGTCAAGCGGGCGACGCCGAATATCTCCGCATTGCGGGTCGCGGACTATCGCACCGGCGCCGCATCCCTGAAAGAGCGGCTGACGGCCGCAGCGCCGGCCATCGTCTGCTTCAACGGCATCACGGCGTATCGGAATTTTCTAAGATACGCACAGGGCGCTAACCGCCGGATCAAGCCCGGGCTTCAGCCGGAGCGGTTGGCATCTGCGACGATTTTCGTCGCGCCGAGCCCGAGTCCGGCGAATGCCGCCGTGAGCCTCGACGAGCTGGTCTGTTGGTACGGACACCTCGCCGATCTGCTTAGAGCATCCAGGAGCAAAAATCGCCTTAAATGAAAACGGCCGGTGGGCCAGAGATGTGGGCCGAAACCCTCACCCGGCTCGCCGACCGAGTTCCTCGACGACGTTCGCTTTCTCCGATCACCCTTAGCGAGGGGTGGCCTGCCGCAGTGCGCCTCGTCGACTAACCGTTTTCGGTCCGTAGCCTACAGACCCGGAACGAACAGCCTAAGTTCATCCCGAACCCTCCGTACAGGCGGAGATTCCCTGTTTCACCCGCAGGCGGGACCGATTGGGAAGCCGCTTCCACAGTTCCATGAAGATGCCGGTTGACTTCCGGGCATGCCTCTGGCTTTTCAGCCTCGGGCCCTTCACTTTCCTGCCGAATCCTCTGGCTGCTACACCAGAGCCCTGTACGGCGGTTGATCCGGTCCGGAACGTTCCGTCCCACCGGCGAACCGATGGTCCTTCCCGTCCCTGTTTCCCAGAAGTTTCCTCCCAAGAAACTGTAAGGACAATATTAGAAGCAGATCCGAAACCGCACAAGTGGGGTTATTCACACGACATCCACATGGGTCTTTGCCTGTGGATAACGAATTCCGTTCAGATACGGCTGAGCTATCGCCGAAATACGACGGCGCGGGTGCGCGACACCGGTCTGTTTGCCCAATAGGACGAAGCAGGGGTTGACAGGGGCCTCGACAGGTGTTTCCCAGGTTTCGCGCGCGTGCCTACGCGCCGTCGCGCTCAGTCTGCGCGGGGGTCATCCCCATAGCGCGGATGCCACGGGCCGCGCCAGCTCGTCACCTTACCCGGCGTGAGCTTGATGAGATAACGCGGCGCATCTTTTGTGCCTTCGAGATACGCCAACCCATCGGCGCCTCCGTATCGCTCTGCCATCTCAGTTGCGATCTCGAGCATTCGGCCCTCCATCTTCACCGGCCCGGCGACGATCTCCGCCTCGCCCTCCAGAAGCACTCGGGCATGGGAGGCGTTCACGTCATCGGCGCACGAGATGGCGACCTTCGGATTGGCGGCGATGTACTCGACGAAGCGTGACTTCCCACGGGGAATGATGTACATCGACTCCCCGTCCCAGTATTCCCAGACCGGCACTACGTAGGGGCCGCCGTCCGGCTTCACCGTGGCGAGGCGGGCGATGATCGGCCCCGAGAGCAGGTCAGCGATTTCGTCTCTTGTCAGCGCCGGCATGGTTGGCCCTCGGATACTGTGCTAGTGCGCGCCGTGAAGCGACTCATTGGTCACGGTCTCGATCAGCGCCTGGATGTAGCCGTTGGCGTACGCCTTTGCCCTGTGGCCGTAGTCCGTGTCGCCAACCGTGTGCGGCACATGATCGTCCATGAAGAAGCCGTCGAAGCCGTTCTCGGCATAGATGCGCATCGCCCGGTACATGTCGACATACCCCGTGTTTACGAACGTCTCATGGAACTTCGGCACCGTGCCGGAGACGTTCCGGAAGTGCACGTAAAGCACCTTATTCCGCTTCACAAAATAGTCGATCATCTCGTAGATACTCGGGCCGCCGTCTGTGTCGGCGCCCGCCATCTGCGAGAACGAGCCCTGGCATAGCAGGATGCCGTTCGCCGGCGAGTCGACGATCTCGATCAGCCGCTTGTAGCCCTCGAAGTTGTGGAGCAGCTGCGGAACGCCCGCCACGTTCGGAATCGGCGGGTCTACCGGGTGCAGGCCAATTCGAACGCCGTACTCCTCAGCGACCGGCGTGACGGTCTTGACCCAGGTTTCGAGACATTCCCATGCGCGCTCTTCGGTCAACTCCCACTCAAGCACGTTCGGCCAGTTCTCGACCGAGGCGTCAAATGCCGTGCCCTTCGCGCCCGAGCCGATGTCCACGTGGCCCGTCCTGTAAAAACGTGGATAGCGCCAGCTCATCGTGTACATCGGTATGCCGGCCCGCCCGATGTTTTTGATCGTCTCGACCATGTTCTCAAGCTGCTCATCGAACCGCGGCCCGCCGGCTATCAGGTGGTGCCGCATGTCGATCTGAGTGTTCTCGATCGCCGTCAGCTTCAGGTCGAACTCTTCGACGCGGTTCCGCAGGCCAACCAGGTCGACCAGCTCCCACCTGCCGTTCTTTACGGGCACAGGCGGCGTATTGAGGACCACGTCCTGGATCCCCAGCTGCGCCATGAAGCGAAGCGCCTCAGCATCGGATGCGCCATTTCGGCCCATTCCAATCCTCATGCCGCACCCCCTTTCGCCGAGTGCTGCTGGCGGTTTGCCCGCCAGTGCCGAAACACCGGTGCACGCAGAGGGTACCCGGCCAGCCGTGGCACGCAGCGGCCACGCTATGCTGGTCTGCTTCAACCGCTATAATTCGGGACAGAGACGAGGATGTCGTCTGTTTTGTTTCACCCACCACAAACAGCGATGTGACGTTGATGCCGCCAAATAGGCCCCAAGACGTGCTGCGTGTCTATTGCGCCGGTCCGTTGTTCAATCGGTCCGAGAGGGCTGAAATGACGGCGATTGCCGAGGTGCTCTGTGCGTCCGGCTATCGGGTGTTTCTTCCGCATCGCGACGGCATGGAGTTTCGGCTGGTGCATCGGGTGCTGGTCGAACGGGGTTGGCCGGCTCCGCAGGCGGCCGAGTTTTTGCACGCGGCCATTTTTGCATTAGATGTGTATCAACTGGCCATTGATTGCGATGCGCTCGTGTGGAATCTCAACGGCCGTACTCCCGACGAGGGAGCCGTTTCCGAAGCGGCGATTGCCTGGACGCTTGGCAAGCC
>JADFHP010000003.1 GCA_022567135.1 Chloroflexota bacterium
CACCAGAAGCAGGAGTACGCGATGGCGGTCGATTTGATCGACTTGCCCACGAAGACGATGCCAATGAACTTATGAACCGGATACCTCGCCGCGCCCGCAGCGATTCCGAGCAGATCGAACAGGGGATTCGGAATCGTCGCAAGGATGAAGAGAGGCACTCCGCCGCGCCGATTCAGCCACCATTTGAACCGGGTATACCAGCGATTTCGCTCCAGCAGACCGGCTCCGCTAATGCCGGCCAGGTATCCCGTCATCTCTCCCAGCGTCTCCGCGCTCGCCACGAGCAGTCCCAACTGTATCGGGTTCAGTCCAAAATCCGGACTTGCCCCAATACACAGGGCGAGCATTCCCGGAACAGGAAGGAAAATGGCGCCGGCGCCGATGAAACTGATGACCCAGATGCTCGGGAAACCGATCGACTCGGTTGTGAGCCGGTCCATCACAAATAGCACGGTCCCCAGGATCACGACGCCGACAACCAGCGCCACCGTGGCTATGCGTACCCAGACGGTGTATCTCTCTGAGAAACGAACCCAACGATCTTTGCTGATCACCGCCGATGCGTGTTCGCCGGTAGAGTCTGAAGGTACCAATATGATTGCCGTGAATATCAACGATTCGAGACGATGCTGACCACGCCTCTTACCGCGTTGGGGGTGAGTATTCTCAGATACGAATTCCGTACAGGGCAAGACTACCCTTTTTGGACGCGCCCGGAAATGACCCAACTTCCCGAAATTGGCTCGTGGTTAAAAAAATGAATGGGCGGGGCTTCGGCGCCCCGCATCTGATAGCTGTGCCCGTCGCGCTTCAGGCAGTAGCCGCCGCGGGCTCGCTCGCGGGCTCGCTCTCGGGCTCGTCAGCCGGAGCGGCCTCCGGACGGCTGCTAAGCTCGAACGTCAGGCCGTCTTCTCCACGATCGACCAGCACCGTATCGCCGGACCGGAACTCGCCGCCAATGATTCGCCTGGCCATCGGATTCTCCAGATGGCGCTGCACGGCGCGGCGCAGCGGCCGCGCACCGAACACCTTGTCAAAGCCTTCGTCGGCAAGCCAGTTCCGCGCCGCCTCGGTGATCTCCATGGTGACGCCCATCTCCGCCACCCGGCCGGTGACCTCTGCGCCGATCAGCACGACGATCTGCCGTATGTCATCTTCAGTCAACGGGTCGAACACTATGATCTCGTCGATTCGGTTCAAGAACTCCGGCCTGAACGCCTGCTTCAGCGCATCTTCGACGGACTCCCTCATGCTGTCTTTTTCCGATCTCGATTTCTTGGCCGCCGCAAAACCGAACGGCTCTTTTGCGATGCCCTCGGTCCCCAGGTTGCTGGTCATGATGACCACCGTGTTGCGGAAATCGACCGTGCGTCCCTGGCCGTCCGTCAGCCGCCCATCGTCGAGGAGCTGAAGAAGCGTGTTGAACACCTCAGGATGGGCCTTTTCGATCTCGTCGAACAGGACCACCTGGAACGGACGCCTGCGGACCGCTTCCGTCAGTCCGCCTCCCTCGCCATATCCGACATATCCAGGCGGAGCGCCAAGTAGCTTTGAGACGGTGTGTCTCTCCTGGTACTCCGACATGTCAACGCGGACGATGTTTTCTTCGTCATCAAATAGGAACTCGGCGAGCGCTTTCGCCAGTTCGGTTTTGCCCACTCCGGTCGGGCCCAGGAAGATGAAGCTGCCGATGGGGCGGCTCGGATCCGAAAGCCCGGCCCGGGCCCTGCGGACGGCGTCCGCCAGCGCCCCTATCGCCGTCTCCTGCCCGATGACGCGCTCGTGCAGCCGCTCTTCCATGTTGAGCAGCCGTTCGGCCTCTTCCTCGACGAGCTGGGCGACGGGAATGCCGGTGCGAAGCGATATCTGCTCTGCGATGTGCCGCTCCGTCACCACGGTCTCCACGCTGTGGTCCGAGGACCACGCAGCCAAAGCCGCCTCCCACTCGCCCGCGAGCCGGATGCGCTCCGTCCGAAGGCTGGCCGCGGCTTCGTGATCGTCTCTGTCGGTGGATGCCGCCTCTTCGTCCTTCAGCCGCCCTATCTCCGCTTCCTGATCCCGAAGTTCCGGTGGATAGCTGTGGGCCTCGATTCGGATCTTCGCCGACGCCTCGTCCATCAGGTCGATGGCCTTGTCGGGCAGAAACCTGCCGGTCACGTACCGCTGTGATAATCGCACCGCAGCGCTGAGCGCCTCGTCCGCGATCTTCACGCCGTGGTGCTTCTCATAGCGCGGCCTGAGGCTTTCGAGCATCCTGATCGAATCGTCAACCGACGGCTCGTCGATATAAACCGGCGAGAAGCGGCGTTCAAGCGCCGGGTCCGACTCGATGTGCCTGCGGTACTCGTCGAGCGTGGTGGCGCCCATTGCCTGCAACTCGCCCCGTGCGAGCGCCGGCTTCATCATGCTGCTGGCGTCTATGGCGCCCTGCGCGGCGCCCGCTCCCACTACTGTGTGAAGCTCGTCAATGAACAGGATGATCTCACCCTGCGCCCGCTTCACTTCGTCCAGAATCGCCTTGAGCCGTTCCTCGAACTCCCCGCGCATGGACGAGCCGGCTACCAGCGATCCCATCTCCAACGAGATCACGCGGCGGTCCTTGAGCCCATCCGGCACGTCGCCGGCGATAATCCGCTGAGCCAAACCCTCGGCGATCGCCGTCTTGCCGACACCGGCTTCGCCGATCAACACGGGGTTGTTTTTGGTCCGGCGCATGAGCGTCTGCATGACCAGGCTGATCTCCTGGGTGCGGCCGATGACCGGGTCGAGAGCGCCATCGGCGGCCAGCGCGGTGAGGTCCGTGCTGTACTTCTCCAGCGCCTCATACTTGCTCTCGGCGTTCCGGTCTGTGACCCGCTGGTCGCCGCGCACAGACTGAAGCGCCCTGTAAAGCCGCTCCTGCGTGATGCCGAAGTCGGCCAGAACCGTCGCAGAATCTCCGGTACCATCCGCGGCTATCGCCAGAAGCAGATGCTCGGCACCAATGAAATCGTCCTGCAGACGCTTCGCCTCCTGCTTCGCGCCCTCCAGTACCTGCAACACCCGCGGCGTCGCGTATACCTGTGTGACAGGCTGGCCGACGCGCGGGTTCTCCTCCAGCACTGCGGTCAAGCGCCGGGCCAGCGCCTCACGTTCCACTCCCATGATTTGAAGGACCCGCGCCGGGAGCCCGCCCTCGATCTGCAAGAGCGCCAACAGCAGATGTTCGGAATCCCACTGGCTGTGGCTCATCCTGCGCATCAGGTCCTGCGACTCTGCTATCGCCTGCTGCGCCTGCGCCGTGAAATTTTCAGGATTTAGTACCACTGTTATCTTCTTTCGATTCGACTGGCGCTGGCGGCATATGCCGCCGACGCGCTCTTATTAATCAGAATCCCCAACGGCGTCGCCGGAAAGGGCGCGAAATGCGCTCCGGCCTGCCCGCCTTGCGACGACTTCACGCCGCAGAAGGGCATTTTCTTCTTCCAACTCCGCCTGCCGGGACTGCAACAGCGCGACCTGCGCCCGGAGCCGCGTCATCGTCGCGACGCCCGCAAGGTTCAGCCCCAGACCGTCTACCCACTCCTTGATCTCCCTGATCCGCGACACGTCGCGATTGGAAAACATCCGAATGCCACCGCTGGACCTTGAAGGTCTGATGAGGCCTTCCCGCTCATAGGTGCGAAGGGTCTGGGCATGCAGCCCTATGATGCGGGCGACAACACTAATCGTGTAGCAGGGTTCGTCGTCCCGAAAAACCATTTCTTACTCCGTTGCAGTCCCACCGCTCAGCGGGTGGCTGCTCACTGATCCGTTGCCGGAAACGCGCCGTTGCGCAGTTCCTGTAGTCGCTCAAATAGCTCACGTTCTTCGTCAGACAGCTCTTCTGGCAACTGCGCGAGCACGGTTGCGTAAAGCGTCCCGGACCCTCTGCCGCCCCGCTTCGGCATGCCCTTTCCGACCAGCCTGAACACCTTGCCGTTCTGAGTGCCGGCTGGAATCTTCAGGGCCACCGCCCCGGCCATGGTCGGCACCTCTACCTCTCCGCCAAGCACCACGTCCGTATACGGCGCATTCACCGTCGTATGCAGGTCCGCGCCGGTGCGGCGAAAGGTAATGTCCGCCGCCACTCTGACCCGGATAATGATCTCCGACGTCTGGTTGGGCCTGAGCCGGATCTTCCCGCCGTCATCGATTCCGGGCGGAATGGTGACCTCGAGCCTGACCGGTCTGTCAGTCGCACCACTTCCGCCGCAGTTGGCGCAAACGGTGTTTCCGCGGAACCCCTGCCCGCCGCATACGGAACAGGATTCTGGCCGTCTGTAACTTACGACGCGCTTCGTGCCTTCGAACGCCTCCCGCAGGGTTATGTCTACGTCCAGATTTTGCGTTGAACGGCGGCTTTTGGCCGCGCTGGCCCTGCCCCCGAATCCCACCCCGAATCCGCTCAGCAGATCTCCCAGGTCGCCGAAATCAGCAAAATCGCCGGGCGCGCCGCCGAAGTTGACCCGGTGGCGACCGCCTCGCGCGCCGAAACCGGCGCCCGGGCCTGATTTCCTTATATCGTCTGCGCGTTGCCAGTGTTCTCCGAACTCGTCATAATCCT
Source organism: Chloroflexota bacterium (assembly GCA_022567135.1). Lineage (GTDB taxonomy): Bacteria > Chloroflexota > Dehalococcoidia > Lucifugimonadales > Lucifugimonadaceae > UBA1151. Next base: position 4,586 of record JADFHP010000003.1, read on the forward strand.
TGCGCCGTTTCTCCTCAGACAGCACGTGATAGGCCTCATTGACGCGTTTGAAGCGCGCTTCGGCCTCCGAGTCGCCCGGGTTGACATCGGGATGACTCTCCCGAGCCAGCCGCCGGTACGACTCGCGTATCTGTTTGCCGGTTGCGTCTCGACTGACGCCCAGCGTGTCATAGAAAGAATCAGCCATTGTAGTTAACTAGATGCCAGCATACTCTCTTTAGGTACGAGTTGCAATATATCTTCAGTATACAGAGTTACAATAGTTGACAGTATCCCTATCAAGTCTCTAAAATGCTGGGTATCAGGTTCGCGCATCCAACCCCCGGCAGACCGGCATTGCGCGACTAGCATCAACAAGCAGCGGCCTCGCACGTTCGTGCATGGCAGGAGATAGAAAATGGTTTTGCAGCGATGGGATCCCTACGCAGAGTTTCGGCGTGCCGACAGCCTCTTCGACCGCGTATGGCGCGGCTTTGGAGTCGGGCCGGTATCGGCATACAGCCGTTCCTGGTCGATCCCGATTGACATCGTCGAGGAGGACGACAAGCTGATTGTCAGCGCCTCCCTGCCCGGCCTGAAGTCGGACGACATCAAGGTCTCGGTCGACGGCAACGTGCTCACCGTCCGAGCCAGCGCATCCTCCGACGGCGAAAGCTCCGAAAACGAGAACGGCTACCTCGTGCGGGAGCGCCGCTCCGGCTCATTCGCAAGGTCGATTCGCCTGCCGAAGTCGGTTGACCGCGAGAAGATCGAGTCGCGATACCAGGATGGCGTTCTGCACGTGGAACTGCCAAAGATTCCCGAGCAGACGCCGCGTGAGATCGAAGTAAAGGTGGCCTGACCCCGACCCGAATACCACTGCAGAAGCCCGGCGATACAATGCGCCGGGCTTCTTGTTTGTTTACGGTAAGTCCGGCACGCGGGCAGCGGGTCTTTCCATTCGATCTTCCCAATCATCGGCCTTCAGGGTTGAGAAAGCAGGCACCCGGCGAGAGTACGATGCCAGCTACAGGCGATACCCGACCGGTCACCCCGGCCCCCCCCCTTCCTGATCTGTTCGGACGCTACCAGCAGATGATCGGCCGCGCTCTGCGGGAGGAGCTGGAGCCGCACAAACTTCCGCTGTACACGACGCTGAGATACTACCTGGGCTGGGTAGATCAGAACGGAAATCCGGACCCGCAGCCAGAAGGGAAGGCGCTCCGTCCCACCCTGTGTCTGCGCGCCTGCGAGGCGTTGGGGGGCGACGCCGAGACGGCGTTGCCGGCCGCGATATCGCTGGAGTACATCCACAACTTCTCGCTCATTCATGACGATATACAGGATGAAGACGAGTTCAGGCGCCACCGCAAGACGGTCTGGGCGATCTGGGGAGAGCCGGTCGGGATAATTTCCGGGAACGCGATCTTTGCCCTGGCCGACCTCGCGGTCGGAAAACTGGCCGAACTTGGCGTCGCCAACTCCATTACCGTCGAAGTCGGCCGCGCGCTCGCCGACCGCTACCTCCGGATGATGGAGGGCCAGTATCTGGACATCTCCTACGAAGGCCGGCAGTCGATCAGCGTCGATGAGTATCTCGACATGATCCAGCGGAAGACGGGCGCCCTGATCGAATGCTCCGTCTACTGCGGCGCCCTGATAGGCGCGGGCGAGAATGCCGACCCGGATCTGATCGAGAAGATGTGCGTGCTCGGCCGCGAGCTGGGGTACATATTCCAGATACGCGACGATGTGCTCGGAGTGTGGGGCGGCCCGGCGACGGGGAAACCTGTCGGCGCCGATATCCAGCGTAAAAAGAAGGCCCTCCCCGCGGTCCACGCGTTGGATAGCGCGACTGGCGCCGCGGCGGAGCGTATCACCGCCATCTACTCCAAAGAGCGCGTCGAGCCCGCAGATGTGGAGGACGCGCTCTCGATAATGGAAGACCTCGGGTCCAGGATCTACTGTGAAAAGCTGGCTACCGATCACTGGCGAAAAGCGCTCAACGTGTTACAGTCAATCCCGCTCGCAAGCGGCGCCGGAGCCGACCTTAAAAACCTCGGAGAGTACCTGCTCGTGCGCGAGAGCTAGAGGCGCCCGTTTATCGGGAAAGATTACTGGCATGACTTGGGCGCCGTGTCCGCCGATGTGAACTGAAACCGGCGCCTTGATCAGACATTCGCCAGCGCGGCGGACACACAGGAGTTGAGTGATGGGTAGGCCCATTAGCCTGGGCGTGAAAGTCGGCTGGTACATCTTCAAGAACCGCGTCCTCAAGCGGAAAAAATTCTTCCCGCTCGTGACGATGCTGGAGCCGCTTGAGGCGTGCAACCTTGCCTGCGAGGGCTGTGGCCGCATCAGGGAATATGAATCGGTCCTGAACCGCCGGATGACCGTTGAGGACGCGCTGCACGCTGTGGAAGAGTCGGGAGCGCCGATCGTCTCCATCGCGGGCGGAGAGCCGACCATCCATCCGCAGATCGCCGAGATCGTCAACAAGATCATCGAAAAGGGCAAGTTCGTTTACCTGTGCACGAACGCCCTGACCATGCCCAAAGTGATGAAGGAGATCCCGCCGTCGAAGTATTTCGCGTGGGTGATCCATCTGGACGGCACTGATGAGCGCCACGATGCGGCAGTATCCCGCAAAGGCGTATACAAGATCGCCATGCGGAACGCGAAAGCCGCCGTAGCGGCCGGCTACAGGGTGACCGGCAACACTACCCTCTTCCAAGGCAGCGACAAGGAAGATCTCCACAAACTCTGGAAGGAGTGCGCCGAAGCCGGGTTCGAGGGAAATATGATCTCGCCCGCGTTCGACTATGAGGTCGTTCCGAATCAGGAGCTATTCCTGAAGAAGAGAGACGCAATCCGGCTCTTCAAGGACATTCTCACACCGGACCCCGAGATGGGCATCAAGTTCTACAACAACCCGCTGTTCCTTCAGTTTCTCAAGGGCGAGCGGGAGTATGAGACTTGCACCGCATATTCCAATCCCACCTACACCGTCATGGGCTGGCGCAACCCCTGCTACCCACTGGCGGACAGCCACACGCAGAACTTCGGCGATCTGATGGAAGAGTCGCTGTGGGATAAGTACGGCAACGCTGAGAAAGACTCGCGTTGCGCAAACTGCATGCTGCATTGCGGGTTTGAGTCCGCCACCATATTCGGCGCTCTCAGCAGCCCCAAAGACGCAGTGGCACTCGTGATTTCCGGCGCGATCACAAAGAGCGGGATAACGGCCGCCTGAGCGGCCCCCGCCACTGAGGACGTATTGGCGCGTCGGCCATGATGCGCCAACTAAGGGGTTTGCAGTTTGCTGGCAATTGTCGCAGCCGTACGCGAAGAGATGGCCCCGCTTCTGCGTGCCGGCGAGTTCAGCGAAGAGCAGGGGCCCGGAGAGGCTCTCCTCTACCGAGGCGAGATACTTCCCGGGAATCCCGCCCTGATACTGATCTCTGGCATCGGCCAGTCAAGGGCGGAAGAGACAACTGGCTGGCTTGTCCGCAACCATCGCCCGGACCTCGTGATCGGAGTCGGCTTTGCCGGGGCAACCCATGACGCACTGGATGCCGGCACGGTCGTCATCGCCACTAGTGTTTCTCTGATCGAGGGCACTCCGCTGGACTGGTCCCTGGGCGCCGACGTGCAGACGTTCGAGTCCGATCCGGCATTCGCGGCAGTAGCCAGGATGGCTGTGGAGATTGCAGGCATAGATTTCGTGCAGGGCCCCTCGATCACCGTTCCCATCATCGCAAGGTCCCCGGGGATGAAAAAGTGGTTGGGCGCCAGGTTCGGCGTCTACTCCGTCGATCTCGAAAGCTACTGGGTGGCGCGGGCAACCATTGCCGCCGGAATGCCGTTTCTGGGCGTGAGAGTCATCGTCGACTCGACGGACATGACGCTCCCCGGCCTCGTCACAGAGATGCCGGGCGCGCCTACCGGCGGCCGGACGGCCAGGGTCATCAGATACGCGGCACGGGATCCCAGGCGAATAGTGGAGTTGACCCGCCTGGGACGCGCCTCGAGCCGGGCGGCCCGGCAGCTCGGACTTTTCCTCACGGCGTTCGCGAAAGAAAACTCGTCCCCCGGCGAAATTGCCAGTGAAATAACCGGGGAATCCAAAGGCACTGCGGCATGAATTTCCTGGTCACCGGCGCCTCAGGATTCGTCGGCAGCGCGGTCGCGAGGCACCTTCTCGCGAATGGACACAGCGTTCGGGCGCTGATCCGCCAGAGCCACGACCCCTCCCGATTTGCCGCCGCCGGCCTGGAGCCTGCCACCGGCGATCTGCTGGACAGAGCGTCGCTCGAGCGCGCCGTCGCGGGCATGGACGGAGTGTTCCACGCCGCGGCTATATACAAGTTCTGGACCAGGCGCAAAAGCGATATCTTCGATACGAACGTCGGCGGCACAAGGTCGCTCATCGAGGCCGCAAAGGCGGCCGGGGTTCCCAGGTTCGTATTCACCAGCTCGATTGGCGTTTACCCCTCGCGCGGCCCCGGCACGGTCGTTACGGAGACAGACCACGCGATCGTCGACGACCTTCCGGATGACTACCACCGCTCCAAGCTGCTCTCGGAAGAATTGGCGCTATCTTCCAGCGATACTCGCATGGAGATCGTCGTCGTGAACCCGACAACGCCGATCGGCGAGGAAGATGTGAAGCCGACTCCGACGGGCCGGATAGTTCTGGAGTATCTCCGCCACCGATTTCCCGGCTATCTCGATCTGGAGATCAATTTTGTAGACGTGAGGGACGCCGCGGCAGGCCACCTTGCCGCATTCGAGCGCGGGCGCGCCGGGGAGAGATACATTCTCGGCGGCACGAACACCACCATTCGCGGGGCCTACGGCATGCTCAACGAGGCGACCGGCCTGAAAAGGCACCCGATCCGAGTCCCATATCCTATTGCCGCCCTGGCCGGAGCGGTTGATACTTTCGCCGAAGGTACAATCCTTCGTCGGGAGCCGCGCATTCCGTATGCGGGAGTGAAAGCGGCCCGGCATCCGTTGCACGCAGACTCGTCGAAGGCAATCGAAGAACTCGGGTTTGCCCCTGGCCCCGTGCAGGACGCCTTTGGCCGCGCGGCGCGCTGGTTTGCGTCAAACGGTTATGTCAGAGTTCAGGGCATCAGCGATGATCCGGTCCCGGAGGCCTCCAGATGACGTCGATCCTTGATTCGCCGGGATCCGTAATCCCGCCCGTCAGGGTAGGTATGCCGCGTCCGGCCCCGGCGATGGCGGAGAACGGCGCCCGGCAGGAATCGGGTCTCGACGCCGCGATATCCCGGACTCAGGAGTTCCTGTTCGACCACCAGGCAGACGAAGGCTACTGGTGGGGCGAACTCGAATCTAATCCCACGATGGAAGCCGAGTATGTTTTCCTGACCCATTTCCTGGGGATGCGATCTGAAGAACGCCTTCGGAAGATAAAAAACTTCATCCTCCGGAGGCAGGGCGATGATGGTGGCTGGAACCTCTACTACGGCGCCGCCAGCGATCTGAGCACGTCATGCGAGTGCTATCTGGCGCTCAAGCTCGCAGGCGCTTCGGCGGATTCGGATGAGATGCAGCGCGCCCGCCGGCTCATTCTTTCCCGGGGCGGTGTCGAGAAGTGCCGGGTATTCACGAAGATCTGGTTCGCCCTGCTCGGAGAGTGGGATTGGGGCGGCGTGCCGTTCCTCCCGCCCGAAATAATGCTGCTTCCCAACCGTATCCCATTCAACATTTACCAGTTCGCCATGTGGTCGCGCGCCACCATCGTCCCGATGTCGGTCCTTCTCTCAAGCAAGCCCATACATCCCGTTCCGGAGTCGGCCGCAATAGACGAGTTGTTCGTTAATGGACGTGAAAACGCCGATTACTCCATGCCGACGCCTGAGGGACTGGGCATAGAGCGGTTGATGTTCGCTGCAGACCGGCTTCTGCGGCTATCCAACCTCCTGCCGTGGAATCCAGCCCGGGCGCGGGCCCTCCGAGTGGCGGAGAAGTGGATCGTGGATCACCAGGAGATCGACGGAAGCTGGGGGGGAATACAGCCTCCCTGGGCCTACTCGATGATGGCGCTCCATGAACTTGGCTATGCCAATGACCACGAGGTGATCCGCAAAGGCATGGAAGGGTTTGATCTGTATGCGATCGAGGATGAAGATACGTGGCGGCTGCAGCCGTCTATGTCGCCCCTCTGGGACACCTGCCTGTCGATCACTGCTCTGATCGACTCCGGAGTGGAGCCGGATGATCCGTGCCTGGTGAAGGCGTCCGACTATCTCATAGAGCGCCAGATTGCATCTCCGGGAGACTGGCAGAAAAAGGCGGGAAACGTCGAGCCGGGGGGATGGGCGTTCGAATTTCACAACGAGACGTACCCGGACACCGACGATGCAGCCGAGGTTCTTCTCGCCGTCGGCACCGCGGCCGCCTCGGACATGAAGCGGCGGACTGAGGCCATCGAAAAGGGCGTGAACTGGATCATGGCGATGCAGAGCCGCAATGGCGGCTGGGGCGCCTATGACAAGGACAACACCAGCACACTCGTCACCAAGATGCCGTTCTTCGATTTCGGTGAAACGATCGACCCGCCGAGCGTGGATGTGACGGCCCACATCCTGGAAATGCTCGCCAAACTCGGTTTCCCGATTGACACGGACCAGGTCAACAGGGCCATCGACTATATGTGGTCGGAGCAGGAGGATGACGGAGCCTGGTTCGGCAGGTGGGGAGTCAACTACGTCTACGGGACGGCCTCAGTGCTCCCCGCGCTTGAAGCGCTGGAGTTCCCGATGGATGACCCGCGCATCGTCAAAGCCGCCACCTGGCTCGAGGCGCAGCAAAATAGCGATGGTGGCTGGGGAGAATCGTGTGCATCCTATGCAAATCCCGCATGGCGAGGCAGGGGTGTCAGCACCCCGTCTCAGACGGCGTGGGGGCTGCTAGGCCTAATATCTGCGGGTCGCGCAGATGGCGAGCCAGCCCAAAAGGGGGTGGAATATCTGATCAGAACACAATTGGGAGATGGCTCCTGGGATGAGGACGAATATACGGGCACCGGGTTCCCCGGATACGGCACTGGTGACCGGAAATTCACGTCCCTGGAGGCGAATGAGCGAGACCTGATCTCTGAACACCTCCCGGCCGGATTCATGATTAAGTATCATATGTATAGAATTTACTGGCCCCTGATGGCTCTTGGACGGTACAGGGAACGCCTCTCAAGATCGGCATGAAGAATGGTTCTGTCCGAGTTGAGAGAGACTACTTTCAGACACAAGAATCCTGTTGCAAACAGGTTTTTCTTGTGCTAGCGTACCGCCGGGATTTGACGCCTTTTTTCAAGGCCATACGGGTCTGCGAAGAGGACACAATTTGAGGACATTCTCTGAGACGGTATCGGTTGAGACAGACCGGGCACCGGCGTTCGTCGATATCACAGAGAAAATAACCGACGTGGTCGCTCGTTCCGAGATCGAGAACGGCTTCGTCGTCATATTCAGCAAGCACACCACCGCGGCGATCAAAATCAATGAGGCCGAGCCCCTGCTGCTTAAGGATATGGAATGTTTCCTTGAGCGGCTGGCGCCGAAAGAGTCCTACTATGGCCACAACGATTTTGCGATTCGCACCGTGCACATGCACGAAGATGAGTGCCCGAACGGGCACGCGCACTGCCAGCACCTGATGCTCTCAACGAGCGAGCAAGTGCCGCTCATCGATGGCGAGATGACCTTTGGCGAGTGGCAGCGCATTTTCCTGGTCGAGTTGGACGTCGACATGGTTGAACTTCCGAAGAAGCGAGACGTCGTCATCCAGGTGGTCGGGGCCTGACCCCGCACCATTAGCTCGGGCCGCGCCGGAATCGGCGAGGCGACAGGCCAGACCTCCGTGCTGATCAAACCGAGGCGCCAGTGACTGCCACCGGCCCGGTGACCCTCCCATTTGCTGAATCAGGCAGCAGCATCGAAGAAGCTTTTGCTGCGTGCGAGCGGCTTACCCGTTCGCATTACGAGAACTTTTCTGTCGCGACCCGGCTTCTCCCCCGCGATCTCCGGCGCCACTTCTTCTCCATCTACGCCTTCTGCCGGGGCGTTGACGACCTCGGCGACGAGGTCGACGGCGACCGCCTGGCCCTGCTGGACGCCTGGGAGGCCGAGCTGGAAGCAGCCTACTCCGGCACTCCATCACACCCCTACTTCGTCGCGCTCCGGCAGACGATACGCGAGTTCGATATCCCGAAAGAGCCGCTGTTGAAACTGATCGAAGCGAACCGCAGAGATCAGTCGATCACCAGGTACCCGGACTTCGATGAGCTTCTTGGGTATTGCGAGTACTCGGCGAACCCCGTCGGCAGCCTGGTCCTCTACGTATTCGGCCACCGTGAACCAGAGCTGCACCGGCTCTCCGACTACACTTGCACGGCGTTGCAACTGACCAATTTCTGGCAGGACGTTGCCCGCGACTTCGATATCGGCCGCATCTACATCCCCGGGGATACGATGGAACGGTTTGGCGTCCAGGAGAATGACATCAGGGAAAAGCGGGCAACGCCGCAGTTCAAGGCGGCGCTGAAGTTCGAGGTCGATAGGGCCCGCGAACTGTTCCGCAAGGGGATTCCACTGATCGACCGAGTGCAAGGAAAGGCGCGGATTGACATCGCGTTATTCACAGCCGGTGGGATGGCGATTCTCGATAAGATCGAGTCCCGGGACTACGACGTGTTGACGCGCCGCCCTGCCCTGTCAAAGCGTGAGAAGGCGGTGCTGTTCGCCAGGACCCAGATCCGGTCGAAGCTCCGCATGCATCCTTTGCCCAAAAAATATAGGGATGGACGCGGCCGATGACGCAGACCGCGAAGCCACCCCCCACGCCTCCGTATGGCGGAGAGGCCGACGATACGGAAGCCGCATACGCCATATGCCAGGCGATCACCAGAGAGGGCGCCAAAAACTTCTACTACGCGTTCTTGACGCTTCCGAAAGAGAAGCGCAAGGCGATATACGCCGCATACGCCTTCTGCCGTGTTGCGGACGACATCGCCGACGATGAAGACATGGCCGTTGACCGGGTCGCTGCTCTCTCAACTCTCAGAGAAACGCTGCTCGAGTCATACGAGGGCAACGCCCGGGGCGCGGTGTTCTCCGCGCTCTCCGACGCCGCGCAGCGCTATTCCATACCGGAAAAGTATTTCGACGACGTGATCAAGGGCGTGGAGATGGATCTCCACAAGAGCCGCTACGCCACGTTCGAGGAGCTGCGGGAGTACTGCTACTACGTCGCCAGCGCGGTTGGCCTGATCTGCATCGAAATATTCGAATATACGGACCCGAAGGCTATCGAGCACGCCATAGACCTGGGCATCGCCATGCAACTCACGAACATCATGCGGGACGTTGCGGAAGACGCTGCCAACGGCCGGATATACCTGCCGAAAGAGGACATGGACCGGTTCGGTTACACCGAAGAGGAGCTGTTGGCCGGCGTCAACAACCAGAGCTTCAGATCACTGATGGCATTCGAGGCTGCCAGAGCGCGGGACTATTTCGAGCGCGGGAGGATGCTCTATCCGCTGTTGGACAGGCGCTCGCGAGCCTGCCCGAAGACACTCGAATCTGTATACAGCCGTCTGCTGGACAGGATGGAGGCGGAGGATTTTCCGGTATTCGAGAAGCGGGTCAGCATCTCCAGGGCCTCTAAGATCGCTCTTGTGGCACGTCACTGGCTGCGCAGCGTGACTCCACTCCCCTGGTAGCCGCGTTCCACCCGGAATCTGTGATGGCCAGCAGCGAGACGCGAAAACCGACCAGCATCATCGTCGGCGGCGGCCTGGCCGGACTGGCGGCCGCGAGCCGGAGCATCCGCCACGGGATCAGACCGATCGTGCTGGAGAAACGCGGCTACCTTGGCGGCCGGGCGTTCTCGTTTACCGACAGAGAGACCGGCGTGGTAGTCGACAACGGCCAGCACATATTTCTCGGCGCATGCACCGACTACATCGACTTCATCTCTGAAATTGGCGCCCGGGACAGCATCTACGAGCAGGAACGGCTCGATGTGCCGGTTCTGAAAAACGGCGTAGTCAGCAGGCTGGGCTGGTCAAGGGTTCCCGGAATGGGGATGCTTCCTTCACTGCTGCGGTACCGGCACCTGAGCATGGCCGACAAGCTTCGGGTGGTCTACGGAATGATGAGGGTCCGGCTCACGAACCGGCGAAAAAACGCAGAGACGCTGGACCAGCAGACATTTCAGAGCTGGCTCGAGGCTCGCGGCCAGAACGAGTCCACGATCGCGAACCTGTGGAACCTCATAGTCCTGCCCTCCCTCAACGACGATATCGGCGACGTTAGCGCTGCCGCCGGCCTCATGCTTTTCCAGACGGCCCTCATGGGGAGCGGCCGCGACGCCGTCATCGGCTACTCGCGCGTCGGGCTTTCAGAGCTGGCCGGCAAGCACGCCATGGCGTACGTGAGCGAACACGGCGGCGATATCCAACTCAATACCGATGTGGCGTCACTGTGGTTTGAAGGCGATTCACTCCGCGGCGTCCGGCTCGCAGACGGCAGCACAATCGAAGCCGATGCGGTGATTGCCGCGGTGCCGCATTTTGCCCTCGGCAGCCTGCTGCCGGAGACAAACCAGAGCCTCGCGCCGCTTGCAGTGGCTGCATCGCTAGAGACGGCACCCATAGTTGGCATCCACATCTGGTATGACGGGCCTGTACTCGACGAGCCGTTCATCGCGGTCGTCGATAGCCCTCTGCAGTTCATATTCAACGTCACGGCAATTCACTCCGGGGCTATGGAAGAGCCAGACGGCGGGCAACACGTGGTAATTTCCCTCTCAGGGGCATGGCGCTGGTCGCAGATGGAACGCAGAGAGCTGGAGGATCTGTTTGTGGCTGAGATGGCACGCGCCTTCCCCGCTGCATCGACCGCACACGTGACCCGATTCCTGAGCGTGAAGCAGATTGACGCTACGTTCAGAGTCACGCCGGGCTCCACAGCTGCGCGCCTGCCGCAGAAAACCGCAGTGCCGAATCTGTTCCTGGCCGGCGACTGGACCGACACGGATTGGCCCTCGACCATGGAGAGCGCGGTGAGGAGCGGAAACCTGGCCGCCGACGCAGCCGCCGAGCACCTGTCACGATGAGCAGCCAGTTGCGGGTGCTGATCCTCGCGCCGTTCGCAGACGCCGGTCTCGATGCCATCAACGGGTTCGGTGAGGCGGTGCATGAAGACTGGCGTGACACCGGCGTGATGTGGGACCCGGAAGAACTCGGCGCGCGCCTGGCCAGAGAGAAATTTGACGCCGTCGTCATCGAACGGGACTTTCTGTTCGAGGAGACGTTCGCCGCAGCCGAAAACCTGAAGGTGGCCGCAATCTGCCGCGCCGCGCTGAACCAGATCGACGTGGATGCCGCGACCGCCCACGGCGTCGTCGTTCTCAACACACCGGGCCGCAACGCCAACGCCGTCGCCGAACTCACGATCGGGCTGATGCTGGCCGTCGCACGGCGGATATCAGAGAGCGAGCGGTACGTTCGTGGCGGCCTCTGGCAGTCGCCATCCGACCCGTATACGGCCCTGAGAGGCGCTGAGCTATCCGGCAGAACCCTTGGCGTAGTGGGGTTTGGCGCGGTAGGCCGCCGAGTCGCGGAGATATGCAGGGTCATCGGGATGGACGTCATCGTCCATGACCCATATGTCGATTCCGATGCCGTAGAGGCGTTCGGCGCGTCGGCGCGGTCGCTGGACGATCTCATTCGGACCGCCGACGTGATCACCCTGCACGCGCCGGCAGCGGAAGACGGCGAGCCGCTTCTTGGCGCGGGCCAGATCGCCGCGATGAAGGCCGGCTCAATTGTCATCAACACGGCGTCGGCCGAGCTGGTTGATACCGATGCCCTTGCCAAGGCGCTGGGCGACGGACGCCTCGCAGGCGCCGGTTACGATATCTTCGAGACCGCGCCCATCGAGCCGAGCCATCCGTTTCTGAAGCTGGACAACGTCGTCATCACGCCCCATATCGGCGGGGCTACCGATGAAACGATTGAGCGGCACTCCCGGATGATTTCGGAAGACCTCGCCCGGTTCGCCCACGGTGAGATGCCGGTGAACATGGTCAACCCGGATGCCTGGGCGGGTCGGCGTGGCTGACGGGGCCGGGACGGGACGGACCGTGCTGGCGGTAGACATGGGCTCGTCGGCCGTCCGGGCAGGCGTCGCCGATAAGGCGGGCATCCTGCTCTCCACGGAGAGACGCGCCCCGGCCTTGCGCGAACAGACCGATGCCGGCGATCTGGCGGTCGAATTCGACCCCGAACAGACCTGGAATCAGATCATCGATGTTGCCCGTGCGGCAATCTCGAACTCACCGGCCGGCGTTGAGCAAATTGGGGCCATTGCAGTCACATCCCAACGGCAGGGAATCGCTCTTCTGGACCGTGATGGCAGGACGCTGTACGCAGGCCCGAACAACGATATGCGGGCGGTTTTCCAGGGTGCCGCAATCGACGAAGACCATGCTGATCTCGTGTGGCGCACGACCGGCCATCTGCCCTCGTTTCTGGCCGCGTGGGCGCGCATCAAGTGGTTCCAGGAGGAGCAGCCGGCCCTTTTCGACAGGATCTCCACGGTGGTCACGCTCTCGGACTGGATGGCGTTTCGCCTCACGGGAGAGTTATCCGTGAACCACGCTGCGGGCGTGGAGGCGGGCCTGCTCAACCTGACAGGCGGACAGCCGGCCACGGATATCGCGGAGGCCGTCGGCCTGGGAGGGATTTCCATCCCTCCGCCAATCGACGGCTTCGGCCCAACAGGAAACTTGCGCGCCGATGTCGCGAATGCGCTGGGCCTCAGATCGGATATCCCCGTTTTCAACGCCGGTCCGGACACACAGACGGGACTCTTCGGCATGGGCGTCACAGCGCCGGGAGCAACTGGCATCGTCGCCGGCTGGAGCTGCGCGGTGCAGCGAGTCACCGAAAGCCCCCTGCTCGACCCCGACCGCGGCCTGTGGGCCGGGCGACACGTCGAGCCTGAACGCTGGATTCTGGAGTCCAACCTTGGAATCATGGGCGGCGCCTATTCGTGGCTGTGCCAACTGATCTCGCCGGCAGAGGATCACGCTGCGGCGATGGACCGGCTGAACGACGAAGCACTGGGTGCTCCGCCGGGAGGTTCCGGCCTTACCGCACACCTTGGCCCGGCGCTGACCGACATGAGTTCCGCCGGGCTCAGAGCAGGCGGGCTGGTTTTTCCCGTGCCTCTGGCGCTCAACGCTCCCGCGCCAGCCGAGATAGCGAGAGCAGCTCTCGAGGGTTTCGGCTTCGCGATTAGAGCCGGGCTGGAGCGCATCGAAGAACTGTGCGGAGCGCCCTCGACATCGCTGGCGGTTGGCGGCGGCATGACCCGGTCTTCCGCCTTTGCGGAGCTACTCGCCTCGATCCTGGGCCGTGAGATAGAGGTCGGGGACGCTGATGCCACCCTCTCGGGTGCAGCGATGCTGGCCACACGCGCCCTGGAGGGCGATGCACGCTCGGTTGATCCAACAAGCCGGCGGGTGGCTCCGGACCAGTCGCTGGCTTCAGACTACGAGTACCTGTACGAGGAGTGGATGGAGCGCAGCAGGACTCTAGGCGAAATGCCGGTTTAGGGCAGTAGCGACCAGATGCACGGGTTTCAATCCCCCCGTTCTGGCCTCACAATTAGCCCCGAAAGAAAGTGGACCGGAGTCCGGGCAAGCCAGAGAAATTCACCACATGCCAGACCAGTCGGACAGCCAGTGGGACACGCAGAGAGAAGAGTTGCTGGAGGCGGCAAAACTCATGCTGTCGCGCGGACTCGTCACCGGCACCGCCGGAAACGTCAGCGTGCGGCTCTCTGAATCCTCGGACTGGGCTGATCCCGAGAAACCGGCCTTCCTGGTAACCCCCGGCTCGGTCTCATACGAGACGATGACCAGGGAAGACCTCGTGGTCGTCAATGGAGAGATCGAGCCGCTTGGCGGCGAGCAGATCCCCTCCACGGAGTCGCTGCTGCACCACGCCATCTACCGGGCGCGGCCCGACGTCGAGTCTGTAATGCACTCCCACTCGCTCTTCGCAACCGTTGCCGCCGTGACGGGCCGCCCCATACCGCCCATAGTCGACGAACTGGCCATATATGTCGGCGGCTCGGTTGACGTTGCCGACTATGGCGAGCCGGCCACGGACGAGCTGGCAGAAGCCGGCGTGGCCGCGCTGGGCCAGAAAGGCGCATGCCTGCTCAGGCACCACGGCATGTGCGCCGTCGGGACGTCGGCCGCCCGCGCGCTGGAGATCTGTACCCTCGTCGAGCGCGTCGCGCAGATATACTTCTATGCCGCCCTGGCCGATGAAATCCATCTGCTTCCCGCAGACGTCATTGAGCGCGAACGGGCGATATACCGGTTGCGTTCGGGATTCGAGGTCTAGTAGACGCCGGAGGCCGCGCCACACGCCGGCTCGCACCTGCCACCAGGTTCCAGTGCCTGAAAGCCAACACTTAAGAGGGAGTAAAAAGTGCCCGGAGTTCCTGCGTTCATCCTGAGGCGTCTTTACCTGAAGGGAAGCCTCCACAATCGCGAGGACGGCTGGGGGTTCAAGCTCAAGAACACCCTTGGCGCCGGTTATGCCAGAGGCCTCATTCCGGTCTCCGTAGATGGCGTTGAGATTCCGATGGAGCGGTCGTTCTTCGATAATGAGGGCGCGGAGACATCTTTCACGGACGTCACGGACGATAACACGTTCGGTCTAAAGCTAAACCGGGAAATCCTGATCTACTTCCGAGGTGAGCCTCTGGAAATGGGGAATCGAAAAATAACGATGGGCTTCATAGTCCCCGGCTTAGGCACTTTAAAATTCGATTTCAACGATGATGTGGCCGCGGGTAGAGAGCTTGGCTGAGGTCCCCGCGCGCATCGCGGTCACCGGCGCATCGGGGTTCTTCGGTAAATACCTTGTAGATCACCTCGCCGGACTCGATCAGGTCGAGTCCATCCTGGCGATGGACGTCCGGGAGCCGCTCCATGGCACCGGCGAAAAGGTCACCGGCCTCCAGCGCGACGTTCGAGCGCCGATGGAACAGGTTCTCGTAGAGCACGGCATACAGGCTGTGTTCCACCTGGCCTACCTGGCACGGCCACCGCGCGACGTCGTAGATGCCCGTTCGATCAACGTCAGCGCAACGGCGGCACTGCTCCGAGCCTGCACCGCGACAGGCATCAAGCGCTTCGTCTACCCCAGCAGCGCCACCGTCTATGGCGCGCGCGCTGGGAATGCCGAACCGTTCACGGAGACAGACGAGCCGAAGCCCAACCAGGGGTTCCACTACTCCATCGACAAAGTGGCGGCGGAGAATCTGATCGAACGTTGGGCAGCGGAGAGCGATGACGCGATCGCAATTACTTACCGGGGTTGCCCGGTGATGGGACCGGACACGGATAACTTCATCCTGAACACGCTGAGGATGAGATGGCTGCCCGTCCCCGCGTTCGCGAATCCCACTATGCAGTTTCTCCATATCGCCGACCAGACAGCCGCGTTCGATGCGGCCCTGACGGCGGATAGAGGCGGCATCTACAACATCGCCGGCGGCGGCACCGTAGAGTGGCGAAGGATGATCTCTATGTTTGGCAATCGGCCGGTTCCGGTTCCTGCACGACTTCTCCATTTCATGACCGCAGCCACGTGGCTGCTGCGCCTGCAAAACAGATCTCCGGGCGACGGCGTGAACTTCATCCGCTACCCCTGGACGATCTCCACGGAGCTTGCGCGATCACAACTTGGATGGACGCCGGAGTACACCTCCGAACAGGCCCTCCAGGCGGCCATGTAAGACCATGAACGGGAACCCCACGCCGGTCATGATCGACACCGATCCCGGCGTGGACGATTTCATAGCCATCCTCATGGCCATTCGCAGCTCGGAACTCGACTTGCTGGGCCTCACGACCGTCGGAGGGAACACGTCGCTGGAAAACGCGACGCTCAATGCGCTGCGGACTGTGGAGATCGAGGGCCGGCCTGACATACCGGTCGCCATTGGCGCAGCCGCGGGCAGGACACGGCCATTCGAGTACGCCGACCACTTCCACGGTGAAACGGGACTGGCGATGGCCCTGCCGGCGCCTGGCATCGAGCCATTGGAGATACCCGCGGTGGCGTGGCTCGCCCAAACCCTGGCCCAACACTCCAACACGATCACGCTGTTACCTGTAGGGCCGGTCACGAACATTGCCCGGCTCATCGAGGAACATCCTGAGGCTGCCAACCAGATTGACCGCATGATCGTCATGGGCGGCGCCGTGGACTGTCCGGGAAACGCAACTGACTACGCCGAGTTCAACACCTGGAATGACCCCGAGGCGGCGGAGATCGTCTTCGGGGCCGGGATAAACACGACGCTGATCGGGCTGGACGTCTGCAATCAGGTCGCCTTCACCCGGGAAATCATCAGCGACGGCGCCGGTCCCGGACGTTTGATGATGGACGCCTGGTTCGCCGAACATCCCGATAGCGAGGAGTTCCACCTCTGCGACCCACTCGCCGTCGCGGTCGCCATCGACCCGACGCTGGTTCGCACCGAGTCGATCTCCGTGGCTGTTGACACCTCGGGCGGCCCCGAGCGCGGCAACACGATGCGGGGCGGCGACGGGCCGCCAATCGATGTCGCGCTGGAGGTCGATGTGGAGCGGGCGGTCCGGTTGATCAGTGGGCTGGCGCTGTGATTGCCCGATAGCCACCGATTCGATGGTCCTTATCTCGCCGACGGCCTGCGGCAGTTGGCAAGGTTTATCCGAAGTCGTGCTGCAGATACAATCGTGTGTTAGAGATCGAGATGAGGTTAAGAAGCGCGCCGCAGGGGATTGCGATGCGCCCGGGGAAGCCAATGCCTGCGACCGCGTTCCAGCAAGTTGAGCGTGAACTGCTCAACATCGTCCAGTCCGATTTTCCTCTCGTCGAAGAACCGTTCAAAGCCATAGGTGAGCGGCTGGAACTTCCCGAAGCAGAAGTGATCGAGCTGATTGGCGACCTGAAGCAGAAGAACGTCATCAGGCAGATCAGCGCCATCTTCGACACCCGCCGCCTCGGCTACAAGACATCCCTCGTAGCAATGCGGTTTTCTGACGACGAGTTGGACGCCGGAGCGCACAAGATCAACGAGCATCCCGGCGTTAGCCACAACTACGGCCGCACGGGCCACTTCAACCTCTGGTTCACGCTCGCCGTCCCCCCCGATGAGTCCCTTGAAGACTCCATCGACCAGATGGGGCGGGATAGCGGCGCCGAGAGCTGGCGGCTCTTGCCGACGAAACAGTTCTTCAAGATCGGCGTCAACTTCGACATGGTGAACCAGAAGAGCAACGCAAAAACCAATTTCCTGGATACCGGGAGCTCTGGCGACTCCACCGATTCTAAATTTGAGATCGACCCGGATTGGAATACCGCCCAGGAACTTTCGGATCAGGACATCGCAGTAATACGGGAACTACAGGAAGACCTGGAACTCGTCAGCCGTCCGTTCGATGCGATGGCCAAGCGTCTGGGCATGTCTGTTTCTGAACTCTTCGCATACGCCGGCAACATGGTCGCCCGCAAACTGATGCGTCGCTTCAGCGCAGTCCTCCACCACCGGCGCGCCGGGTTCTCAGCCAACGCCATGGTCGTGTGGCGCGTGCCGGAGGAACGTGCGGAGGAAGTCGGCCTGATGATGGCGAGTTCCTTACATGTCACGCACTGCTACGAGCGCCCAACATACGATGACTGGCCTTACAGCCACTACACGATGATCCATGCTGCGACCGAAGAAGAGTGCGAGGTGATCGCAGAAGAGATCGCCGAGATGACAAACATCACCGATCGGCAACTCGTCTACAGCACCCGCGAGTACAAGAAAACCCGCGTCCGTTATTTCGTATAGACCGCCCTGCCCTGAAGCAAAACCGTTTTAACACCGAATCTCAGGAGACTCTGCCGTGCCCGCGTACTACCCGATCTACGTTGACGTAAGGGGCAGAAACTGCCAGGTCTACGGCGGCGACGCCCACGAGGCCGCACGCAAGATCCGGTACTTCCTTGAGTGCGGCGGCAGCGTCACCTTCTTCTCGCCCGAAGATGAGACCTGCGACGCACTGCGCCAGCTCGCCGATGAAAGCGCGGTCAAGTGGATCAAACGCGGCTACCGGCCCGGCGACCTGGAAGGCGCATGGATAGTCGTCGTCGCCGACACCTCGGACGCTGAGATCAATGAGGCGGTCTCCGCCGAGGCGCGGGAGCGCAACGTGCTTCTGAACGTGATGGACGTAGCTCCGCTCTGCACGTTCATTGCGCCCTCCATCATCCAGCGCGAAGACGTAACGGTCGCAATCTCCACCGCGGGCACGAGCCCCGCCCTGGCCCGCCGACTCAGGGAGCGGGTGTCGGACCATGAAACGTGCCAGTGCATGCGCTGGGCAGACCTCGGGCCGACCCTTGCCGACGTACGCACCGATATCAGGGCCCGAAACCTGCCGGTTACGCCGAACGAGTGGCAGGAAGTGATGACGGAAGAGCTGCTCGAAGTCTTCGAGTCGGGTGATCGTGACCGCGCGCGACGGATGCTGATTGAAGGGCTCGAAGCGAAGGCCGCGGCGAAAGCCAGTTCCTGACACGATAGCGATAGCAACATGCCCGCAAATACCAGCGCAACAGTTCGCGTCGGCACCCGGGGCAGCGCGCTCGCGCTGCGCCAGGCCGGGATGCTGGTAGACGCGCTCGCTGAAATCCACGCCCGCGTCCGATTCGAGATCGTCGAAATTTCGAGCCGCGGCGACGCCGATCGCGATTCGGATCTCACTCAACTTGGCGTCGGCGTGTTCGTGAAGGCCCTCGAAGACGCCCTTGAAGATGACCGCGTAGATCTCGCGATTCACAGTCTGAAGGACATGCCCAGCGTCATCCCGCCCGGATTCGAGCTGGCGGCCGTCACCGTCCGTGAAGACCCGCGTGATGCACTTGTCAGCCGGTGGAACTCCCCGTTCGCCGACCTTCCCGAGGGCGCCCGTATCGGCACCGGCAGCCCACGCCGCAGATCCCAGCTGCTCTCGGCCAGGCCGGATCTGGACGTCTTGCCGATGCGAGGCAATGTCCCTACCCGCATTTCGAAAGCGATGGCGGGGCCGGATGGCGAATACGATGGCGCTGTGCTGGCGGCCGCGGGCCTGTCGCGGCTCGGCCGCCTCGACGAGGCCGCCGATTTTCTCGATCCGAGCGTATTCGTGCCCGCGGCCGGACAGGGGTCGCTGGCGGTCGAGATCCGGGCGGGAGACTCGGCAGCCCGGGAGGTTGCTGCAGCAGTCGCAGATGATGACGCGACCATCGCATCGTTGGCAGAGCGTGCGTTCCTCACCGAGCTGGGCGGTGGATGTTCTGTCCCGGTCGCTGCATATGGCCGCATGCGGGACGGCTCGCTCGTGCTATCGGGGTTCGTATCTGATCTGGACGGCGAGAAAGCCCTGCGCGAAACCGTCGTAGGAGACCCCGACAGGGCTGCCGAGTTCGGCGTAGAACTGGCCAAAACGATGGCAGCCCAGGGCGCACGCGAGCTACTCGCCGAGATACCCCGTGGCTGACCGGAAGAACAGCCGCGGAAAGGTCTCTCTCGTCGGCGCGGGTCCCGGCGACCCGGGCCTGATAACGGCCAAAGGCCTCGAGCGCCTGCGAGACGCCGACGTAGTGATATATGACCGGCTGGCCAGCCCACGGCTGCTGGAGGAGGCCGGCCCCGACGCCGAGTTGATCGACGTCGGCAAGATTCCGGGACGCACCCGTCTCCGCCAGCCCGAGATCAACCAGTTGCTAGTCGAAAAAGCATCCGAGGGCAAGACGATATGCCGGCTGAAGGGCGGCGACCCGTTCGTGTTCGGCAGAGGCGGGGAAGAGGCCCTGGCCCTGGCTCAGGCAGGCATCAGGTGGGAGGTCGTTCCCGGCGTCACCTCTTCCATCGCCGCGGCGGCTTACGCGGGCATTCCCATCACCCACCGAGGCATGGCGACGTCGTTTACGGTCATAACCGGCAGCGAGGACCCGGAGAAAGAGGAGTCGCAGCTAAGCTACAAGGCCATTGCCGGGCTAACAGGGACCATCGTATTTCTGATGGGTTGGTCGACGCTTCCGGAGATAACCCGGCAGCTCGTCGCGGCGGGCATGCCGTCCGACATCCCCTGCGCGCTAGTGCAATGGGGCACCACGGCCTCGCAGAGAACGGTGGCTGGGCCTCTATCGGACATCGCGCACATGGCCGAGGAAGCGGGCCTCTCTAACCCTGCTGCGTTCGTCGTTGGCGAAGTGACAAGCCTGAGGGACGAACTCGGCTGGTTCGATAACCGCCCGCTGTTCGGCAAAAAGGTGCTCGTCACCCGGACGCGCAGCCAGGCCAGCCGCCTTCGCTCACTACTTGAGGAGAGCGGCGCAGAGTGCGTGGAGTTCCCCGCCATATCAATCGCTCCCCTCGAAGACTCGTCACAACTCGATGCGGCGGTTGCGAACCTCGGACGCTACGACTGGGTGGTGTTCTCCAGTTCCAACGGCGTCCGCGGCCTCGCCAGCCGACTGGAAGCCCGCGGCGGCGATGCACGCTCGTTTGCAGGTGTGAAGGTGGCGGCGATTGGCCCGGCCACCGGCGAGACTGTAAAAGCCGAACTCGGCATCTCGGCCGATCTCGTCCCGGACGACTACGTGTCGGAGGCCATGGTCGATGCGCTTTCCGGGGAAGGCATCAAGGGAAAGAAAATCCTGGCCATCCGGTCAGACCTGGGTCGAGACGCGCTGGAGAGCGGGCTCGCCGTAGCCGGCGCGCAGGTGGACGCCATAGTCGGCTACGAGACGAAGGTGCCCGAAGACTCAGCTGAAAAAGCCGCGGCCGCATTTGACGCGGGCATCGACATCACGACGTTCACCAGCTCGTCCGGCGTCGATAATCTCGTCGATCTGCTCGGAGGCGATACGTCCCGCATCAACGATACAGTTGTAGCGTGCATGGGGCCGATTACGGCCGAGCGGGCGGAAGAACGGGGCGTCCGAGTGGATGTCATCTCCCCGGAGCGGACCATGGAGGCGCTCGTGGAGTCAATCGTGGAGCACCTGTCGTGACACCGGCCGATCGTCTGGAGAACTTCTATCGCGGACGCCGGAACCGCCATACGGCCGCGCTGCGCAGCATGGTGCGCGAGACCCGGCTCTCGGTAGACTCGTTCATGTACCCGATGTTCGTCACCCACGGCACGAACGTCCGGCGGCCCATCGAGCCGATGCCCGGCATTTTCCAGCTGTCCATCGATCAACTTGAGGCTGAAGTCAACGAGGTCGTGGACCTTGGGATTCGTTCGGTGCTCCTGTTCGGCATTCCCGCCGACAAGGACGCACGCGGCACGGGCGGCTATGCCGAGGACGGCATCGTCCAGGAAGCCACTCGCGCCATTAAGGCGGCCCAGCCCGGCCTTCTCGTCGCCACGGATGTCTGCCTCTGCGAATACACGGACCACGGCCACTGCGGCATCCTGCTGGATGACGGCTCGGTCGATAACGACGCCACCCTGGAGTTGCTTGCGCAGACTGCGGTGAGTCATGTCGAGGCAGGCGCAGACATCGTCGCGCCGTCGGCGATGATGGACGGCCAGGTAGCCGCTATCCGCCAGTCCCTCGATCTTGGCGGCCACGAGTCGACAACGCTACTCGCCTACGCCGCCAAGTATGCGTCTGCCTTCTTCGGCCCGTTTCGCATTGCCGCTGAATCTGCCCCGCAGCAGGGCGACCGGCGCTCCTACCAGATGGACCCGGCCAACGGTCGCGAGGCGATGCGGGAGATTGCCGCCGATATCGAAGAGGGCGCCGACATCGTGATGGTCAAGCCGGCCCTGGCCTACCTGGACGTGATCCAAAATGCCCGCCGCATGAGCAGCGTCCCGGTCGCCGCGTACAACGTGAGCGGAGAGTACGCCATGATCAAGGCCGCCGCCGCCAACGGCTGGCTGGACGAGAAGCAGGCGACGCTGGAGACGCTGACGGCGATCACAAGGGCCGGCGCGGACATCATCCTGACGTATCACGCCAAAGAAGCGGCCAGGTGGCTCGCCGAAAGCTGAGGCAGCGCTGCACTGGCCCGCTGCGGACTCCTGAAACCGATTTCGCCGGGCGACCCGACGCCATTTGAGTAACGCCTTTTGCTAGCGGACCACGGGCCCAACGATCTGCCGGAGCGCGACGACGCCGTAGTCGCGGCTATCGTTCGAGCGACTGCGGTTGTCCCCCAGGACAACGTACTCGTCATGCCCCGGCCGCCAGTCGAACGAGCCTCCCCGCGCGTCCGGTGCGAGCGCCAGATGCGGCTCATCTGTGCGGTTCCCATCAACCATCAGTAAACCGTCGACTAGCGTCACTTCCTCGCCCGGCAGGCCGACGATTCGCTTGAGGTCCTCCCTGTCCTCTCCGTGCGGAGCAGCCAGCAATACGACGTCGAAGCGGGCCGGCTGCCGCCTCCGAAAAGCGCGTCGGCTGACCACCAGTCGCTGCCCTTCCCGATAGGTGGGCGACATGCTGCCGCCCACGACGGTTACCCGGCGCCCTGTCAGAAACTCCAGCAGAGAGTCCAGCAACGGCTCCAGCACAGACACGACCGCCCCTCGACGCTTACGTTCGTTGTGGTAGATTTAGCCAGCCAATTTGGGAGGCCCATTTTTCGGCATTCGACCGGCCCGTATCAGGCCCATTCACCCCAATCGCTCAGGAGTAAATAAGTATGTCACTCTTCGGAAACGTCATCAGGCTGGCAGACCGCGTGTTTCCGACGACCGAGGCGCACGCGCACTGCGATATTCCATGCGGCATCTACGACCCGCACGCCGCGCTGGAAGCAGCGCAGACAGTCATCAGAATGACCGAGTTGATTCAGGAGCTCGACCTGAACGACCCGGCATCCCACCACGCCCTCGCTCGTTATACCAACACCAAGGAAGAGCACGGTAAGAAGGCCAAGGACGACCTTCTCATCATATGGACGGACTACTTCAAGCCCGAGCACCTGGAAAAGTACCCGGACCTGCACACGCTCGTCTGGGATGCCTGCAAGTTGGGCTCAAAGGCCAAGCAGAACGTGGACATGGACGCGGCGGTTGCCTTCAAAGCCGCCATCCAGAAGGTAGGAGACATCTTCTGGGAGACCAAGCAGTAAACCCCCGGGAAACCCCATAGGGGTAAGGAACGGTCCGGACACTCCATTCGGGCCGTTTTTTTTGCAGATTCCGCTCGTGAAGCCTCCCGACCCCTATTACCGGTATCGGGCATCTAATTTCCCGGGTGCACGATCAGGGCACGTGAATCGACGGCGTATGCAGCGTGCGTAGTAATGTTCTGTTAGCGACCGGGCGCAACACAACAACACAGGAGACGTATGGCTCAGGCTAAAGAGCGGAGTTCTATCGGGCCTCGAAAGGCGCCGAAACGCAAGACATCGGACTCGATCTTCTACGAGTTGACACGGAGCATGTGCCCCGTCTGCAAAGTGATCATCGACGCCGAGATCCATCTCAAAGATGGACAGGTCATCATGCGCAAGCGCTGCTCGGAGCACGGCCGTTTCGAAGTCCTCATCTCCCCCGACGCCGATGGCTACCTTGACCAGCTTCGCTATAACAAGCCGGGCGATATTCCACTCGAGTTCTCGACCGAGGTCAAGGACGGCTGCCCGTACGATTGCGGCCTCTGCCCCGAACACAAGCAGCACGCCTGCCTGGTGATCATCGAGGTCAACACCGGCTGCAACATGGCATGCCCCACCTGCTTCATGGATGCCGGGACCGGCTACAACCTTCGGCCGGATGAAGTCGAGACGATGCTCGACACGTTCGTCCGCACCGAGGGCGACCCCGAGGTGGTCCAGTTCTCGGGTGGGGAGCCGACGATTCATCCGCAACTCCTGGACTTCATAAAAATGGCCCAGGAGAAGGGCATCCGGCATGTCATGGTCAACACCAACGGCAGGCGGCTGGTGGAAGACCCTGAGTGGGCGGCTGAGTTCTGCGCCCTCAATCCGATGGTGTACCTGCAGTTCGACGGCTTTGAGGAAGAGACGTATCTGAAGCTGCGCGGCGAGTCGCTGCTCGACGAGAAGATGGCCGCGCTCGAGGTGCTCCAGAAGCACAACATCAACACAATCCTCACTGCAACTGTCGAACGAGACGTGAACGAGCACGAGATCCCCGCCATAATCAAATTCGGTTTCAAGCACCCGGCGGTACGCGGCATCATGCTCCAGCCGGTGTTCCATACCGGCCGCCACCTCGAGTACCTCGACCCGATGAACCGGGTCACCATTCCCGAGCTTGTCCAGCGCATCGACGATGGCATGGACGGCCAGATCGTGAAGTCCGATTTCGTGCCAGTGCCCTGCTGCCACCCCTCCTGCCAGTCCATCGCCTACGCCTATATCGAAGGCGAAGAGGTGACGCCACTGGCCCGCATCATCGATGTGGACGAGTATCTCGACTACATCACCAACCGGGTCTGGCCGGACGCCGAGGGCGAAATCCGAGATGCCCTCGCAGGCATGTGGTCGTCATCCGCCGCTCCCGGGAGCGACACCATGGCCGACGATTTCGTGTGCGCCACATGCAACGTCGACTTCCGCATTCCCGACAACGTCGCGAAACACATCTTCGCAATCACGATCAAAGATTTTCAGGACCCGTACACATTCGATATCAAAAAGCTGATGAAATGCTGCGTGGAAATCGCCACGCCCGATGGCCGGCTGATTCCGTTCTGCGCCTATAACACCGTGGGCTATCGCGAGGACGTGAAGAAGGAAATCATGATGTCCAGGGCGCGTGAGCGGCTCGAGCGCCGCGCCAACGGGTCCTCTGCGAAAGAAGCCGCCGCATCATCTGGAGACGCAGATTAGATGGCCGTAATCCCGATCAAAATCAAACCCGAGAAGATTCATATCATCTCTGACCGGAGACTCGCGTTCCAGGTCATCACCGCGTTCGGCGTGTCGGCGAGCGACAACGGCCAGAGCAGCCGCGTCCTAAAAGAAGAAGGCGACCGCAAGCTCGTGGAGTTCGTGACCCCCCTGAAACTTGGATTTGGCCTGAGCCGCAACTGGGTCACGAACGAATGGGTCGAAATGTCGGAGCCCAACGAGATCACATTCAACCTCGTCCCGGGCAAGGGCCCCATCACCGGCGGCCTCAAACTCCTCAGTGATCGCTTCGTCTTCGAAGTTGTCGACAACTGCACCGATCTCACCTACGAGAGCACCTTCGGAATCAGGTGGTCGATCTTCGGCTGGGTCTTCGGCAAGGTCTTCATCGAGCGTTACCTGAGAAAGCATATGCGTGACCACCTTCTCGAAGTGAAACCGGTAATCGAAGCCCGCGCAGCCCGAAGCCGCGTCTACGCCCCGTGCGAGCATGGCAACGCCCAGCGCGAAACGAAGTGACGACGCACACGACGGCTGAGATCAACGCCTGCTGTGCGGACGCGTATAGCCACCCTGCGGCCCGGTTCTTGCTCGGCGAATCCCTCCACCCCGGCGGACTCGACCTGACCGCCGATCTTGCGCGCCGCATGGGGCTATCGGCGAATGACCGCGTGCTTGACGCCGGCTGCGGCCCCGGCGCGACCGCCATGTTCCTCGCCGAAACCCTCGGCTGCCACGTGACCGGCGTCACGCTGGAAGACGGTGCCGTCACCGAGCTCGATCACCGCGCGGCAGAGGTCGGACTGGCCGACCGTATCTCAGTGATTCGCGGCGATATATCTGACATCGATCTGCCGCAGGCGGGATTCGATGCCGCCGTGGCCGAATGCGTGGTGTCGATATTCGCCCGCAAAGCAGAGGCCCTGTCCCGGATTCACGACGCTCTGAGGCCGGGCGGCACGCTCGGTCTAACTGATGTCACAGTCAACGGCTCGCTCCCGAAGGCCCTTCAGGGGATATTCGCCGTGGCCGGATGCGTGGGCAACGCCGTTTCGCTGGAAGAGTACGCCTCTCTCATTGAGAACGCCGGATTCACGGTCACCGAATGCACTCCGCTCCCCGATATCGCGAGAGACTTTTTGAAGGGCATCCGCAAGAAGATGATGTTCGCCGAAATCGGCGCCAAACTCGGCAAGATCCCGATCAGCGTCGAGTCAGTGAAGATGGCAAAGGGCGTCCTCAAAGAGACGGAGGAGCTGGTCGAGTCTGGGACCCTCGGCTACGGCATGATCGTCGCAGAGCGCCGGTAACGCCTCCCTTGCTCATGTCCCTCTCTTCAAATATCCCATTCCTAACGACCGCCCAGATGCGCGAAGTCGACCGGCTCATGATCGAGGAGTACGGCATCGAGCTGATCCAGATGATGGAGAATGCCGG
Source organism: Chloroflexota bacterium (assembly GCA_022567135.1). Classification (GTDB taxonomy): domain Bacteria; phylum Chloroflexota; class Dehalococcoidia; order Lucifugimonadales; family Lucifugimonadaceae; genus UBA1151. The sequence goes on from JADFHP010000003.1 coordinate 30,976, forward strand.
CCGCAATCTTGCTGCCGCGGGACGCGATCTCTTTCTTGCCGGCGACCCGGCCGGACGCCGGGTCGCCGTCCTGTGCGGTACCGGCGGCAACGGAGGTGGCGGCCTGGTGGCAGCACGGCGGCTGAGCGGCTGGGGCGCGGAAGTAACGGTCTGGCTGACGAAGCAATCCGACACGTTTACCGGAGTCCCCGCCCACCAGCTGGAGATACTGGACAGGCTCGACGTCGAAGTACGGGCCGCCGATGGCATTTCCGAACTTGACGCTGATCTCGTCCTTGACGCGATCATCGGCTACAGCCTCTCGGGACCGCCCCGTGGCTCCGCGGCCGACCTCATTCAGGCCGCTAATGCTGCCAACGCCCCGGTCCTCTCGCTGGATGCGCCAAGTGGCGTCGACACGACGACCGGCCAGGTTCACGAGCCCGCCGTCAACGCAACGGCGACGCTCACACTCGCGCTCCCGAAAGCAGGCCTGCAGACCGACGAGGCGCGTTCGCGCGTAGGCGACCTGTACCTGGCCGATATCGGGGTACCGCCGGAGCTATACGCCCAACCCTCACTCAAACTGGCACCCGGGCTGGATGTCGGTCCGATCTTCGCCACTGAGGAGATCGTCCGAATCTGGTGAGGCGGGCATAAGCGCTAGGCCGGAACAGCCGCTCGGAACTCCTCCAGCCGCCGTATATGGGCGGCAGCACCGCTCAGGCCCTCGCCCATCGTGTTCACGCTGACGTGCGTGGCCCCGAGTCCCCGCCACGACTCTACCTGGGCGGCCGCGCCGTCGGTGTCCCCGGACGCGACACGCACCCAGCCGTCGATGCCGAACTGATCGGCAGCCCGGCCGTACTCCTGCAGGTAGCCGCGGAATCTCCCCAGAACCTCGTCGCCATCATCACCGGGACGAATGAGCGGCATCCAGCCGTCAGCCAGCCGCGCGATTCGGCGCTGTATATGTTCGCTTGCGCCACCGCCCATCCACAGGGGAATCGGCTGCTGCACAGGCATCGGGTTTAGCCCCGCCTCGGTCACGGTGTGCCACTTGCCCCTGAAATCGACGGATTTCTCCGTCCACAGGGCACGCATCAACTCGATCTGCTCTTCGGCCCGGCTGCCACGATTGCCAAACTCTTCGTTCAATGCCTCGAACTCAACCTCATTCCAGCCCAGGCCGATTCCGAGCCGCAGCCGGCCGCCTGAGAGCACGTCCAGGGCCGCGGCCTGCTTGGCCGCCAGCACTGTCTGGCGCTGGGGAAGGATGATGATGCCCGTAGTCAGCTCGATCGTCTCCGTTACACCCGCGAGATAACCGAACAGCACGAACGGCTCGTGGAAGCCGCTATCCAGGTTGTACGGGCCTTTCCAGTCGGGCCGGTTTGTGAGGTCTGCTCCGATTACGTGATCAAAGGCCAGGATGTGGGTAAAGCCCATCGCCTCGACGGCCTGGGCGTAGTCCCGGACGCCGCCCGGGTCGCTGCCGATCTCCGTTTGCGGGAATATCGCTCCGATTCGCATCCGTCACTCCCTCCTGCGCCGGTCTGCCGACGTAAACCAGTCCCACCGCTCTGCCGCGCGCTCAACCGTACGCTCGATGTCCTCTTCGAGCATATACCCCTGCCCGACCTGCTCCATCGCCGCCGTCCGCACCCGCTCCAGATACTCGTCTTTCGAGGCATATCGTTCTTCGATAGATCGCCTGGGATCCCCGGCCTCTTCGCGCTCCGCCCTGGTCCGCGGCAACGGCAGCGTGGAGCCTGTCAGGCCGCCGGTAAGCCCGATCAACTGGTCGGGCGCGCCCATCGCGGGGTGCCTCAAATTCCAGGGCGTGGAAGTGGCGAGCGGCACCAACACGTCGGGTAGCATCACCCCCGCGACCTCGTTTCCGTCCGCATCTACATCCGAGACCACCGACCCGTAGGCGCGGCCGGGCGTTGGAGGCAGGCTCGTCACCCTGCTCTCGGCCTCGTCCTTGCCGAAATCGACGCGGCGCGGAACCGGCACGTGGCCCGGCGGGTTGGAGTTGGGAATTCCGTCGAATCTGCGGGCCACGTCCAGCGCTCTCGCAGCAGTGCCGTCATCGATGCGCGGGTACAGGCTGGGCGGCGGCTCCACGCCGCCCGACGCCCATTTGTGCAAGTTCTCCAGTTGCGCTCTCATCAGCGGCGCGTAGTCGATGCTATTGATTAAGTTCTGGCCCCGCAGTCCGTCGGCGCTGCGTGTATCCGTAGGCGGCCAATCGCCATGTCCATGCTGGGCGCCCGCCAGCGCGTAGATGCGCACGTTATCGCCGATGTCGGCGTCCTCCCCACCGTCAGGGTCGGTGTGGATCAACGATGCGTCGCCTCTCCAGTACTCTGCCGCCGTATTGCTGAAGAAGACCTTTAGACTTGCGCCACGTTCACGCAGGCGGCGAAGCAGAGCGCCGCGCTCCTCGGTCTCGGTGTCTATCGACTCGCCGGGCGTGAATGGAAATAGCTGCGCTAGCACCGACGGCAGATCCTTGGAGGGCTGGCCGAACCGCTGATTGAACTCGCCCCTCATGCCGCCGGGCACATGCGGGATGATTCCGTCAAAGGCTTCCCTGCCCTCTTCATCCTGGTTGAGGTCGAGGTACAGGAACGTGCGCAAGAACCGTCCGCTCTGCGAAACGCCGAACGAGTACGCGTGGTCGATCTGGCCCGCAGATGGGTTGCCTTGCTCCTGCGTTCCGTTACGCAGGAAAGAGACCGAATCCCGCATCGCGAGGAACCCGAGGCCCATGAGCGGCGCCCCGACCGTCGTGTAGGTCAACTGGTACATGAGCCCCGGCTCGAATCCGTCATCCAGGTGGACGTAGTCGGCGTCGGGGATGGCGTGGCCATTCTCATCGCGGGCGAAATGCCAGCGGGAGCGCGGAATCTCCGTCGGCTCTGAGTCGGGCTGGTCGCGCACGGTCATGAGCGCGTCCTGCTCGTCGAGATCGAACGCGGGATGCGGCGTGTGGTCACGGTCCGACAGCATAAAGTGCGGGACCGGCGCCATGCTCTGGAACTGGCAGAAAATCCTGCCCGTCAACTGGCTGCCATCGGGGTTTCGCGCCTCGGGGGCGTACAGCCGGTTCAACGCCGGCCATGGCGGGGGATCGGCCTGCCAGCCCGTCCACACCACCGTCCAGCCGTTGCGCATCAGCCAGCCGTTGCCAACGCCGATAGGCTCTTCCGGGCCGGTATCCGGCGTCACCACGTAACGCGGGCCGTTGTTGAACTGCGCCAGGCAGACGCGCCTACCGCGGTTCAGGACGTCGAAGAGCATCCGGCGCGACCCCCGCTCCCCGTTGACCGGCTTCAGCAGCACTATGTCGGATGAGAACTCAACCAGTCCGTCAGTGTTTCTCGGAGCGAGGCCAATATCGGTCACCCGGATGTTCGCGTCGTGTTCCGGATCGACCTCGAAATGGACCCGTCCGCGAATCTCCTCGTAGGGTCCAACATCTCCGAACGACTCGCCATCTGCGAGTGGTCGCCGTAGCGTGATCTCAAACCTGGTTACCGGCACTGATTTCCTCTACCTCAGCGCTTCCTGCAGGGGGCCGGGCGAGCCCGGCCCGGCCTTCGCGCCCTTCATACGCGCGTTATGACTCATCGCCCGGAAGAGCCGGCGCATCGCCCATGTACTCCTCGCGCGGCGGGCCAAAAATGTCGAGCGCCTGGCATGCGCCGCCGACCGACCGCGCCGAGTGCCGAACGTAGCCTGGTATCACATAGAAGTCGCCGGTCCGCAGTACCCGGGTTTCATCCCCGATCGTCAGCTCCATCGCGCCCTGGAGCACCGTCCCGGCCTGCTCGTGGGGGTGCGAGTGGGTCTTTACTTCCGCGCCATCGTCGATATCGACGATGACCATCATCACTTTTTCGCCCCACATAGGACGAATCGACGTTCCCCGGATCAACTCTTTGGGCTCGATGTCGCCCTCATAGAAAAACGGCATGATTCTCCTCTACGGTGGACTCGGATCACCAGCTTCACGGGCGACCGTCCACCAAACGCCGCCGGCGGCGTTTTATCCGTGCGAGCCGAGTTTTCTCGATACGGCCGCCTCGGCCACGGGGCTGATGATCCGGCCGACTGCCACGTTGACCAGCGCCGGCCCGCTCGACTCAAACGCTCGCTTGAGCGCCGGACCGAGTTCAGCCTGAGTGGTCACATTCTCGCCGTGCGCGCCGAGCCCCTCGGCCATCTTGTCGTAGCGCGTCGGCAACAGGTCTGTCCAGACCGGCCGGCCGTACAGACCTTTCTGGATCTGCCAGTCGATGCCCCAGTAGCTGTTATTGCCAAGGATTATCTTCACCGGTAGTTCGTGGCGGACCGCGGTGTCTACCTCCATTCCGTTGAAACCTATCGAACCATCGCCAACGACCAGCACGACCCGCTTGTCAGGAAACGCCACTTGCGCGCCGAGCGCATACGGCAGACCTACGCCAATCATCCCGAAGCTGCTCACATACAGCCATGACGAGGGAACGTTCGACCTGTACGACGCCCGGAAGAAGTGGCAGTAGTCGCCGCCATCGAACACCATCACCGTGTCATCGTCGACATACGGTCGCAGCGCCTGGCTGACGACCATCGGATGCATCGGCTCCTCGTCCGTCGCCAGCGCCTCGAGGCCGTGCCGATACTCTTCGGCCGTGGACTTCAGCGACGCCGCCCACGACTCGTCCGCCCACGAGTGCTTCGACGCTTCGTCGGCGAACTGCGTGACCACAGGGCCGACGTCTCCCGCGATTCCCACCGTGACAGAGCGCGCACGCCCGATATCGGCAGGCGACGGATCGACGAAGATGAATTTGACGCCCGTCGCGAACGGCGGCGAGCCACCGTATGCCCACGTGTAGTCGAGTTTTTGCCCCAGTAGGAGCACGACATCCGCTTCACCGATGCGTTGTGCGGCCCCATTGAGCGGCAGATACCCGAATCCGGCCGAATATTCGTGATCGTCTGGCACCAGTCCGCGGGCAGAGTCGATGGTGAATATCGGTATTCGCGTGGTTTCCACGAGCCGCTGCAGCTCCTCGGCCGAGGCGGTCGCGCCGGCGCCCGTGCCGGCCAGAATCACCGGCTTGTCTGCACTGCGCAGAAGGTCGACGGCGATCGACACCTGGGACGGGTCACCAAGCGCATTTCGCGGGGCGCCGTACTCCTGCGGCATATACCGGACGAATACGTCCTCATCCACTTCCGCTTCCTGGATGTCGATGGGGATCGTCAGGTGGGTGGGACCCTGGCGTCCTTCCAGCGCAGTTCGGAAAGCGAGCGACATGTACTCGGGAATGCGCTCGACTGACGGGACCTCCCACGCGCCTTTCGTCACCGGCGCGGCGAGACCGACCTGGTCGAACTCCTGCATGGCGCCACGGCCGATGTTTCGCGACTCCGCAGACCCGGCGATGTTGACGACTGGGGCGTGCGAATGGGAGGCATTGGCGAGCCCGGGTATCGCATTGGCGTGGCCCGGCGTCGTCGAGAGAGCTACGCCTGCCCGATTCAGCAGGCGGGAGTAGGCGTCCGCCATGTGTACCGCGCCCGACTCGTGCCGCGTGTCCAGCATGCGGATCGGCTCGTCGACCAGAACGTCGAGCAGGTGGAGAAAGTGGTCGCCGGCCAGGCCGAACACCGTGTCGACGCCTTCAGCCCTGAGCGACCGCGCGATGAGCTGGCTGCCGGTGATCTTTGCCAATGGTTGTTCCCAAAAAATGTGCGTGATTGAAACGGCCGGAAGCATAGCACGCGGAATCGTTACGCCATCAGCGCCGCGGTAGACGGGTCAGGAGCCGGGTCGGGGCTTTCGGAGATTACTTGCCGTCGCGGTCGCGGAATTTTATCGTATTCCGGAGATCGTCCGTGGAACTGCCGCGGCTGCGGTTCGCGCCGGAAAATAACCGGCCGAGCGCCTTCATGCCCCGCAAGGCGTGGCCTGCGAAGTATGCGATCACCGAATCGTCCTCGCCGTACATCCGCCCACCGGGCAGCATGCCCCTGAAGTGGCGTGGCGCGATCGGCGGAGGCCCGGAGGCCCGGCGTCGCGAGTCTTGCCGCAGCACTTGATCTTCTCGATCTCTCTGCCGGGCCATCTCATCCCGTAATTTGGGGTCGGGCATGGTTCCGCCTCCAGTCCAGCATGTCGTCAGATGCCGAAGGGCAGCAAGCCCCGGACTATCTTGACCGGTATCAGGATGATCTTTATAACCAGGGAAATTATCAGGCCGGGAAGAAACATACAGCCGGGGCCTCCGAGCGCGTTTCTCTGCCACCATTGCTTGCGCTCCGGTATCTTACTCCGGCTCTCCCCCCTCTACGCTAGGTAGTACGGCAGGTAGCTTAACCCGCTTCTTTTCCGATTGCATATCGCCAGACCTCGGTTGGTGGCCGCACCAAGACATGGCTCTACTGCGGCCCCAGCCAGGATGTGACGCCGCCGTCCATAAGCAGCTCCGAGCCGGTGACGTAGCTTGATTCATCGGATGCGAGAAACAGGATTCCGGCGGCGATTTCCCTGGAGGTCGCGAGCCGACCGAGGGGTACCCGCTCGCTTAGCTGCTCTATTGTCTCGTCATCGAATATAGGCGCGGTGAACGGCGTCACGGTCCAGCCCGGCAGGACGGTGTTCACCCTGATGTTGTCCGGGCCAAGCTGCACCGCGGCAGAACGGGCGAACTGTGTCATGCCCGCACGGGAGGCGGCGTAGGCGTTGGCATAGGAGCCGGCGATCTTCGCCATCATCGACGAGATCAGCACGATCGACCCGCCGCCCGCGTCGCGCATCGCCGGAGCGACGGTACGGACGCCGAGAAACATCCCCAGGTTGGTGACGTCCATCACGCGTTTCCAGTCGTCAACCGACGCTGACTCGATGGTCTCGCGGCGGTCGGGCGCCCCGGCCACCATCACCATGATGTCGAGGTGGCCGTGCGTGGAAGTGGCCAGTTCGACCGCGGCGACCCAGTCGGCCTCGCTCGTGACGTCGGCGTGGATGTACAGCGCCTCAAATCCCGCCGAACGCATCTGTTCGACGGACTGCTCGCCACTCACGTCGTCGATATCGGCGATGACGAGCTTCCCACCACCGCGGACGATCTCCCATGCCGCCACGCCGCCGAATCCCATCAGCTCACCCTCGACTGCGTGCGCTCCACCGGCGATCAGTGCGACTTTGTTCTCGAATCTGCCAGTCATTTGAATTGTCCGACCCACATGGTTTGTGGCGTTCACATCGGGCCTAGCCAGGCTGATGTTGCGCCATCGATCAGCAGCTCCGTGCCGCTCACGTAGCTGGCTTCGTCCGAGGCCAGGAACAGGATGCCGTTCGCGATCTCTTCCACCGTTCCCCAGCGGCCCATGGGGACGCGCTTGTCCCGCGACTCTCGGAGGGCACCGTCGGTCCAGATGTGGTCTGTGAACGGCGTCCTGACCCAGCCTGGCATCACAGCGTTGACCCTGATGTTGTCCGCCCCGAGCTGGACGGCGGATGTGTGCGTGAAGTGGATCATCCCGGCCCGCGAGGCGCCGTACGCGGAGGCGTACATGGCGCTCCAGAGCGCTGCCATCGACGATATGTTGACGATCGACCCGCCGCCCGCCTTCCGCATCTCCGGGGCGACGGCGCGGGTGCCGAGAAACATCATCCGGTTCGTCACGTCCATTGTTCGGGTCCAATCGTCCACGGACGTCTTTTCGATAGATTCCTTGTCCTGCGTTCCCGCTGCGTTAATCAGGACGTCCAGGCTTCCGAAGCTGTCCACGGCGAGTTTCACGATTTCCTGCCAGTCTGACTCGCTCGTGACGTCCAGATGCCTGTATTCGGCCTCAAAGCCCGCCTTCTGCATCTGGGACACCGCCTCTTCGCCGGTCGCGTCGTCTATATCGCCGATGACCACCCGGCCGCCCTCGCGCAGTATCCGCCATGCGCAGACGCCGCCGAATCCCATCAGCCGGCCTTCCACCGCGTTTGCTCCGCCCGCGATGAGCGCCACTTTGTTCTCGAACCTGCCGGCAGAACCGTCTGGCATTTTTCAGCCGCCTCCCGAATGATCAGCGCGTTGGCGCACGATACCACCGGAGGCCAGAGACAGGCCAGACGCGCGAAACGCCCGCGGGAGCCAGGGCGGCCGCGGGCGCTTCGATGTTGACGTAATGGGCTATCCGTTCATCTTGCTCACGATTTCGCTGGTCGTGTGAACCGAACTGGCCATCATGCGGAAATTGACGAGTGCCCCGGCCATGACGTCAGCGCCCGGCAGCACCGCCGCGGCGGTGGCGTCTTTCACAACGCATATCTCGAAGCCGTCCTCGAGCATGTCCCGCATATGCGACTCAACGCAGAGATTGGCGGACATCCCGGCCAGGATGACCTTGTCTATGCCGCGCTTTCGAAGCTGGAGAGCCAGATCGTTGTTCTGAGGCCCGTAGACCTTATGAGGGCTGGCGACGACGACATTTTCGTGCTCGATCAACGGCTTCAGGCTATCTTCCCAGTCGGCGCCTGAACCGTCGAACCCATCGGTGTCGAGAGGGCCTTTGCGATCAAACATGTTGATGGAGTGCATCATCTTTTCCAGCGCGCCGCCGAAAGCCCAGTCATGGTCCGTCGGATAGTAGTAGTGGGGTGATATGAAGACTGGTATGCCGGTGCTGTGCGCCGCACCAATCAACGACCCCAGATTGGCCACAGTGTTGTTCTCTTCAACGCTGGGTCCAACGATTCCCCACGCGACGCCATCCGGCGAGAGGAAGTCCTTCTGCGGGTCGGTGATGACAACGGCGGTGTTGCCCTTCGTGATCTCGAATCCCGGATTGGGAAGGATCTGGTCGTAGTGCGTCGGTGCTTCTGTCATGTGTGAACTCCCGTTGATTGCGGCCCCTGTCTCCATGCTTTCCTGCCGCGCTGTTCCAATAACGGACCTGATGGATTCAAGCCAGCCCGGCAGGGGTGGCGTCCTCCCTTCCGTGCCAGGTGGCCAACAAGTCCATTGCCGTAGTTACCACGGCGACGTCGAGCCGGATGCCAAATTATATTTAGCTCAGGTCAGCATTAAACCACATGCGCCGATTAGGATGCGCCGCTCCGCTCCGGAATTCGACTAAATCCCGCACCGGCGCTGGACGGCTCCCGGCCCTAAATTGCCGTTTTACGCTAAGCCCGAAGGCGCCCCCATTGATGAAGCCCTCCGGCGCGCCGTTGCCTACTCGTCCGAGGCCAGCTTGCCCGCATGCGCCCAATCAGACTTGCTCATATCGTGGAAGAGCACGTGAGTCGCCGCCGGCTCCGAGCCGACGATCTTCTGCACGTCGTCTGTAAACGCCCTGGCCAGCTCGCGCTTCTGGTCGTCGGTCCTGCCTTCATACAGATAGATGTGAATCATGGGCATTGGTTGAATCGATCTCCGCCTGTGGGTTGAGCAGCCGCGGCGCCGTTCGCCGCGATGGCCGGATTATAGACACCCCGGCTCGTCTAACGGCCGTGTGATAACCGATCGGCCAGCACTTCCGGAAGCCCCGCAGACTCCATCCGCTTCTGCGTCGCGCCGATGTCGTACTCCGCGCGCTTGAACGTCACGGTCCGTTCTCCTTCGTCGTAGATCGCGTAGGCCGCTCTCGGGTCGCCGTCGCGTGGCTGACCGACGCTGCCGGGATTGATGAAGAACCGGTCATCACCAATGTTCACCACTACATCCTGCTCAGCCCGTACAACCATTGCGCCGTCATCCGGTATCTGAACCATAAACTGCATATGAGAGTGGCCGACGACGCAGCCGGGTGTCTCGAAATGATCGAGATTGGCCCTGAAGCCATCATCCGTCAAGAGATACTCCCAGACCGGATCGCGGGGGCTGCCGTGGACTAAAGTGAAGTCACCGTGCTCGAGCCGCAACGGCATTTCGGCGATGTACTCGGCTACGGAGTCTGTGAGGCTTTTCTGTGTCCAATCCGCGGCAGCAGCGGCGTATGCATTGAACTCTTCGGTCGACAATTTTCCGATGGCCGCCAGTTCATGATTGCCGGCCACGACCATATTGGCGCTCTCCCGCACCAGTTCTATGCATTCGTTCGGGTCCGGGCCATACCCCACCGTATCGCCTGAAACCCAGATCGCGTCTATCGGAGCAAGCTCTGCGACGTTGACCATCACCGCCTCAAGAGCGGTCAGGTTGGCATGGATGTCTGAAAGGAGAAGAATCTTCATAGCGAATGAGAAGGGCGGGCGCTTCTAGCGGGCGCAGCGGGCATGTTACAGCGGCCCGTCTACTTATAATCGTTCCAGTAATGTCTGATTCGACACAGAACATGGGTGAATTCGAGCTGATCGGCCGCTTCGCCGATGTCCTTGGCACAGATCTGCCGCCCGAGATCGTCGTGGGAATAGGCGACGATTGCGCCGTTGCGCGCCGCGGAACTGACTTCGACGTTTACACGACCGACACCGTGGTCGACGGCGTTCATTTCAGGCGTGGTCAGATTCCCTGGTTCGACCTCGGTTGGAAATCTGTCGCCGTGAATTTGAGCGATATCGCAGCGATGGGCGCGCGCCCGCTGCACTGCCTGGTCACTCTGGGCGTGCCCGAATACGTTACCGGCGACGAACTGGCCGAGCTCTACAGAGGCATGGCGGCAGTTACAGCCGAGCACGGCGGAACCATCGTGGGCGGCGACATCGTACGCGCCTCGGAGCTATTCATAACTGTCTCGGCCGTGGGCACGATTGCCGGTGCCAGTGGAAGCGAAGACGGCCTCCCCGCGCTGCTCCGCTCGGCTGCCGTACCGGGTGACCTCATCGCCGTAACGGGCGATGTCGGGTCGGCCGCTGGCGGCCTGAAATCGCTCGAGGACGGTCTGGCGAGCGACCGCGAGGCGCTAATGGAAAGGCTGTACCGCCCTACCCCGCGATTCACAGCCGGCCTGGCGCTGGCGGCGGCCGGGGTGCGGTGCGCGATCGACATCAGCGACGGACTCATCGCCGATCTCGGGCATATCTGCAAGGCGTCGGGCGTGTCGGCAACTATCCGAGCGGCCGACGTTCCGGTATCGCCGTTGTTGAAAGAGGCCTACCCGGATACCTGGACCGAACTGGCGCTCTCAGGTGGTGAAGATTACGAGCTGCTCTTCACCGGCCCGGCCGAATTGATCGATGGGGCGCGCGATGCGGTTGAAGTACCGATCACTGTGATCGGCGAGATAGGCGAGAGCAACGGCATACCGGATGTATCGGTCCTGGACGGGAATGGCCGGCCGATACCGATTGGCGCCCGCGGCTGGGATCATCTTCGGCCGTGAGCCTCATCGCAGCCTGGGACGTGCTCACCCGCTCGGAAGAGGGGACGATCTCACTGGGCCGCGCCATCGGTGATTCGCTATCACCGGGCGACGCCGTTCTTATCAGCGGCGAGCTGGGTACGGGGAAGACCCGGCTCGTTCAAGGGATCGCGGCAGGGCTCGGGACAGCCGATCGGCCTCGAAGCCCAACTTTCGTGCTGGTGAACCGCCACATCGGCCGGCTGGTCCTGCATCACTGCGATCTGTATCGCCTCGAGGGTACTGCAGAAGTCGAGGAGCTGGGGCTCATGGAGCGGGTGGACGATGGAGACGTTCTGGCCGTCGAGTGGCCGGAACGGGCCCGTGCGGCTCTGCCCGAAGACGCGATGGAAGTGACCATGAAACGGGGCTCAGGCGAAGAGGATCGCTCCATCACCCTCACGCAAAACGGCCCCCTGTCCTCCAGGCTGCTACGGGCGGCCCGATCTGGCTTCAATGCTGCGAAGGCGGAATCCTGAAGTGCCGGTCATTCTTGCCATAGATACCTCGACGCGCTGGGCCGGCGTGGGCCTCACCGGCGTGGGCGAGCCTATCGAGCTCGTATGGCATTCAGAGCAGAACCACGGCGCAGAGCTGATGGACAGGGTCCTCCAGGTACTGGGCGGCCGTGACGCCTCGGTCGCGGACATCGACTGCATCGCCGTGGCCATCGGCCCGGGCGGCTTTTCGGCCCTGAGAGTGGGTCTGGCGACGGCAAAAGGCCTCGTTGCGCCCACCGGCAAGCCAATCATCGGGATATCGACCTTCGATCTGGAAGCGATGAGCCACTGGCCGCCGCCGGACCCGCTGGTGGCAGTCATCGACGCCGGATCCGCGGGCCTGGCGTGGGCGCGCTACGCAGTGCCCGACGTCGATGGCCAGCTCCCTGCCGACCGCCGAGCAGAAAACGGCCTCTGCCGGCCGGAAGAGTTGGTCGAGACAGTGCCCGTCGACGCCAGGTTTTGCGGAGAGCGCGCGGCAGAGCTTGGCAAACTGGTCGGCGAAGCGCGGATACTTAGCACTGGACCGCCGACTCGCAGGCCGCAAAATCTGGCGCTTCTGGCCGGCCGGCGGCTCGCAGACGGTGATCTGGACGACCCGATGACCCTGCAGCCCGAGTACGCCAGGCCACCTTCAATATCAAAATCAAAAAAATAATCAGAAAAAGATTTACGGCCGCACAACACGGGCGGCGAACCCTTCGGGAGACAAAATGCCCTCAGAACGCACACTCATCCTCGTCAAGCCGGACGGAGTCCAGCGCGGGCTGATCGGGCCGATCATCGGCCGGTTCGAACAGTCTGGACTGAAGATAATCGGTCTGAAGATCATGCAGATGGACGAGGAGACGGCCGGCCGCCACTACGCTGAGCACGTCGATAGGCCATTTTTCTCCGGCCTGATCGAGTTCATCACGTCAGGCCCCATAGTCGCGATGTGCGTCTCAGGCCCGAATGCCATAGCCCACTGCCGCAGGCTGATGGGCGCAACGAATCCGCAGGATGCGGCGCCCGGCACGATTCGCGGCGACTACGCCACGGACATTGGGCGCAACATAACGCACGGCTCGGCAAACGAGGAGGATGCGGCCAGGGAAGTGTCGCTCTTCTTCGACGAATCCGAGCTGCTCAGCTACCACCGCGCCACAGGGCCCTGGATTATCGAGCCGTAGCGAATCTCAGGGTTTTTGGCCGCGGCGCTACTGGACCCTCACGATCTCCCTGGCGCGTGACCAGAGGCGCTCGAGGTCGTACCGCTCCCGGGTAGCGCGATCGAATACGTGGACCACGATGGCGCCGTAGTCCAGGAGGATCCACCCTCCCGGTCCGGTCCCCTCGCGATGAAGCGTGCGCAGGCCCTTCTCCCGGAGGCCTCTCTGGAGATCGTTGGAGATGGCGTCAAGGTGCCGCCCGGTCTCACCGGACACAATAATAAAATAGTCGGCGAAATCGCTGACGGCAGCGATATCGAGCAGAGCGATATTCGTGCCGAGGCCGTCAAAGGCGATATCTACGGCCAGTCGCGCGTACTCTTCAATCGTTAGATCCTCTTCCGGACCCTCTGCCTGATGCGCTTTACTGGTCATTACTGCGATTATAGAGGGGCGCGACTGCTTTCGACTCGGGATTCCGGGCCGCAACCAGATCGCAAACCCGTAGACAACAGAAAAAATGCCAGAGCTAATACGCAACCCGGGCAAGGGAGAGAGGGTAGTCGTCGCGATGAGCGGCGGCGTCGACTCTGCTGTCGCTGCACTCCTGTTGAAGCAGGCCGGATACGATGTCGTCGGAGTGACGATGCGCCTGTTCGCCGCGCCCTCCAACGAAGCGGCGCGGCTCAACCGCTCATGTTGTTCCATAGAAGACGTGGCAGACGCCCGCGCCGTTTGCAGGTCGATTGGCGCACGCCACTACTTCCTCAACTTCGAGCGGGAGTTCAAGAGCCATGTCATCGACTACTTCGTCTCGGAATATTCGAAGGGCCGGACTCCCTACCCCTGCCTCGCCTGCAACGACCGGCTCAAGTTCGACTTCCTGCTTGACCGGGCGGCTATTCTTGACGCGAAGTTCATCGCCACGGGCCACTACGCCCAGATCGCCCTGAATGGAAAAAAGGGGTCCGATGGGAGCGCCCGGCTGCTGAAAGGCGTCGACCCCGCAAAGGACCAGTCATACGTCCTATACACGCTCACGCAGGGCCAGTTGAGCAAGCTGTTCCTTCCCGTCGGTGGATATACCAAGCCCGAAATCCGGGAGATCGCCCGCGACGCCGGCCTGACGGTAGCCGACAAGCCCGACAGCCAGGACATCTGCTTTGTTCCGGACGGCGATTACAGGGAGTTCGTTGGCCCCCGTCTAGAAAAGACGAAGCCCGGCCTTCTCATCGGCCCCGACGGCGCAGTGCTGAGCGAGCACGATGGCGTCCACAACTTCACCATAGGCCAGCGCAAGGGCCTGGGGCTGAACGGCGGCGGCAAGCGGCCTCTGTTCGTATCCGAGATCGACGCCGAGAGCGGCACGGTCGTTCTCGGTCCCGCCGAAAGCCTGCTCCGAACCGAGTTGTTCGCGTCAAACCCGAACTGGGTTTCGGGTGAGCCGCCCCGCGCCGGAGCACGCGTCGTGGCGAAGATCCGTTATAAGAGTCCCGAAGCGCCCGCAACTGTCTGGCCCATGGACAACGGCCTGAGGATTGAGTTCGACGAGCCG
>JADFHP010000174.1 GCA_022567135.1 Chloroflexota bacterium
CTGAACGCTGATCTGGCTGATCGCCCCGTTCACGCCGGGAGTCTGGTTATTCAGCCTGACCTGGACGGTGGTGATGGGCGCCATCGCCCGGTTGTCTTCCAGGCCGAAGCCGCCTTTTGGCTCCAGGACTCCGATTACGGTGCTGGCCCGGCCGTTCACCTTCACCTGCTGGCCAACCGGATTGGAATTCTCGAACAAAGTCCTGGCCAGCTCCGAGCCAAGCAGCAATACATCGGTGCCGTTGATCACATCGGACGGGGTAATCGGCCTGCCGGTCGCCAGTTCGAAGTCCCTTACGTTCAGATAATTGGACGTTACCCCCAGGACCTGGGCGTTCGTCTGGTTCCGGCCTGCGAGCAGGAACGCGTTTCCGCTCGCCTCGGCCGCAACCGAGGCAATGTCGGGGGCCATCGACTCGTCTTCGAGCGCCACCACGTCGGCGAGCGTGAGTTCGTTGTTGGAACCGTCTGCCGTCTGCGCCGGGCTGACGAAGAGGATGTTGGTGCCGAGCGCCTGAATCCGCTCTGTGATCGCGCTCTGTGAGCCGCGGCCAATCGACATCAGGGCGATCACGGACGAAACACCGATGATGATGCCCAGCAGGGTGAGGCTTGTGCGCAGCTTGTTGGTGCCGACCGCCGACATTGCGGTGCCCATGATGAGTCGGAAGCTCACGACGCCGGCCCCGCTTGCGCCGGTGAGACCAATCGGCGCTGGTCAACCGGAACGTCCTCGACGATTCGGCCGTCAAGCAGTCGTACAACCCGCCGCGTGGCTGCCGCAACTTCCTCTTCGTGGGTGACAATGACGATCGTTATGCCGTCCGACCGATTCAGATCCTGAAGTACGGCGATGATCGATTCGGAAGATTTGGAGTCGAGATTGCCCGTAGGCTCATCGGCCAGGATCATGCTCGGGTCGTTCACCAGGGCCCTGGCAATGGCCACCCGCTGCTGCTGTCCGCCCGAGAGCTCGGTGGGCCGGTGGCCGGCGCGATCGACCAGACTGACGCGATCGAGCGCCGCCATGGCGGTCCGGCGGCGGTTCTTACCGTTCGGCGTCAGCCGCATGGGCAACTCTACGTTTGCCAGCGCCGTCATTCGCGGCAGCAAGTTATATCCCTGGAATATGAAGCCGATCTGGCGTCCCCGGACCCGGGAGAGCTGGTCGTCGGAGAGGGCGCCTACGTTGCGGCCGTCCAGCAGATAGACCCCGCTGGTGGGCGTGTCCAGGCAGCCCAGGATGTTCATCATCGTGGACTTGCCGGAGCCGGACGGGCCCATGATCGCGACCATCTCTCCGGACTCTATCTGCAGATCGACGCCATCGAGCGCGGCCACGGTCTCGCCGCCCATCTGGTAGTGGCGGGTGATGCCCGCTAGCTGGATTACGGGCTGCATTAGCGACCGCCTCCTCCTCCGCCACCGCCGCCGCCGCCGCCGCCGCCGCCGAAACGGAAGTTACCACCGCCGCCACCGAATCCGGCGCGGAACACGTCGAACGGGTTGGACTGAGCGGTTACGTCCGGCAGGGTGAACGACACGATGTCTCCTTCAGACACGCCGGAGGCGATTATGGCGAATGTCTCGTTGCCGCCGTCCAACGTCACAGCCACCGTTTCCAGCGACCCACCGCGCACCACGTCTATGGTCGGCGCCGTAAACGAGCCGCCGATTGCGGCCGCGGGCACGAGCAAGACATCGGCCCTGGCTGAGGTAACTACCTGTGCCGTGGCGCTCAATCCTTCCAACAATTGCGCGCCCTGAGGCACCTCAACGGTCACCGTCACCGGGAATGTGACCGAGCCTGCGCCCGCGATGGCGGCCGGACCGATTTCCGTGACCGTGCCGAATAGTTGCTGGCCCGGAAGTGCGTCGATAGAGACCGAAGCTTCGGCGCCTACTGTGATGGACAGAATGTCGACCTGGTCAACGTCCATCAGGAGGGTGACGATCGTCGGGTCCAGGATCTCCAAAACTACGGAGTTGCGCTGCAGTTCGTCACCGACCTCGAAATTCACCACGTCCACTATGCCCGTGACCGGCGCGCGAATCGTGGCATCATCACGGGTTTCCTCCGCGTTGGCGAGGACCGCCTGGGCAGATGCGACCTCGGCATCGCGTAATGTGATTAGCTGCTGATCGCTGCCGATGGCCTGCAGATCCTCCAGATCCGCGATAGTTTCCGCCAGCATAGCCCGTGCGATTTCGAGATCGGCGCGTGCTGCCAGGATCGTGTTTGCGGCGGGAGACTGCGCTTCTGCAAGCAGGGTGCTAGCGGACAGGAGACCGGCTTCGGCCAGCGCGACGGCCTCTCGGGCCTGCCGAAGATCGAGTTCGCCTGCCGGCGCCTGCGAGTCCTCGAATGTCTCCATGGCGGCCGCAAGCGCGTTCTCCGCCGAGTCGACGGACTTCCGCGCAGCGGTGAGCGCCGCCGCCGCTGTGGCCTGCGTGTCGGCTTCGGAGTTGACCGCGGCTGTCAGCGAATCCCAGGAAGACTGCAGTTCATCTTGTACGCACCTGTACCCCTGCCGGGGGCCATCGGCGCCACAAGTCCCCTCGATTGGCTCCGGCGAAAGCCAGTTCCATGAGAATAGCGTCAACTCATCCCACGGCGTCGATGGGTCATCGGCGGCGGACGTAATCCGAAAATCGGTGGCGCCCGGAGCGAATAGCAGCGCCAGGTCGATGCCCGCGCTGCCAAGAATTGTCGATGGCTCCTGTCCGATCTGCCCGCTGGTGAGGCCGTACCCGAGCCACGAACTGAACGCAGTCACGTAGTTGGCTTCGGCCGAAGCGACGGCATCAGCGGCGTCCGCCAGGGTTATGGCCCAGGCCGTCACATCCACTGCCTGGTCTGTCACCGCGTTGTCTAACGCTTCCTGCGCCAGATCGGCTGCGGCTCGTGCATCCTCGACCGCGCCGGGATCGGGCAGGGCTTCGAGGTCTGTCAGGATCTGTCGCGTATCCTCAATCGCTACCTCAGCCGCGGTCACGGCGGCAGCAATCTCGATGAGATCATCGGCTGAAGGGGCGAGCAGGGCGGCGAGCGCTTCTTCCGCATCCGCGATTGCGTCCTCCGCTGAGATGAGAGCGGCCTGCGCTGTAGCCAGATCGAGTTCGGCCGCGGGGCTTCGTGCCTCGGCCAGCCGGGTGCCGGCCTCGGCCAGCGCGATTCGCGCCTCTTCCACGCTCTTCTCAAGTCCGGTGAGGGTCAGATCGTCCAGGCGCGCAATGACGTCGCCTTCTTGTACCGAATCGCCCGTATCGACCAGCAGTTCCGTCAGGGTGCCGGCGGTGCCGAACGACAGCGCGGTGCGCTCGGGCAGGACAATGGAGCCGTCAGATGAGACCGCGTCGATGAGATCGTCCCTGACGACCGGCGCCTGCACCTGGCCACCGCCACCTTCGTCACCGTCATCGAGGACTACCAGGAACAGTACGAGCAGGCCGGCCGTCAGTCCGGCTGCGAGAACCCCGCCTATTGCGATCAACCTCTTCGCTGTCAGGTTGCGGGATGCCCAGCCATCCTGCCATTCATCTGGTTCGTATGTGGAGACCGATTCTTCAATCGGATCGTTCACGGGTGTGTCAGTTTGCATATATCTATCTCATCGCGGCCGTGCGTTCCCGGCACGCGCGTTGTTTCCGCGCGACATCGTGGGGGCTGACGCGTGTCCCGGCGCCCGGCTTTCTCGTTCATGCCGGAACCATTCACGCGCCACTATCTGAAGATATCGTCAAGATGCGCTATCCGTCCGGAGCGCACGATTAGCCGCTTTCTGCGGCAGGGGCGGGCAACATTGATCACGTTGGCGAGCGCGTCCATCTCGTAAGTTCAGCTTGGTCCAGTTGGTTCGCTGTTCACCGCCCACGGCCCGGCCCGTCTTAGTTGCTCCGTGCCGCCATTCCTGCGTTCAGCGTCTCGATGATCTCGTCTACGTCGAACACGCAGCCGGTCCAGGTGCCTCCGCTGGCGTGCTGGAGCGCCGCCCAGAGGCGTGTGTCGTCCGG